>JAZSED010000114.1:0-4625 GCA_045531495.1 Acutalibacteraceae bacterium
AGTTGGTTCGTATCAACAAGTTTCTTCAGGGCTTCCATTCCATCGGTGGTGATGCTTAGTACCTGCTCCATCGACATTGTGCGCAAGAGATTAGTCATCATCTCGTTCTGTTCTTGGGCTTGTAACTGCTGAGAAATCAACTGCATACACGCGCTTGCGTCGTTGAGGACACCCTGCTTTTCTTTGTATTGCTGTATACGTTCATACAAGGCATCGGGAACAGTTAGGTTTATTCTTTTCTTTGTTGATGGCATATATTTTCACCTCTTGAATAGAATATACCGCAATTTTCCAAAAGTGTCAAGGAGTACTTTGGAGTAACTCCTGATAAGAGCGTCGGGATGGCGCACTTTCGTTTGCGCCATCCCGATATGCTCCAAAGATGTAACAGCAGGTTTTCTAACACTTTTCTAACGTTTTGTTAGAAATTCGATTTGTTGATTTTAGCGGATTTTTTGCAGGAACATTAAAAAAGACAGTGAAATCAAGGGATGAAGCGATGCGAAAAGGGAACGGACAACACGTAGCAAAACGAACGGTATTTCAATGGGGTTCAAGAGGCCGCAGGTTCGACTCCTGTCACTCGGACCAAATAAAATAGGGTAGGCAAACGCCTACCCTATTTTATTTTGCCTCGCTTATGGAGCGAACCTCGTTGCCCTTTAGGGCAACACGGTTTTGCGTGTAGTGACTACGACAAGTACAAATGTGGCGCAAAACCATCGACATCCTGTCACTCGGACCAAACGAAAATCCGTTCTCATAAGAGAGCGGATTTTTGTTTGTATTATTCGTTTTTCATTATTCAATATTCATCATTCATTCAAAACGGATTTTCGAATGAATAATGAATAATGAAGTCGCTTGCGCTGATGAATAATGAATAATCAAAATGCCGATTTCGGCATAAACTTTCTAAATTCGCACACTAAGTGCCGAAATCGGCATTTTCTTTTTCAATAACTAATTGTTTATTGTCGGTGGTTACAGTTGATGAAAGAATAATTTCATTGTCATTAAAAAATGGTTTATCAAGTGATATAATGTAATTAATGAATATCATTTATGAAAATGCAGGTGCACACGATGGAGTGCAATGAAAAAGCAGCACTACGACGGGTGACAGTATAGGTTATGACACGGTTATTGCCGTAAGGGTGGACTTGCTTTTGAAGGAAGACTGAAATAAAAGATATGAGCGCTATGAAAAGGTGACCCTTCATCCGTCTCTTCGAGAGGAGGCAACGGCAAGACCAAGGCCTTGCCCTACGTACACATTTACAAAACAAGAACCTCGTCTTTCATTGAAAGACGAGGTTCTTTGCTGTAAATTTTACAATCTATCCATATATTGTGACGGGGTGATGCCCATTTTGTTCTTGAAATTTTTAGAAAAATATTGCGAAGATGCGTAACCGCATCGGTGCGCAATATCATTCACGCTGGTAAATCCTTGCTCCATCATAGTACAGGCATTTTGTATGCGTATGGTATTCAAGTAGTCCACAATGCCCATACCCATATATTTCTTGAAAACGGAAGATATATATTTTTTGTTGTACGACAAGTGTTTGCTGATGTTTTCCAACGAAAAATCCTGTTCGCTGAAATGCTCGTCAACGTATTTTTTTATCTGTGCAACGGTGTGGTTTTGTGCGGGATTACTTTGGGATGTCAGCAGTTTTTCGCCGAGATAGGAAAACGTGTACAGCAAAACGGATTCGCTCATTAAATCAATCACTTTTGCATCGGCTAAAAGCCCTTTTTGCCAAAAATCATACACGACATTCGCATTGTGAAAAAGGAAATTCGTGTTTGAGATGTCAAGATTCTCCAAAATCATATTCCCGCGTAAACCAACAAAACTGATGTACATATAGGTAAAGTTGTCAACAGATTCTATGGCGAAGGGGGATGCGGGAAAGGTGAAAAAGATGTCTCCTTCTTTCAACGGCGTTATTTTGCCTGTGGTATGGATATATCCCTGCCCGCTGCAAACGTAGTGCATCTTGTAAACCGATTCTATCTTTAATTGACTATACGTTTGCGGTGTGGTTTCTAAAACAAAATTTATGGTGTGAATGGAGTGCAGATCGCTGTGAAAGGGCACGAAATGACAAATGTTTTGGTACATATTTTTCACTCCTTTGCCAAAACAGTATAAATATATTTGATGTTTTTGTCAATGAAAATCAAACTATTTTGCACTAATATGTAGAATATATCCATTGAAAAGGCGCATTTGAACTGTTAGAATGAAGGCGACACTAGGAAGGAGTGTAATGGTTATGAAAAAAGTACGAGTTGGCGTTTTGGGCGGTTATCGTGGTTCGAGTATGATCAACTACTGCAAACGTGCAGGCAATGCCGAGGTTGTTGCGATTTGTGATAAACTTCCCGAAGTGTTGGAGTCGCAACGCCAAAATGCAGAAGGATTAAACATCACTTTTTACGATAATTTTGACGAGTTTATTCAGCACGATATGGATGCGGTGGTGCTCGCAAACTATGCAGATGAACACGCACCTTTTGCGATTAAAGCAATGAAACGTGGTTTGCACGTGTTTTCCGAAGTGTTGCCCTGTCAGACCATGAAAGAAGCGGTGGAACTGATTGAAACGGTGGAAGAAACCGGTTTGGTTTACGCTTACGGTGAAAACTACTGCTATATGCCTGCGCCGTACGAAATGACCAAATTATATCGTCAAGGGAAACTCGGTGAATTTGAATATGGCGAATGCGAATATATTCACAACTGTGAAGCGATTTGGCATAGCTTAACCTACGGTGAGAAAGACCATTGGCGCAATACGAAATATTCTACCTTCTATTGCACCCATTCCTTAGGCCCGATTATTCATATGACCGGCCTTCGTCCCGTTTCGGTAACAGGTTTTGAAGGTACCAAAAACGAAAGAAACCTGCGTATCGGCAACCTGGGCGGACAGTATGGTATTGAAATGGTAACGCTGGAAAACGGTGCTATGATTAAGAGTATCCACGGCGCATTGTATAAAAACTCCGTTTGGTTTGCCGCTTACGGCTCCAAAGGCAGAATGGAATGCGGTCGAGAAGGCATTGAGAATAGCGGTCACGTCCGCAAAATTTATGTGGATGTCGATGAATTTGCAGGCGAATATGCCAACAGAGAGCCGATAAGTTATGAACCCAAACACGACGTAGGTGTCGAAGTGGAAGGTTTTGGTCATAGCGGTTCGGACTTTTATTCCATGTATTTCTTCGTTGAAAAAATCCGTGGCGATAAAGATGCGGATATTATCGATGTGTATGAGGCGTTGGATATGTTCCTGCCGGGTATGTTTGCATACCGCTCTATTTTGGCAGGTAACATTCCCGTAGAAATCCCCAATTTGCGTGACAAAGCGGTGCGTGACCAATGGAGAAATGATACCGCTTGTACCGACAAAAAAGTGGCAGGGGATATGTTGCTCCCGACATTCTCAAAAGGTACACCCGATGTTGATGACGGTGTGTATGCTCATATGAAAGAATTGTGGGACAGAGAATGCGAGACGGGCGAGGGCAACTACAGAAGCTTGGCCTTTAAACAAGGCGCTAAAAACTCGAAAGACAT
Organism: Acutalibacteraceae bacterium; assembly: GCA_045531495.1. Taxonomy (GTDB): domain Bacteria; phylum Bacillota; class Clostridia; order Oscillospirales; family Acutalibacteraceae; genus URNF01. The sequence continues at coordinate 3,596 of JAZSED010000114.1, forward strand.
ACTAAAGCATGGTCAAACAAGGAAGTAAAAAATGTATTATATGCTGATTTTGATTGCGGTGGTTACGTTCGGTGGCAACTTTGCGCTGAATGATGTATACCGCAAACTGCGTGGCAGTGATTTTGCCAACAGTATGGAAAGTTTGTTTATCGGTTCGGTGGCAGGGCTCATTGTATTGTTTGCCATCAGCGGTTTTGATTTTCAGGTAACCCGTTTTACCTTGTGGATTGCTTTGCTGAAAGCGTTGTGCAGTGTAGGTTTTACTTTGTGCAGTTTTAAAGCGCTCGATACGGTGAATTTGTCGTTGTATTCGCTGTTTTCAATGCTTGGTGGTATGGTGTTGCCGTTTTTTCAAGGTATCTTGTTTTACGATGAACCGATGACCGTTGCAAAAATCGTTTGCGTGGTTTGTATCGGTATTGCCCTGTCGTTGACGGTATCTCGCAATGCTGATAAGAAAAGCGGTGCGATATACTATATCGGTGTGTTTGTGCTGAACGGTATGGTGGGTGTGTTATCCAAAATCTTCACTGCCGCCCCGTATGACAAAACCAATGCCGAGTGGTTATCGATTTGGTGCGCTGTTTTTACGGCAATGTTGGCGGCTATCGGTTGGCTGTGCTATCGCAAAAAATCCATCGCACTGCGTTTTACAGGCAAAGCACTGTTGGTGGGCTCGGTCAATGGCATTATGAACCGTGTGGCAAACTTCTTGTTGGTCATTGCATTGGTACACGTGGAAGCATCGGTACAGTATCCGATGATTACGGGCGGTGTGATGATCGTATCCACCTTGATTTGCTATTTGCAAAAAAACAAACCGACAAAAAAAGAAGTTTTGTCGGTCGGGTTTGCTTTTATCGGTATGTTGGCTTTATTTCTGATTAAAATCTAACAAAAAAGAGATGGCGTTTGCCATCTCTTTTTTTGTCTGTATTCTTAATTATTCCGCCAACATCCACATAAAGGATACGCCGCCCAATTTTGCTTTGTTGCCGTTGACGGTAGCGTTGTTGGATGCGATAACCTT
>JAZSED010000051.1:0-2789 GCA_045531495.1 Acutalibacteraceae bacterium
CTATATCTTTTTGTAAATGCTCTTTTTGCAACGGTGCCGCCTTGCCCTTTAAGGACGCGGCAAGCTTTTCAAGTTGCTCTGCAAGTTCCAAGGGGTCATCATACATAATCTCCGCCGCGGGCGGCACCGAAATACCGTCCAGCTGCTCGGTGCGGCGTTGGGTAAAACGGTCAAAATACGCAACAGTATCCACCGTATCTCCCCACAGCTCGATACGCACAGGGTGCGGGGCGGCAGCGGGATATACATCCACGATACCGCCGCGAATGGCAAACTGTCCCGCGCCTTCAATCTGCTCTGTACGTTCATACCCCGCAGCGGATAACGCGGCGGCAATATCTTTTACAGGCAAGGGCGCGCCCGCGGTAATGTCAAGGGTACGTTCCAGCAAAGTTTCGGGCGGCAAGGTGTATTGTATAGCGGCATCTACACCTGCTATCACACAATCATACCCGCCCTCTGCCATGGTGGTCAGTGCGGCAAGACGCATTTGTTCATATTCACGGGAGGTGGATTCCACACGGCGCAGAGAAAGGTCACGCGCGGGCAACAGCAATACCCGCTCACCGAGGGCTGTCAGGTCCTCTTGCAAGCGGGTCGCTTCTGCTTCATCTGCCACCAATACCACCGCACGACGGTCAATCATACCGCGCAAAGCGTGTATCCACAGCGCTTTGTGAATATGCCCGAGCCCCGTTACTGCGACAGGCAAACGGTTGGCGCGAATATCCTTTTGTAACGCCGAAAATACCGGCATTTTTAACAAGCCGGCTTCAAACAGTCGCATATTCTACTCCTTTTTAGTGGGAATAACGGTTCATCGCTTCTTCAATGTTGCCTTCGATAATCAGCTTCGCGGCACCCACCGCTTTTTCAGCGGTTTCTTTCATCAATTTCATCTCATCTTTGGTAAAACGGGACAACACCCAATCCGCCAAATTATAATCGGGATGCGGTTTGGCGCCGATGCCGAGCTTTACACGCGGGAAGGCATCACTGCCGCAAAGAGAGATGATGCTTTTCACACCGTTTTGACCGCCCGCACTGCCGTTGCGGCGCACGCGCAGGCCGCCGACAGGCAAAGAAATATCATCGAAAAACAGCAACACCCTATCGGGGGTCAGTTTGTAAAACTGCATCGCTTCTCTGACCGCTTCGCCGCTGTTATTCATAAAGGTTTGCGGTTTCATCAGCAGCACGCGTTTGTCACCGATTTTACCTTCGCCGCAGTACGCACGAAAACGTACACGGTCCACCTTAACGCCTAAATCCTTCGCCAAGGCATCCAACGCCATAAAACCCGCATTGTGGCGGGTGTTTTCATATTTTGTGCCGGGGTTGCCGAGTCCGACTATAAGGCAGTCAATAGGCCCCGACGGTTTAGATTTCCTGAAAAACATAAGCATCTCCGAAAAGCAAATTTTGTCTCATTATCATTATACAGAAAAACAGCGGCTTTGCAAGAGAAAACTGACGACTTTTTTACCATGCAACCCCCAAAATGCGTAAAAAACTTGTGCAAATATACAATAGTTATAAAAATATGGAGTTTTTTTCTAAAAACACTAGAAATATACAAATTTCTCTGCTATAATATTAGGCGGTATCGTGCGCCCTTTTGGAACGCACGGTAACATGACGTTGTAAAATATTTTTTAGGAGGTTGACTTATGAGTCACAAGTTTGTTTATCTCTTCAGCGAAGGCGACGCGTCCATGCGCGAACTGCTTGGCGGTAAGGGTGCTAACCTGGCAGAAATGACCAAAATCGGTCTTCCTGTTCCCCAGGGCTTCACCGTAACCACCGAAGCTTGTACGCAGTACTATGAGGACGGCCGCAAAATCAACGATGATATCCAGGCTCAGATCATGGAATACATCGACAAAATGGAAGGCATCACCGGCAAAAAGTTCGGCGACAAAGAGAATCCGCTTCTCGTTTCCGTTCGTTCGGGTGCTCGCGCATCTATGCCCGGTATGATGGATACCATCCTGAACCTCGGTCTTAACGAAGACGTAGTAGAAACCATGGCTGCCAAATCCGGCAACGCTCGTTGGGCTTACGACTGCTACCGTCGTTTTATCCAGATGTACTCCGACGTTGTTATGGAAGTCGGCAAAAAGTACTTTGAAGAACTCATCGACAAGATGAAAGAAGAAAAAGGTGTTACGCAGGACGTAGACCTGACCGCCGAAGACCTCAAAGAGCTGGCTTCTCAGTTCAAAGCCGAATACAAAGCAAAAATCGGCAAAGACTTCCCCACCGATCCCAAAGAACAGTTGATGGGCGCTGTGGAAGCCGTGTTCCGTTCCTGGGACAACCCGCGTGCTAACGTTTACCGCCGCGACAACGATATTCCCTACTCCTGGGGTACCGCTGTTAACGTACAGATGATGGCGTTCGGTAACATGGGCGACAACTGCGGTACCGGTGTTGCATTTACCCGTGACCCCGCTACCGGCGAACCCGGCCTGATGGGTGAGTTCCTCACCAACGCACAGGGCGAAGACGTTGTTGCCGGCGTGCGCACTCCCATGCCGATTGCTGAAATGGCTGAAAAATTCCCCGCTGCTTTCGAAGAATTCAAGAAAGTTTGCGCTATCCTCGAAGACCACTACCGCGATATGCAGGATATGGAATTCACCGTGGAAGACGGCAAACTCTATATGCTGCAGACCCGTAACGGCAAGCGTACCGCAAAAGCGGCTCTCAAAATCGCTTGTGACCTCGTAGACGAAGGCATGATCGACAAGAAACAGGCTGTTGCGATGATCGATCCCCGTAACCTC
>JAZSED010000078.1:0-1986 GCA_045531495.1 Acutalibacteraceae bacterium
ATCGATAATCTGACCGTCACCGATTATCTGTACAACGCAAATGGTACGGTATTGGCGATGCTTGATTATGCCGACCAAGCGGACGGAACTTTACACGCGGTGTCGGATGCGGCTGTCAATAACAACTGGTACGGCGAGATCGCACAGGTAACGGGTCTGATCTCGGTCAACACCGCCGCGCGTACGGTAGACTACACCGTGGAAATGGACGTGCTGAACGTCAAAACCGCCATCGGTTTGCTGTTTGGTGCAGGCAACCGCGTGAACGGTGATTGCTTTATGTGGAAATTTGAAGATAAGGCAACCTATTATCAACTGACCCCCGTTTGCTTTGTGAATAACAAATGGACGGTGGTCGGCGATACTGTGAAACTGCCCGCCGCACTGTATGCACAAATGCAGGACGGCTTCCGATTGAAAGTGCATATTGACGATGCGCAGGTGATAACCTACGTAGATGATACGATGGCGGCGACCTACACTTGTTCCTCTATGGGCTATACGCCGTCGCTTGGATTTGTCGGTTTCCGTCAGGCAACCGATGAGGGCGTTATTATCGATAATCTGACCGTCACCGATTATCTGCAAAATGCAAACGGTACGGTGCTTGCAAAACTGGATTATGCAAACGAGCCTGACGGCACGCTGCACGCGGTGTCCGATTCCGATGTGAACGATAACTGGTATGGTGAGGTGACGCAGGTCTCGGGACTCACCTCCGCAGTTGAAAAGAAGATCGTACCCATTACGAGAAACGTGCATTATACCGTAGAGGCAGATCTTGCCTGCACCTCGAACGCGGCGTCTTTGTGCTTTAACGCACAGAATACCGCCAACTTCCTTATGTGGCAGTTTGGCTTAACCGAGGATACGGTAGAACTGCGCCGCAACCAATGGTTTAACGGTGCCCATACCGCGTTAGGCACCGTAGATATTACGGCATTCGTCACACCCGAAGCCTTAAAAGCGGGCGTTGCGGTCAAGATAGAGGTGATGGATAACGCCATTCTCACCTACGTGGACGGCAAACTTATCGATGTTTTTGACACGGAAAAATCAGCGATCACACTTTTCGCCGGTAAATGCGGCGTGCGTCTTGCAACCGATGAGGCATTTATACTGGATAGTTATAAATCGACCGATCTGTATAACGGCGAAGTGCTGTTCGACGTGGATTTCGAGACGGTAAATCCGATGTACCGCGGTACGCTGAAAAACGGCAAATGCTATTTGGATTATGCGGACAAAGATAACGGTATCACCTTTGTACATACGGGTTCTTCCACCTTCCGCAAACAGTTCACCGCGGGAAAAGCGGTGGCGTCTGCACGGTTGTATATCACCTCTTACGGCGTATTCACACCGTATCTCAACGGTGAACGGGTGGGCAATAAAAGCGCCGCGGGTGAAACGGTGTATGATGAACTGGCACCGGGTTGGACCGATCAGAACGAACGTACCTGCTATTATACCTACGACGTGACCGCACTGTTGAACGACGGGGACAACACGCTGTCGGTTAACGTAAATAATGGGTGGACGGGTATTTCGCTTTATTATTCGGATGAACCGAAGACCCCCAACAAACTGCTCGCTAAAATGGTGCTTACCTATACCGATGGTACCACCGCCGTTATCGGCACCGATGACACGTGGGATACCGCTGTCGTCGGTCCCGTGATGGCAGGCGACATTTTCTACGGCGAATACTATGATGCGACGCAGGACACCGCCTACCGCTTAAACGGATTTGACACAAGCGATTGGAACAAGGCGAAAGAAGTGACTTTCAACACCACTCTCGCCGCGCGTATCGGCGGTCAGATCTACGTGCGAAAGGATCTTGAACGCAAGCCGCAGACGATTACAGTATATGACGGCGTTACGGATGCCGTAGAAGGCACACAGTACGGTAAGATCAACGTGGTGGCGACCTATGGTGATGAAGCCTTTACCCTGAAAGCAGGACAGACGGCGGTTGTCGAT
>JAZSED010000136.1:0-4789 GCA_045531495.1 Acutalibacteraceae bacterium
GATATTCCCGAAGGGGTTATTGAGCAGCTGACTAAACTACAATGGATAGAAGCACAATAAAAGAAAAAACGGACTATGGAAATTCCATAGTCCGTTTTGCATCTCTTAATAATTACCGAATCCACCGCCGGAAAGGTCATCCATCACATCATCGAGAATGGTTTGAATGGTCTCATCATCCAGAACGAAGCCGGTGCTCGAAGGCGTGTCATCGTCGTTGCCGTAATACACGTATTCACCTTTTGCCATAAGAATATAATCATAATAGTTATAGGGATTGAAGATGTCCATTTCTCTCATTTCGTAAATCCTGGACACTACCCATCCGCCGCCGAAAAAACCCGCCACATAAAGTGCGGCGCATACCAATCCAACAAATATATATCTACCTGTTTTTTCGGGAGCCGGTGCGGCACAAATCGCCATAATCCACCCGCCAACAGCACTAATGCACAGAAAACTGAGAAAAATTTCCACATTCCCGTGATTGTGCTTATCGTACATCTTATCCAACAACCCGATTTTTCTCTTTACTGTGTCGGAGTCATTGACAGCTCGCTTTTTCTTGGCGTACTTCCGGGATTTCAAAAAGCAGGTAAACAGCGACAGCAATCCCCAAACCACAAAGGGCAGTAAGAGCAAGCCAAGTATCGCTACTGCATTACCGCCGCCGCCTTCAATGGGGATCAGCGGACGCAACCAAACCAAAAAAGCGTCTGCCGCCTTTGCAAACGGAAACTTTGTAATCTCCACGTCCTTGCAGGTAGGGAAAATCCCACCCCATGTAATACCCGACAGCACAAGCGTGAGCAGTATGCTAAAACTAAACATACAAATTCTGCGACGCAGCACCCTGCTGTGCACGAACGTAAGCTCTTTGCATAACCACGTATCTGCCTCATCCCAACGGCCCTCTTTACAGTATTTTTTCAATAAGTCTCGGTCCTGCATACTGTAACCTCCTTCACTATACCTTTTTAATTGTATCATAACGTTATCATAATTACAAGTGGAGTAGCGCAAAGCGCTACTCCGTCGACTCTCGCTTTCGCTCGGTCGCATCTGATACAATTTTATTGTGCACGGGTTGTCGTAAACGCCAACTCCTACGATACGGTTTGTTTATGTCCGTAGGGGCGACCATTGGTCGTCCGTTTACGAAGCCATACTGCTGCCGGCATCACCCACACCATCCATGTAGGGCAGGGCCTTGGTCCTGCCGCTTGCGTATCCTTTTCGGAACGGATACATCCGTTCCCTACATTTTTGAATTTGTACACACATTTTTGTAGGGTGCGGATTTATCCGCACCGCCGTTTTTGTTGTCATTTGTTGCGTGTGCGTAGGGACGGGCGTCCCCGATCGTCCGTTTTGTTCCGTTGCGGAACGGCACTTAAGACCGTCCCCTACAACACAAAACCACCCCGCACCAAATGGTACGGGGTGGTACTCTTTTAGTCAATCGGTTTCATAGTGGGGAACAGGATAACGTCGCGGATGGAATCAGCACCCGTCAAGAGCATCACGCAACGGTCGATACCGATGCCAAGGCCGCCTGTGGGGGGCATACCGTACTCCAGCGCGGTGATGAAATCGTCGTCCATCATATTCGCTTCTTCGTCGCCCTTTTCGCGCATTTCCACCTGTTTTAAAAATCTCTGTTTCTGGTCGATGGGGTCATTCAGTTCCGAGAACGCATTACCCATCTCGCTGCGGCAGATAAACAGTTCAAAACGCTCGGTTAAGCGCGGTTCCTTCGGGGAACGCTTCGCCAGGGGGGACACGTCCACGGGATGCATGGTGATAAAGGTCGGCTGAATGAGTTTTTCTTCCACCTTCTGGTCAAAGCACTCATACAGCGCATGGCCCCACGTTTCTTCCACGCCTTCCATATCCACGCCCGCGGCTTTCGCGGCGGCAACAGCTTGTGCATCATCGGTAATCGCCATAAAGTCGATGCCGACATACTCTTTTACCGCGTCCGCCATAGTCAGACGGCGGAAGTTTTCGGGAGACAGGTCAATTTCCTCGCCCTGCCATACGGTTTTATAGCCGCCGAGAATCTCTTTTGCGGCACCGCTCAAGAGGTCCTGGAACAGGTCCATCATATCGTTGAAATCCGCAAACGCTTCATACAATTCCACGGTGGTAAATTCGGGGTTATGTTTGGTATCCATACCTTCATTACGGAAGATGCGGCCCACCTCATACACGCGCTCCAAACCGCCGACGATAAGACGTTTCAAGTGCAGTTCGGTCGCAATACGCATATACATATCAATGTCCAGCGTATTGTGGTGGGTAATGAAGGGACGCGCCGCCGCGCCGCCTGCTATCGTGTTGAGAACAGGGGTTTCCACTTCCATGTAGCCGCGGTTATCCAGGAAATTACGCAGATATTTCACAAACTTACTGCGAATTTCGAAGTTGCGACGGGAATCGGGATTCATAATGAGGTCAACGTAACGCTGGCGGTAACGGAGCTCTCTGTCGGTCAGACCGTGGAACTTTTCGGGCAGGGGCAACAGCGATTTGGCAAGCAGGGTGATTTTTTCGGCGTGCACCGAAATTTCGCCCTTTTGGGTACGGAATACAACACCTTCCACACCCATAATATCACCGATATCCCATTTTTTAAAGCCTGCGTAATCCTCTTCACCGACGTCGTCGCGGCGCACATACACCTGCATACGGTCGGTTTTGTCGCGCAGGTCTAAAAAGCTGGCTTTACCCATAATACGGCGGGACATCATTCTGCCCGCAATACGCACGGTTTTGCCTTCCAGTGCTTCAAAGTTATCGCGGATATCAATATGATGGGTATCCACGTCATATTTGGTGATTTCAAAGGGGTCATGACCCGCTTCCTGCAACGCGGCAAGCTTATCGCGGCGGATTTGCAGAAGTTCAGACAACTGTTCCTCGGTCATTTCCTCGGTTGTTACTTTTTCCTGTTCGCTCATTGATGACATCCTCTCTTATTTGGAAATGCCAAGCACTTCGTAAACCACTTCCGCACCGGTGGGCAGGAGAATCTGCACCTTATCGCCCACGGCGTGACCCAAAAGGCCTTTGCCCACGGGGGATTCATCGGAAATCGCGCCGTTGCGGGGGTCCGCTTCGGTGCTGCCTACGATTTTGTATTCACATTCTTCGCCTCTGTGGTTCTTTACCTTCACTTTAGAGCCGATGTGTACGGTTTCGGTGTTGATAGCGCTTTCGTCCAGAATACGCACGTGTTTTAACTGCATCTCAATTTCCGCGATGCGGCCTTCCACGATAGCCTGTTCGTTTTTCGCTTCATCATATTCGCTGTTTTCGGAAAGGTCACCGTAGCCCAGCGCGGTTTTGATTTTTTCCGCCACTTCCTTGCGGCGCACGGTTTTTAAGTATTCAAGTTCCTCCTCAAGCTTTTTGAGGCCTTCCTGACTCATAACGACTTCTTTAATCATAGTAATCGTTCCTTTCATCACACAAATTGTCAATCATATATTATATAGGTAGAAAATTGTTTTGTCAACAGCCGTTATTGACAAGTTTTGGAAAAATCGGTATGATATATACAGAAAATCAAAGGAGGTATACCGATATGAACAAATATGCAGGTACAAAAACCGAGAAAAACCTCGAAGCCGCGTTTGCGGGCGAGTCGCAGGCAAGAAACAAATACACCTATTTCGCATCCAAGGCGAAAAAGGAAGGCTTTGAACAGATTGCGGCACTTTTCTTAAAAACCGCCGACAACGAAAAGGAACACGCAAAAATGTGGTTTAAGGAGTTAAACGGCATCGGTGATACCGCTCAAAACCTTGCTGCTGCCGCAGAAGGCGAAAACTACGAATGGACCGATATGTACGAAGGCTTCGCCAAGGATGCGGAAGAAGAAGGCTTTACCGAGCTGGCAAAAAAATTCCGTCTGGTTGCCGCTATTGAAAAACACCACGAGGAACGCTATCGCGCACTTCTCAAAAACGTGGAAACCGCCGCTGTGTTTGAAAAGAGCGAGGTTAAGGTGTGGGAATGCCGCAACTGCGGTCACCTTGTTGTGGGCACCAAAGCGCCCGAGCTTTGCCCCACCTGCGCGCATCCGCAAAGCTATTTTGAAGTACACGCGGAAAATTATTAAGTATAGCAACAATCCCCCGCATATGGCGGGTGGTCATAGGGGTAAAAAGAGAGAAGATACACAAAAGCGTGTATCTTCTCTTGGTTTTTGTGTGCGTTTTTCTGCCTCCCTTGCCTAAAGGTACTCCCCTGACAGGGGAGATGGGCGAAGCCCAGAGGGGTGGCTGTCCTGCCAAGGAGGTGGATTTTTGCCGTTTACGGCAAAAAGACGGAGGGATTGTTGGGGTAACGCTCGCTTTCACCCGGGCGCACTTCCTCTTTTGCCACAAAAAATCCCCCAGACAAAACCTACGGTTTTGCCAGCCCTTGCAGGGCAGCCACCCCTTTGCCGTATGGGCGGTTTTTACTTTTGGGACGGTACTTTTATGATATATTTCCCGTGTTTAACAGCATAATCAAGAGCAATTTTTGTCCCGCTTGTACGGGTATCGGGAACGTGTTTTTCGTCATAATATATGACACAAAAACGGCTGTTGTCTATCATTTCACAGTTACGGACGATATACACGGATTTGCCTGCATTGACAATGTTTTCGGGGAAATACGTATCTTCGTACCGTTCCAAAAGATAGTTTTTATACGCATCGTCTATCACAGGAAATTCTGCCCGCACGTAGACACGCCGTATGTGTGGGTATTTTTCTTTCAATTCGGTTACAATCTC
>JAZSED010000123.1:0-1527 GCA_045531495.1 Acutalibacteraceae bacterium
GGTGACGGTGACCGAGAGCTTAAGCGGCTTATCAGCGGTCATCGTATCCGCGGACGCGGTGATATCGCTGTATGTAAACTTCGTATACGACAAACCGTAGCCAAACGGATACAACGGGCCGTTAGGCGCATCCACGTAACGAGAGGAGAAACGGTGGTCACAACCGTTAGAGGGGTGACCCGTCGGGTACAGATCATAATGAATAGGGCATTGCGCCACGTTATACGGTATAGACATCGAGAGTTTCGCACTCGGCACCGCTTTACCCGTCAACAGATGCGCGATACCTTCGCTGCTGGCATCACCCGGCATCCACGCATACAAAATCGCTTTAGAAAGTTTTTTCACTTCGCGCAAATCCAGCGGTCTGCCTGCAAATACGACCGTGACGATATTTTCGTTCACCGCTTGCACCTTGCGGAACAAGTCCATTTGGATATCGGGAACGGTAATTTCGGTACGAGAGGCAGATTCGCCCGACTGCAACCAATGTTCACCCACCATCATTACAACCACATCCGCTTTCTTGGCAGCTTCAATCGCAGCTTGTTCTGCGGCTTTAGAGTCTTCGGGAGAAGTGAAGATTTCGCCCGGCACCTGCATCATAAAGTGGTCTGCTTCCAAACAACCGCAACCCATTTCGCACAACACGTCGCCGTCGTACACTTCACGCAAGGCAACATCCGGCATTTTGCGTTGGTCATCACGGCAACGGGAACGGCGATTCCACATCGAACGCGCACGGTCTTTTACAGCGTACGGACCGATGAGTGCTACCGTTTTTTGCGGTTTTAACGGTAAGATTTCATCTTTATTTTCAAGTAAAACACAACACTGTTCCACCATTTCCACCGCCAACTGATACTGTTCGTCCAAATCTATGGTACGGTTGCCTTTTAAGAAATGGTACGGGTCTTCCAAAAGACCTTTTTTGTTTTTCAGTTCCAAGCAACGCATCACAGCGTCTTTATACAAATTGGGATCGAGTCGTCCGTCTTCCAACAATTTCGGAATCAGGCGATTGTAAAGCGGATCCATCATAGAAATATCAATGGTGGATTCCAAACTCATCAACGCCATCTCGGCTTCATCGTGTACCGCACCGTGCAGTGCACACTGGCGCACAGCACCCCAGTCGGTGATGGTCACGCCGTCAAAGCCCCATTCTCCACGGAGCAGGTCGCGCATATATTTCGGGTCAATAGTCACAGGCACGCCGCCAATGGTATTAAAAGAACTCATCACCATATGGCAACCTGCATCCACCGCCGCTTTATAGGGCGGCAGGAATGTTTCTTTTAAAGCACGGTCGGACAGTTCGACATTGTTATAATCTCGACCGGCTTCACTGTAACCGTATGCGGCAAAATGCTTTACACAAGCGGAAAAGCTATCCACATCGTCATCATTTTCACCCTGATAGCCCTCTACTGCGGCTTTTGCCATACGGCAGGAAAGCAAGGTATCCTCGCCGTACCCTTCTAAGTTTCTGCCCCAACGGGCATCACGGCCGATATCTACCATCGG
>JAZSED010000103.1:0-3409 GCA_045531495.1 Acutalibacteraceae bacterium
TCGGTGCCCGAATACTTGCTGGTAAGCACCTTATCGCCTACCTTCACATACATAACAACATCTTTACCTTCGACATTACCGCCGGGCCCCACAGCTACAACCTCCGCCACCTGCGGCTTTTCCTTTGCAGCGCCCGTCAAAATGATACCGCTTTTTGTGGTCTCTTCAGCTTCTACCATCTTAATAACCACGCGGTCGGCTAACGGTTTAATAGACATATATATTCCTCCTTAAAAGTATGTCTTACACGTTTTAGCACTCATCGTAACCGAGTGCTAAACACTATTGTAACCATTTTTTTGAAAAAATCAATAGTAAAACAAGAAAATTTTTCTATTTTTACATATTATTTACAAATCAGCGAAAGTACATATACAATTGGCATTTAAGCATGCCGTTATACAATTTGCGCCGCTTATCCGCTTTTCTGCCAAACAAGGTTTCAAAGTCATCGTGCGGACTGATAACCGCATAGCTCCAACCCACACGCGGAACAAAGACGCGGCCCATCTGTTTGTATATTTCTTCTGCGGCTTCAACATCCAACAAACGTTCACCGTACGGTGGATTACATAACACAACACCCGTATCGCCCTGTGGCTTAAACTCTTTAATGGGGGCAACGCTTGCGGTAACACAGTCACCCACCCCCGCTTTTGCAGCATTTTCCAAGGTGAGTTTTACCGCGGCGGGGTCGATGTCACTGCCGATAGCCACAAAGTCTGTATCCCGTTTTTCATAACTACGTGCTCTTTCACGTTCATTCGTCCAAACATCCGCAGGAATTTGTTCCCATTGCATCGCTGAAAAACGACGGCGAATACCCGGCGCAATACCTTTTGCAGCGAGTGCTGATTCGATCAGCAATGTGCCCGAGCCACAGCACGGGTCAAGCACCTGATCCGCGCGACGTACACGCATCAAATCCACCATCGCAGCTGCCAGCGTTTCCTTAATCGGCGCACCGCCCGCATTCTGACGGTAACCGCGCTTGTGCAATCCCGCGCCGCTGGTATCCATCAGCATGGTGACCTCGTCCTTCATAATGGTAAACTGTATTTGATGCACACTGCCGCTTTCCTGCAGCCAACTGACACCGTATACCTGTCCCAGGCGGTCAACCACTGCTTTTTTTATGATAGACTGACAATCGGGAATGCTGTACAACGCAGAATTCAGCGACCAGCCCTTCACGGGAAACGCATCATCCTTACCGATAAATCGTTCCCACGGTAACGCTTTTACACCCTGGAACAGTTCTTCAAAGCTGCGCGCCGTAAAGCTACCGATAAACAGCTGAATACGTTCCGCATACCGCGAACCGATATTCGCGCGTGCAAGCATATCAAAGCCGCCGGAAAATAACACCCTGCCATTTTCCGCGGCAACATCCAAGGCACCCATTCGTTTCAATTCATCTGCTAAAATACCTTCAATACCGAACATACAAGGTGCGCACATTCTAAGCATTTCCATAAAGAATCACCCTTACAAGAAACAAAGGGAACATTGCTACTGCCGAACAATAGCCTTGTTCCCCGATTGTTTAAATCTCTATACTTTTTACTGCTGTCCACGGTTGCCTTTTTTGGGGAAACCGCCGTGTTTACTATCCAACGAACGTTTTAAATCAGACATTTTTTCATCACTTGTCTGTTTAAACTGTGACATCATATCCTCGAAGCTGGAAACACTGCTTCTCTGCGGCTTCCATTCAAACTCACCCGGTCTGCCGGGAGATACCGCCGGTTGACGCGGTGCACGCGGAGCGGGCGGCGCGGCCTTTTTTATCGAAAGACTGATTTTTCCGTCTTCCGCAATGCTCAGCACCTTTACCTTAACCGTTTGTCCTTCTGTGATAAAATCACGAACCTCTTTCACATAGGTTGATGCAACTTCGGAAATATGTACCATACCGGTTTTGCCTTCTCCTAAATCCACAAACGCACCAAACTTAGTAATTCCCGTGACTTTACCTTCGAGTATTGCTCCAACTTCCACCTGCATACGTGCTTAATTTCCTCCCAATCAGTTCTCCGGAACGACCTGATAGATTTGTTCGCCCGGCAAAGAATACCCCTGATCGCGGGCTTCCTCTTCAAGATAAATTTCCGAGTTATCCGCTTTCTCCTGCAAGGATTCGTTGAGAAGTTCCTGACGCTGAATTTCCGCTTCTAACGCATTAAGCACTTCGCGTTTATCGCGTAATTGCATACACAGGGAAAAAACCGTTATCAGAACATACACCGCGGCAGCAGCACAAGCCACACGCAAAAGAACATTCTTTTTCTTTTCTTTACGCTTTGTCGGCATACAACAAATCCTCCTTTCAAGAGAAAATAGAATACTACACATAACAATATACTATACTATATATAGAAATTTCAAGGGTTTTTAGAAAAAAATATTGACTTTTTTTGTGTTTTTCGCGTTTTTTTACTTTTTTTTACCAAAGCACTCTTCTTTCTGGAAATTTTTTTGATAAACCAACCGTAAACGGGCACCCAAACCCGTTTTTGTATACTGTTAAAAATCGTATTACAAAGTTTCAAAAAGCACACAAGAATCTTGTGTACAACATTCCCGAGACTACCGTAAAAAACGAAAAAGCCAACCGCTTCCCCCACGAACAAATACGGATACATATTACCGTCAGCAAGTCCTAAAAACGCAAAGAAAGTGATGACTGCCGAAGAAAGGCAAAAGAAGATATCTTGGAACACACACGCAACAACACCGGGAGGAGACCACATACGAATAGCCTTGAAGCACTCATAATACAAGCCCAACAAAAATCCCAAGCCGCAGGTGACAATAAATTGAAACACCTGCCGTCCCACCGTCACCCCCGGCATCAGCGAAACAATCTCCCTATTTTCCCGCGACGGGTCAGATGCTCTTTATATTGCATACTATCCACCTTACCCGTCAAGTGCAGGTCACCTGTTTCCAACTGTAAAACTGCAATATGCAGACCCGTGCCCGCAACAGTCAAATCTCCCGCAGTTGTAACCAACTCCACTACCTCTTCGTCAAAACACTTGACGTCGGTAACCCCTGTTATGTGTGCCGTCTCGCGATTTTCCATAGTAAAGCGGTGCGGCAACACAGTATCATTCCAATCGCCCATACTCTCACTCCTCTTTGGACACTATATGCCAAAGCAAAGCAAAATATGAAAACCTCTCCGTTACGGTGGGTGGTCTAAGGGATAAAAATAGAGAAGATACACAAAAGCGTGTATCTTCTCTTGGTTTTTGTGTGCGTTTTTCTGCCTCCCTTGCCTAAAGGGAGGTGGATTTTTGCCGTTTACGGCAAAAAGACGGAGGGATTGTTGGGGTAACGCTCGCTTTCACCCGGGCGCACTTCCTCTTTTGCCACAAAAAATCCCCCAGACAAAACCTACGGT
>JAZSED010000119.1:0-33814 GCA_045531495.1 Acutalibacteraceae bacterium
ACTCGGATTTACCATTGAAAATGTTGAGAAAGAGCGGTACGGCGGAGGACTGAAATTCACAACCGACCAAGCGGATATTTTTGTGGACCCATACGGTACAGTTAACATTTTTTTCGGCAGATGGGGCGATCTGGATAACACGGGGCATATTCCGTTACCGGACGGCTATAATTTCCGCAACGATGCCGATTTCGTGGATGCTGAAAAAGCCCTCTTATATCTCACCGAAAGGTATGCCGACCTTCTTGGGTTTGCACAACCGGTCCCCTATCTTACGTCAACATTTTCCTACTCTGGCGAGCGCACATACGTATATCGTGTATACGAAGGGGCGGATACCGCCGCAGAACGTATACTCAATTATGCGTGTAAGACTGCACATTTCGGTTGCGATGAAAACGGTAATCTGTCCGGTATTTCCATAACAAACGCTCTCGCTGCGGCGGAAAAAATCGGTGATTACCCCGTGATTTCTTCAAGCGAGGCATACGAACTCTTGCTGGAAGGATATTATGTGGACAGCCACCTGAAAGAAAACCCCGTTGATAAGGATACCGTTATACACAAACAGGCACTGATATACCGTGCAACCATGGATGATGCGACTATTCTCCCCTATTACGTTTTCTATGTTGAAGATCCCACTACCCTTTACGGTGTAGCCGAGGGGCTTATATGCTACAACACCTACCACGTACCTGCTATAGAGAAAAAATACATCAACTCTTTACCGCTTTGGGACGGTACGACCAACAAATAACAAAAAAACACGATGCAAGGCAAAGCCTTGCATCGTTTTTTTTTGTTTTTATCTTTGTGCTTTCAGTTTTGCAAAGGTTTTAACGTTGCCGCGACGGACAGCGGAAATTAACACGCCCTCCAGGTAGGTCAACCACGCGCTGTTCATCCGCACAGGGATAAGCATTACCTTCATATAGGTAGAGCGCGGCACCATCACCTTCAAAAGTTTACGTACCTTCTCATCCGCAATCATTCTGCCGATTTCTTTGACCTTTTCTTTGGTAGACAAGGTGCAGGCGGGGTTTGCCACGTTTTCTACGCAACCGATAACGCGTTCAATGTAGCGACGGGCGATAAACTCGCGCGTACCCTCGTTATCCACGCCCCAATACTTATACAGGTCTTCCATCCAACCGTGTTCTTCTTCACGCTTGTCGTACATATCCGCACGGTATTTTGCGGTTTCGCTTTCCGCTCTCGCGCGCATAAAGTGGTAATACGGTGTGGAGGAGACCGCTACGCGCTCTACGTTTCTCACCACCGACAGGTTAAAGGGGAAGTCGTCCCAGAAGGTGTTGGAGAAGCACAGGTTGTTTTCACGGATATAATCACCGCTGTACAGCTTATTCCACGGGGTATACAGCAGGTTTTGGTCAAACAAGCGGTATGCATCTTCACGGAATGCCTGTTGGCTCTCGTATACAATGCTGTCTACCTGCTGGGTTTGGGTGTAGTACTCGGTGTCAGAATAATAGGTGTCGATATAATATCCCGTCACCACCAACTGCGCTTTGGTTTCCTCAGCCAATTTCACCATATCCTCAAGCATGGTGGGCTCCGCCCAGTCGTCCGAGTCCATAAAGTAGTAGTAATCACCTGTTGCGATTTTCAGCGCCTCGTTACGCGCGGACGGTGCGCCGCCGTTTTCCTTGTGGATGACCGTGAGACGCGCGTCCTTTGCCGCATATTCGTCGCAAATGATACCGCTTCTATCCTTGGTGCCGTCATCCACAATCAAAAACTCGAAATCCGAAAGGGTTTGATTCTGGATGCACTCAATGGCTTTCCCCACATACTTTTCTACGCCGTACACCGGCATAATCACGGATACTTTCGGCATACTTATTTCCCTCCAAACACGGCATCGGTCACCTTGAGTGCGCTCGCGATAACCTTATCCATATCATAATACTTATATTCAGCAAGACGACCGCCGAAAATAACGCCTGTTTCTTTTTCTGCCAGAGCCGCATATTTTGCATACAGTTCTTGGTTTTTATCATTATTAACGGGATAGTAGGGCTCGTCCCCTTCTTTCCAAACCGCGGAATATTCACGGGTGACCACCGTTTTATCACTGTGACATTCCACAAAATGTCTGTGCTCGATTACACGGGTATACGGGGTTTCGCGGTCGGTGTAGTTAACCACCGCCACGCCCTGATAGTTGTCGGTGTCATACGTTTCGGTTTCAAACCGCAGGCTGCGATATTCCAGCTTGCCGTAGCAATAATTGAAATAGCCGTCGATAGTACCCGTATACACAACCGTTTCCGCCAGCGCAGAAAGTTCTTCGCGGTGTTCCAGGAAGTCGGTGGAAAGACGGACTTCCGCCCCTTCCAGCAACCGCTCAATCAGCGCGGTATAACCGTCAATCGGCACGCCCTGATAAGCATCGTTAAAATAGTTGTTGTCATAGATAAAACGAACGGGCAAACGTCTGATAATAAAGCTGGGAAGGTCCTTGCAATCCTTGCCCCACTGTTTTTCGGTGTAGCCCTTAATGAGTTTTTCGTAAATGTCTCTGCCCACAAGGCTAATCGCCTGTTCTTCGAGATTCTGCGGTTCACCGGTGATTTCCGCGCGCTGTTTTTCAATCTGCGCCTTCGCCTCTGCAGGCGTGTTCACACCCCACATCTGATGGAAGGTGTTCATGTTAAAAGGCAAATTATAAATTTCGCCCTTATAGTTGGCAATCGGGGAATTGGTATACCGATTGCACGGGGTCAATGCGTTAACGTAGTCCCACACGCGGCGGTCCGAGGTGTGGAAAATGTGTGCGCCGTAACGGTGCACCATCACACCGTCCGCCTCTTCGCAATAGATATTGCCGCCGATATGGTCACGTTTTTCTACAACAAGGCACGTTTTGCCATGCTTCATAGCTTCGTGTGCAAAGGTGGCACCAAACAGGCCACTGCCCACAATCAAATAGTCATACTTCTTCATCGGTAAACCTCCTAAGTAATATGTAATTACGATTTTCTTCTTTTATCCCCGCGTATGCTCTTCAGCCACGCGAATAAAGTGTACAACGTATGACGCAAAGCCGTGAATACAGCTCGCTTCTGTGCTGATATGTTCCCACAACGTACCGGTTCGTTCTGCCATATAGTAGAAATATTCCTTGATTTCGGACAGCATCTGCTCGTATCTGCCGTCATCCTCCAGCAGCATCAAGCGCAGATAGTTACCGATAAAAGCATTGGCAGGATGCACGGTGGGATATGCACCCGTTTCAGCACGTTGCGGCCCGAAGTCCCGTACCAAGGTTTCCCACAACGCAGGATAGGTTGCGGGGGTGGCAACGCCCGTAAAGAACGCGTAATACTGACACACTTCGGTGACTTCACCCGTCGATACCGCTTTGCCGTGAATGTATACCGCATTATCGGTGAAAAATTCACCGTTAAAGGAACGGTCGCGAATTAACTGCTTCAAAGCCGCCGCCTTATCCAGCAATGCGGGGTCATCATACAACACCGCCACCGCCTCCAGCATACGGGCATACATCATATTAGAGGGATAGTTAATATCCTGTACAAGCTCATTGGCCATAGACCATTCTACAAACACCCAGGATTGCAGATACTCCAAAAGCCCGTCAGCGTTTTCAAACTGTTTGAAGTAATCAACAAGCGCATACACACGGTCACGGAACTGCGCAATAAACGCGGTGTCCCCCACGCGCTTCATTCTGTCCTCCAATTCCAAAACAAACCACATAGCCCAATTGGGAATAAACATCCCGTTATAGTGGTCACTCGGGTAACACATCGGGAGCATACCCTTCGGGTGGTCACGGAAGGTTTCGGGCTTTAAAAAGTTTTCAAGGAAGTTATATTCAATAACATTTTCACCCGTAAACTCCTGCTCAGAACGGGCGATAAAAAAGCTGTCACACAACCAACCCGCACGTTCACGTGTCGGGCAGTCCATAAACAAGTCGGAGCTACACTGCAAGAAGGATTGCTTGCCCGCCTCGAAAACCGCCGCGAGCTTCGGGTCGGAGCCCTCATACTTCGCGGTAACGGGTTGCGGACATATCAGTTCGCGGATGGCGGGCTGTGTGACGGTAAACGTACCGCTCGCCGCCAACAGCTTCATATATTTCATACCAAACGGCTCTGCCGCTTGGAAGAAATACTCTCCCGCTTGCATATCTAAGCGAATCACATTGCAGCATTCACGGCAAAGTGGGTCAACGTCTCCCTCCGGGGACAGCGTTTCATCAAAAAAGATATACAAAGTACCCGCTTTTTCACAGGTAATGTGCATCGTTAGGAAACCCGTTTTTGCGCCGGGCATAGACAAAATTTCAAACTGCCCTTCCGATACGGTCACACCTTCAAATACCGCATCCACGGTCGTTAAGGACTGTGTCTGACATTCCTCTGCTTCCTCGCTTAAATGCCATTCCAGCTCACTTTCTTTAAAGCCGCGCAATTTCTCCTGACCGAGATTAGGATAGGTAAGCGACCTGTCCTTTCGATAGGTTTCGGGAATGATATGCGCAAATTTTCCGTATGCCACCCGCTTTGTAAACGGCGCTGACGGGAAGGTGTTCAGCGGAATACGGCGCGGTGCCAAAATATTACTCTCAGCCGCTTCAAAAGCAATCGGCACCGCATTGTCACACGGCTTGCCGTATCGCCAATCCGCAAATTGCGGGGTCAAACGGTAACTTTCCGCGGCGGGACGCTGATAACTGTATCTCTGTATACGGCGCACACGTTCATTCAGCACAAAGCAGGCAAAACCGTCATCACCTGTCGCCGCCGCAACGGCACCGTCGATTTCCAGCTCGGCGGTTATAAAGCCGTCCCTGCAAATATAGCAAAAAGAGTTTACCGCATAGTTTATGGTTTCAATGGCAATATGCACAGTGCCCGCAGGCAAGGTCAGCGGAATCTCGTCCACACGGGAATAGCCTTCGCCGTGGCGGGCGGGGCCGTAGAACGTAAACGCGCCGTTTATAAACAGACGGTAAAAGCCCGATACGGCAATACGCAAGATGGCACTCTTGCCGCCGTTCACCGCCGTATACAAGCCAAGCGTACAGTTCTTTTCATCAGAAAGACCTGCCGCCCATACCGGAGTTGCTTTCTTAAAAGGTACATACTGTTCCATAGCTACCTCACAAAACTAAAATTCCCAGATGCTCCAACAAAATTTTGGCGCCGAGTAAAATCAGTATCACGCCGCCTGTCACAGACGCACCAACGCGCCAACGGCAACCGAATACATTCCCGATTTTGACACCGAGGGCGGACAGTGTAAAGGTGATAACACCAATGGCCGCAACCGTAAACAGCACTTCCCACAGCGAAGACAACACAATGAGTGTCGCGCCCGCCGCCAGCGCGTCAATAGAGGTGGCAACCGCCATGGTAAGCATCACCCGCACCGACAAAGAAGCATCTGCACACTCACCGTCTTCAAACGCCTCTTTTATCATGTTCGCGCCGATAAGGGCAAGCAAAATAAAAGCGATCCAATGGTCAAATGCGGTTATGTATTTCTGAAACATCGCCATTAAAAAGTAGCCGATGCACGGCATAAGCGCCTGAAAGCCGCCAAACCAACCGCCTACCGTTACCACACTTTTGAGGGTAACCTTCTGCATCGCAAGCCCTTTACAAACCGCTACCGCAAAAGCGTCCATTGACAAGCCGACAGCCAGCAGTATCAACTCCCAAATTGACAAACGGCATCTCCCTTTTCCGCATTTTATAATCAATTATATGTATTATAACACATATTTTACCAATTAACAAGATACAGGTACAAAAATCCGGACTTTTTTCAAAAGCACAAAAAAGAAAAGCAGTATGTTAAACTGCTTTTCTTCTCATTCTTATCCTTTTCGATCGGCTGTAGGCTCCAAACCCACCAGCCGCAATGCCGCTTGACGGTCTTGCACGTCTTTGTCGGTTACGGCAATGACGTTTTTGCTGTGCCGCAACACCCGTTGCGGCTGGAAAATAGCTTTTGTGATAATGCGCCACACGTACACCAGCGGCAACAATATCGGCGCTTTTTTTAATATGGGATACGTATAAGACATCAACTCAAACGGCGGGAACAAATACGCCAGAAAATGGCGGCGTTTCATCTGCGCGGCGGTGGTTACCGTGTTCCGCTCTACACCTGCAATTTGGTGTTCTTCGGGTGTGCCGTATACACCTGCCGTCCATACCGTGTCCAAAATTTGCGCGGTCACCGGTGTCGCTTGCTTCTCACCCATCCAAACCGCCAAAGTCTCCTTGACGTTATCGCAAAAAGCACGCAGATGTAAGCGTTCGAGCATTTTATCAATATACACCGTGTCCAGCGCGGGGTTGGCATGCAGATACACCCACAAATCGGCAAGATGCCGCGCGCCGATGCCCCCGTCTAAATAGTGCTTGGCAAAATGTGTAAACAAATACACAAACGTATCTTCGGATGACAACGTGTAACAACAGGTGTTGCCCTGCGCAATCGCTCTGTCCCAGCCATCGCCGAACTCCGTATGGAAATCCACGTCGTATGTCGGGAACAAGGATTTATGCAATTCCAGGTACAACGTACCCTCCTTCTGCCAAACCAGCTCATACACGCTTTCCAAAACGGGCGTAAAGCCAAGTGCGGGTAGGATTTTGCTGATTTTTTCATACTGCTCGGTTTTAATCAGTATATCCACATCCCCCATCGTCCGCATTTCCGAAGACGGGTACAAATCACGGATGGGCAAGCCCTTGAGCGGCATATAGTGGATACCGTTTTTCTCAAACGCTTCACATACAGCGAGAGCGGATGCCACCTGATTTTCATTGATAAAAATATTCTCGCCTACCGTATGAAGCAACGCTTTCATACGCGGGTCTTTCACCGTAAAGCCGGCGGCGCGCATACCGTGGAACAAAAGGTTTTCCACACCATGGCGCGCGGCCTCCTGCACAAGTTCTTCAAACGGGAACGGCTCCGCGACAGCTACCGCCTCCCCCGTCAAACCACTGCGCAACAACTTAAAAAACAGGCTCTTTATGGTATCCATCGTAACACCGTCCTTTCAAAAAAACAGCAACCAAGGGCTTGCCGAGGTTGCTGTTCTCCAATCAAATAGAAATTTCGTGCGCCATTTCGTACAGAGAAATATCAAGAGATTTCTTCATACGCAAAGCGTCTTCAATGTCAAAGTCAACAAGGGTATCGTTCTGAATAGCCACAACGCGATTGCTCTTGCCTTCTTCCAACAGCTTTACCGCCTCGTAACCCATACGGCTGGCAAGCACACGGTCGGTCAAGGACGGCGAACCGCCTCTCTGCACGTGACCGAGAATGGTCGCGCGGGTTTCAATACCCGTTTGTTCTTCGATAAGCTGTGCAATTTTAGTGACCTTCTGCTCTACGCCCTCGGCAACCACGATAATAAAGTGTTTTTTGCCGGTAGCAGACGTCTTACGAATACGCTCCAATACATCACGTTCAAAATTGTATTCAAATTCGGGCACCAAAATGCTGGTAGCACCGACAGCGATACCTACATTCAGCGCGATATACCCCGCGTGACGGCCCATTACCTCTACAACCGAGCAACGATCGTGAGATTGCGACGTGTCGCGCAGTTTATCAATCAGTTCCATACAGGTATTCAGCGCGGTATCATAGCCGATGGTCTGCTCACAGCAGGCAATATCGTTGTCAATGGTACCGGGGATGCCGATACACGGAATACCGTGTCGAGACAAATCCTGCGCGCCGCGGAAGGAGCCGTCACCGCCAATGACAACCACACCTTCAATACCGTTTGCACGGCAGGTTTCCACCGCTTTCATAACGCCCGCTTCTTCTTTAAACTCGGGACAGCGTGCGCTGTAAAGGAAGGTGCCGCCGCGATGCAGAATATCCGAAACGCTACGCAACGTCATCGGGATAAAATCACCACTCATAAGACCTGCATAGCCGCGCACAACACCGACGACCTCCATACCTTCGTACAGAGCCGCACGTACAACCGCACGAATAGCGGCGTTCATACCCGGTGCGTCACCGCCGCTGGTCAAAACAGCAATCTTTTTCATTGGAACATCCTCCTATATACAACTGCCTTCAGTTATTCCCTATATATTGGAAATATATTATACTGAAAGTTTTTTAAAATAGCAATACTTTTTTCTATCTTTGCAACATTTTTTTATGTTTCGTACAATTATACCGATTTGACATTTCCATCGCCGAGCAGTCGACTCAACTCGGTAATCAAAACAGAATTGCGCATTACACGGTACTTTTCACCCATTTTTACCGTCTTGGCGGTGTCGGTGAAATGCACGAACACATCGTCCTGGCCTTCAAATACACGCAAAAGCCGCAACACCTGTCTATATTGCGGCGTATCTTCGTTTGATAGACGCAGGTACAACCCGGGTGCCACCTTCTTTGCGGGTGACGGTGCCGCTTCTTCAGGCGGCTTTGCGGGTAAGGCGGCCACCTGTTCGGCAAGCAGCTTCGGCGGACCGTCTTCGGCTACATCCACCCGTCCGCGCAGCTGCACAATGCTCCCCACCTGTAACAAATCGCCGTATTGCGACAACGTTTTCGGGAACACCACCGCTTCCACCGCGCCGTACAGGTCTTCTATACGGCAGTACGCCATTTTTGCACCTGTTTTGGTGTTTTGCTCGCGAATATTGCTCACCAGACCCGCTACCGTCACAACAGTGCCATCTAACCCGTCCGCGTCCTCTTCCGCACGTGCAAGCAAACGGTCGGTACGCATCACGTGTTTGGTTTTATACCAGGCGGCGTACGGGGTCATCGGATGCCCCGACAAATACATACCCGCCACCTCATATTCCATTTTCAGTAATTCGGCAAGCGGCAATTCATCCAATTTCGGCAACGTCACGGGAGAAGCGTCTGCTCCGCCTTCGAAGAATCCAACCTGTCCGTCCACCTGACGGTGTTCTTTTTCTTCCAATTGCGAAACGAGTGCCGGGGCCACCTGCAACATTTGTCGGCGGTTGGCATCCAAACCGTCTAAAGCACCGCATCGGATGATACTGTCCAAAGCAGGACGGTTAAATTCGCGCACCGACACCATTCGTTCGCAAAAATCATAGAAGGAAACGAATTTGCCGTCGCGTTCACGCAAACGGATAAGCTCCCCCACAAAACCGCGACCGATATTTTTCATTGCCAGCAATCCAAAGCGAATATTTTCCCCTTCGGGCGCAAATTCCGCAACGCTGTGGTTGATATGCGGCGGTAACACGGTAATGCCCATCCGCTCGCTTTCGCGGATATAACTGACCACCTTATCGCTACCCAGCACACTGCTCATCAGCGCCGCCATATATTCCTGCGGATACAGTGCTTTTAAGTACGCTGTTTGATACGCAACAAGTGCATACGCAGCGGCGTGACTCTTGTTAAACGCATACGAAGCGAAGGCGGACATTTCATCAAAAATGTCATTGGCAACCTTCACAGGCACACCGCGGCGGACACAGCCTTCTACCACGACAGCGCCGTTTTCAGTAAGACCGTTGATGAAGATTTCCCGCTCTTTTTCCATCACGTCGTGCTTCTTTTTCGCCATAGCACGGCGCACAACATCGGCGCGGCCAAAGGAGTAGCCCGCAAGTGAGCGGAAAATCTCCATAACCTGCTCCTGGTATACCACACAACCGAAGGTAACCTCTAAAATCGGTTTTAACAGCGGATGCGCATACCGCACCGCCTGTGTGTGATGACGGTTATAGATATATTTCGGGATGGAATCCATCGGGCCGGGACGGTACAAAGAAATGACCGCTATCAAATCTTCAAAACGGGTAGGTTTTAGGTTCATCAGCACCCGTTTAAGCCCCGCCGACTCCATTTGGAACACACCGTCGCTGTTGCCCGCGGTCAGCATCGCGTATACGCGCGGTTCATCCAACGGTATGCTGTCTACGCAAAACGCAGGGTCTTTTTCACGAATCATTTTTTCGGCGGCGGCGATAACCGTTAGGTTACGCAATCCCAAAAAGTCCATTTTCAGGACCCCAAGCTGTTCCAAATTGTTCATCGGATATTGGGTCGCCACCGCATCGCGGTTAACACACAGCGGAACGTACTCACTTACAGGGTGAGGAGCAATAACAACACCTGCCGCGTGGGTGGACGCGTTGCGCGGCATACCTTCCACGCGCCTCGCCATTTCCACCACCCGCGCCACCTGTTCGTCCTCCTCCACAGCGGTGCGGAATTTATCGCTCGCTTGTAAAGCGCTTTCTAAAGTAACGTTCAAGCCGTGGGGGATGAGTTTGGCAATACGGTCGGCAACGCTGTACGGTACCGCCATTGCACGTGCCACGTCTCTGACCGCCGCTTTTGCCGCCAACGTACCGAAGGTGATAATCTGCGCCACCCTGTCTGCACCGTATTTGGAAATCACGTAATCAATCACCTGTCCGCGCTTTTCGGTACAAAAATCCACGTCAAAGTCGGGCATACTGACACGTTCGGGATTCAAAAAACGTTCGAACAGCAAATTATATTTCAGCGGGTCAATCTCGGTAATACCGACGCAATACGCACATAAACTGCCTGCACCCGAGCCACGGCCGGGACCTACGGGAATATC
Organism: Acutalibacteraceae bacterium; assembly: GCA_045531495.1. GTDB lineage: Bacteria > Bacillota > Clostridia > Oscillospirales > Acutalibacteraceae > URNF01. Next base: position 10,637 of record JAZSED010000119.1, read on the forward strand.
GTGAGTCTTGGCATAATTCACATAATCGGCAACAATCAAAAAGTAGTCAGCGTACCCCATTTTTCGGATAACCGACAACTCGTACCGCAACCGTTCCTCTGCGCTCGCAGGGAGTGCATTTCCGTAACGACGGGAAAGACCCTCTTTGCACAGCTTTTCAAGATACGCGTTGCTGTCACCGCCCGGCGCATCAAAGGCGGGCAGCTTAATTTCGCCAAAGGTAAAATCAAACTGACACCGTGCCGCAATACGCACGGTGTTGTCTATCGCCTCGGGCGTGTCGGTAAACAGCGCCCGCATTTCTTCTTCACTTTTTAAATAAAACTCATCCGTTTCAAAGGCAAACGGTGACGGTTCCAAAACGGTAGTGCCCGTTTGAATACACATCAGTATCTTTTGCATCTGTGCATCGTCTTTGGTCAGATAATGCACGTCGTTGGTTGCCACAAGACCCAAACCCAACTCATAAGACAAGCGTTTGAGTCCTGCATTCACCGTTTTTTGCGCGTCAATGCCGTGGTCTTGTAATTCCAAGAAGAAATTATCCTTACCAAACACGCCCATATAGTAGGTCGCAATACGTTTGGCGTTTTCGTAATTTCCTGCCGCCAATGCACGCGGAATTTCACCTGCAAGACACGCGGAAAGCGCAATAAGACCCTCGTGGTGTTGCTCTAACAGCGCGTGGTCTACACGCGGGCGGCTGTAAAAGCCCTCGGTAAACGCCCGGGATACCAGCTTCAGCAGATTATAATACCCCGTTTCGTTTTCACACAGCAAAATCAGATGACTGCTTTCGCTGTCGGTGCCGTGCACCTTATCAAAACGGGTACGTGCCGCCACGTACACCTCACAACCGATAATCGGATGTACACCTGCCGCTTTAGCGGCGTTATAAAAATCGACCACGCCGTACATCACACCGTGGTCGGTAATGGCTACGGCGCTTTGCCCCAATGCGGCGGCGCGCGAAACAATCCCCTCGATGCGGCAAGCACCGTCAAGGAGACTGTATTCACTATGCAGATGCAAATGCGCAAACGCCATAACGCTTCCTCTAATCCTCTAATTTCTCTGCCGCTTCCAAAATTCTTTGCAAACGGTGATTTAAACCGCTTCTGGTCAGCGGCGGCTCGCACAGCTCCGCCAACTCCCGTAAGCTCATTTCAGGGTTATCGTACCTGAGCTGTGCAATTTTTTGTAAGCTCTCGGGCAAACTACCCAACGCCCCTGCCTGTTCCAGACGCATAATCGCTTGAATATGCACCCCCGCCGCCGCCACCGTCTTATCAATGTTGGCGGTCTCGCAGTTGTTAGCGCGGTTGACGTCGTTGCGAATACTTTTGATAACCTTCGCACCCATCACTTCCAGAGCGGCGCTCTGTGCGCCCATTAAGGTAAGGCAATCGGCAATTTGTTCGCTTTCCTTTAAATAAATCACGTGCGTACCCTTTCGGCACACGTATTTTGCGGAAAAATCCAATTCGCGCAGTAGAGCCAACAAATCCTTGCTCAGGTTATAGTATGGCACACTGAATTCCAAATGATACGCCGTTTCGGGATTGCTTACCGCACCGCACACCAAAAACGCACCGCGCAACAATGCGGCGGCACAGCCATCGCAATCAATGTTTGCGCGGTTCATACGCACGGCGGTATCCTTTACCGTATGTCCATACCGTTCCAACGTCCGCGCACGCGCCCACGGCTCTTCCACCGCAACACAGAAAAAATCACCACGGCGCTTTTTCAACTGTATGGTAGGCGCGGGGATAAGACAACACTCTTTGAGCAGTGCGCTGTATGTAGCCGCCACCCCCGCGTGTTCGGTTTGCAGGGATACCTCGCCGCCGCAATATGCATGGGCAAACTCCAACAAGCCGTAGCACTGTGCGGCAAGGCAACAGCCTTTTTGAGGGCGGATAGCCGCCAATTCATTTTTTACATCTGCCGAAAAGGACATACATCCGCCCCCCTTTCAGTAAAAACACTTATTTTTCGAGTATAAACGTTACTTTTCTGTCGGTTACAGAGCTTTCGCCGATAAAAGCAGTGAATCTGCCTTTTTCGCTTGCAAATTCACCGTCGTAGTTTAAGAAACGGAGCATTTCTTCGGTGATTTCAAATTCCACCGTCTTGCTTTCACCCTTTTTCAGCGAAATGCGTTTGAAATCCTTCAGTTCACGCAGCGGTCTGGAAACGCGAGTTGCCTCCATATCCCACAAATAGAGCTGTACGATTTCATCGCCGTCAAAATCACCGTCGTTGGTGACGGTGACCGAGAGCTTAAGCGGCTTATCAGCGGTCATCGTATCCGCGGACGCGGTGATATCGCTGTATGTAAACTTCGTATACGACAAACCGTAACCAAACGGGTAAAGCGGACCGTTGGGTACGTCTATGTAACGGGAGGAGAAGCGATGTTCCATACCTCTGGACGGATGACCCGTGGGATACAGGTCATAATGCAACGGGCACTGCGCTACGTGGTACGGCATACTCATCGCAAGTTTCGCAGAAGGCACTGCCTTACCTGTCAGCAGGTTTGCCAAACCGTCGCTGGTCGCATCGCCCGGCATCCACGCCCACAAAATCGCCTTAGACAGTTCCTTAACTTCACGTAAATCCAGCGGTCTGCCTGCAAATACAACCGACACGATGTTTTTGTTTACTTCATAGATTTTACGGAACAAATCCATCTGGATATCGGGAACAACGATATCTGCGCGAGAGGCAGACTCGCCCGACTGCAACCAATGCTCGCCAATCATCAGCACAACCGTATCGGCTTTCTTTGCAGCTTCAATAGCGGCTTTTTCGGCGGCAACGGGGTCTTCAGGGCTTATGTACACTTCCACCGTGTCTTGCATCATAAAGTGGTCGGCAGGGAGTGCACCGCAACCCAGCTCGCACAGCACCTCGCCGTCATACACCTCGCGGAATGCTTCGACGGGGAGTTTTCTGTCCTCGTCCTCCATCAGCGTGGTGCGGTTCCACATCGCACTTGCGCGGCGACGTGCGGTGTACGGACCGATAAGTGCTACCGTCTGTTTGGGCTTCAAAGGCAGGATATTATCCTCGTTTTCAAGCAGAACGCAGGTCTTTTCCACCGCCTCGGTAGCAAGCTTATAGTTACCTTCCATATCAATGGTACGGTCGCCTTTAAGATACCGATACGGGTCTTCCAAAATACCCTTTTTGTTTTTGAGACGCAGACAACGCATCACCGTTTCCTTGAACAACGCAGGGTCCAAACGACCGCTTTTCATCAAGTTGTACGTATGGCGCGTATACAACGGATCCATCATACAGATATCCACGGTAGATTCCAGACCCATCAATGCCAAATCCTCATCGTTTTCAGCGGCACGGTGGTTTCTGCATTGGCACAAAGCGCACCAATCGGTAATGGTCACACCGTCAAAGCCCCACTCCTCGCGGAGCAGGTCTTTCATATATTTCGGGTCAATGGTCACAGGCACACCGCCGATGGTATTAAAGGAGGTCATTACCAGATGACAGCCTGCATCCACTGCTGCCTTGTACGGCGGCAGATAGGTCTCTTTCAAAGCACGTTCGGACAGCTCGACGTTATTATAGTCTCTGCCTGCCTCGCCGTAACCGTACACTGCGAAGTGTTTTACACACGCAGAAAGGCTGTCCAAATCATCGGAATTTTCGCCTTGGTATCCTTCTACCACTGCTTTGGTCATACGGCAGGTAAGCAGGGTATCCTCACCGTAACCTTCTTGGTTTCTGCCCCAACGGGCATCACGGCCGATATCTACCATCGGAGAGAAGGTACAGTTCATACCTGTCGCAGTGGCGGCTTTCGCGGTTTCACGCGCGATTTTTTTAACAAATTCGGGGTCAAACGTACCTGCCTGTGCCAAAGGCAACGGATACGCAACCGCAAAGCCGCTGACGATATCACCCATAAACAAGAGCGGTACTTTACTATGCTTCAAATGTTCTTCTTGAATAGCGCGGTTTTTTACTGCACCTGTTTTCGCGTTGCTGATGAGCGTGCCTGCGTGCTCAATAACTTCTTTCGGGAAGGTCTGGTTTTCACCCGTCACCATGCAATCTACACCAAAGAACGAAATACTAAGCTGTAACAGTTCGCCGATCTTTTCTTCATCGGTCAAACTCTCATAATACGCTTCTAATTGTTTTTCAGTCAACATAGTTCTCTCTCCTATATCTTTTTGATGTCACGGTGGTTGATAATCACAGGAACATCACTTTCTTTCAAGTGTTCTGCCAAACGTTCGGTAAAGGTGACCGAACGGTGCTTGCCGCCGGTACAGCCGATAGCGATAACCAGCTGACTTTTGCCCTCGTTGCGATACAACGGCAGCATATAATCCACAAGGTCAAAAAGGCGCTGTTCAAAGCCACGAGAAGCTTCGCTGTTCAGTACGAAATCTCTGACTTCTTTATCCAGACCCGTCTTGTTTTTCAGTTCTTCCACATAAAACGGATTGCGGAAACAACGGACATCCATCACCAAATCCGCCTCCAGCGGTGCGCCGTACTTAAATCCAAAGGACATACAGTGTACAGGCATCACGCTGTCGGGATTATCCAGAAACATCTGCACAACCTGTTCGCGCATCTGTGCCGTTGTCAAGCGGGAGGTGTCGATAATATAGTCAGCAGCCGCCTTCATATTGCGTAACATTTTCCGCTCGCGGTCAATCGCCTGCGTCACCGAGGTGTCGCCGATTTCGGTCAGCGGATGCCGTCTGCGCGTTTCCTTATACCGTTTGACCAGCACATTGTCCTCGCATTCCACAAACACAATGCGAAAGGAGATATCCTGTGCGCGCATACCCTGCAGACCTTGTTCAAAGTCCGCAACATCGGTAGCACCGCGCGAGTCTACCGCCAACGCCACCTTTTCGGTCTCACCGTGTTTATCCGCAAACAGCTGTGCAAACTGTGCCAACAGCAACGGCGGCAGATTATCCACACAATAGTAGCCGATATCCTCAAAAGCATCCATAATACGCGATTTTCCCGCACCGGACAACCCCGTTACAATTGTAAATTCCATATACTAAAACTCACCTACAAACCGTACTTCGGGCTGCATTGTTACGCCCGTATCCTGTTTGACCTTTGCTATCACCTGTTCCGAAAGGGAACAGATATCCGCGGCAGTAGCGCCGCCTTTGTTGACCACAAATCCCGCGTGCTTTTCGCTGACAGCGGCGCCGCCTACCGTAAATCCCTTCAAGCCGCACTGCTCAATCAGCGCGCCTGCGAAATACCCTGTCGGACGTTTGAAAAAACTGCCTGCGCTCGGATATTCAAGCGGTTGCTTTTCGCGGCGGCGGTCCATCAGCTCCTGCATTTTTTCGCGAATCGTATTCTCATCACCGTGTTGCAGCCGTATGGTGACGCGGGTGATAATATCTCCCGTTTCCATAAAGGTGCTGTGGCGGTAAGAAAGCGCCATATCCGCGACGTCCACCGTTTTTAAAGTGCCGTCAGGATGCAGTACATTGGCCGATTGCACCACCGCAACCATTTCGCCGCCGTAAGCACCTGCGTTCATATACAGCGCGCCGCCCACCGTGCCGGGAATACCAAACGCAAATTCGAGACCTGTCAGCGCGTGTTCCCGTGCTATCGTACACAAGCGGGAAAGCGGCATACCCGCATCGCAGGTAATAACCGTATCCTCCACCTCACAGACAGCGGCTTTCGGGTCAAATTGCCAGACAACGCCGCGAATGCCCTTGTCTCCAACAAGCAGGTTAGAGCCGTTACCCAGCAAAAAAACGGGGGTATCGGTTTCGCGGCAAAGGCGAAGCAACCGTGCCGCGGCTTTGCGGTCAGGCACCGTAACAAACACGTCCGCAGGGCCGCCGACACGAAAGGTGGTAAGCGGTGCTAACGGCATATCCCGTTGCACGCAAAAGCCTTCCGCTTGGGCCAACGTCACCAAACGCTCTATCTGCAAAACAGTCATCCTTTCAATATCAATCAATCAATCAGACAAGCGGCACCGATAACACCTGCATCATTGCCGAGCTTTGCTACGCACAGCGCCGTCTGCTTTTGGGTATGCTGGCTATACCGTTCTGCTTCAATATATTTCTGAAACGGTACAAGCAGGGTATCCCCTTCTTTGCAAATACCGCCGCCAACGCACAAAACATCGGGCTGGAAAATGTTAATCATATCAATAAGACCGACAGCGATATAGTAAATGTAAGCATCTACCACAGCGGTGCCTGCAGCATCGCCTGCGCGCATCGCGTCAAACGCGGTGCGGCCGTCCACCTTTTCAAGGGAGCCTGCGATTTCCCACATTTTGCTGTCCTTGTTCGCTTCCATGGCACGGCGGGTCTGCCGTACCAGAGCGGTCGCAGACGCATACGCTTCCCAACAACCTTTTCTGCCGCAAGAGCAAGGCTCGCCACCCACGTTAATCACGGTGTGGCCCAATTCTGCGCCCGCAAAGTTAGCACCCGTAAATACCTTGCCGTCAATAATAACGCCACCGCCGACACCGGTGCCCAAGGTAATGCAAACACAGCTGTTGGTGCCCTTTGCCGCACCCGCTTTAAATTCGCCGAGTGCCGCCGCGTTGGCATCGTTTTCAATGGCAACCTTTACACCCAGCGCGTCTTCCAACATTTGGCACATCGGCAGATTGACAAAGCCGAGGTTGTTGGCGCGTTCCACAATGCCCGTTTCCTTGTTACAGGTACCGGGGCTGCCCACGCCTACGCCACGCACGTCCTTCATGGTGATGCCCGCTTTTTGGACAGCTTCTTTTGCCACTCTTGCCATATCCGCCACAATTTCTTGTGCGGGACGGGGGCAAGCGGTTTTGCATTTTGCGGTCGCTACAATGTTATACGCATCGTCCACCACACCCGCAACGATGTTGGTACCACCAAGGTCAATACCGATTCTGTACATAATTTTTCCTCCCAAAGTCTTTGTATGTTAATTAAAAATGAGTCCAATCTTCTGTGCCGCCGGTGGATAATGACGGCAGGTCGTCCGCCATACCGAGATTTTGCATCAATTCGTACGCCGCGTTATACCCCATCTTTTTCTGACGGTGGTTCATCGCCGCAACCTCAATAATGATAGCTAAATTTCGGCCGGGCTTTACGGGAATGGTGATCTGCGGTAATTGGATACCCAAAATATCCACATATTCGGTATCCAAGCCCATACGGTCATACACCTTGTCAGTATCCCACGGCTCAAGGCGGATAACCATATCAATACGCTCGGTGGTCTTAACAGCACCCATACCGAAAATCTGACGCGCATTCACGATGCCGACACCGCGCAACTCAATAAAGTGGCGAATGTTTTCGGGAGAGGTGCCTACAAGCGTCTTTGCCGATACGCGGGAGATTTCCACTGCATCATCCGCAATAAGACGGTGACCGCGTTTGACCAATTCAATGGCAGTTTCACTCTTGCCGACGCCGCTGTCACCGACAAGCAAAACGCCTTCGCCGTACACCTCCACAAAAACACCGTGGTTGGTGATACGGGGTGCGAGCTTAACGCTCAAATATGCAATCAGCGCCGCCATAAATGCCGAAGTGGAATCCTTGCTTCTCAGCAACGGTACACGGTCTTTTTCACAGCAGGTAACAAGCTCCGCGCTTGCCTCCAAGCCGCGGGTCACAACAATAGCCGGCGGGCGGTGAGTGGTCAGCTCCGCAATACGTTGCATACGCATCTCCTCAGGCAATGCCTCCAAGTAACTTATCTCACTTTTACCGAGGATTTGTATGCGTTCGCTGTCGAAATACCCGTAAAATCCCGCAAGCGCCAAGCCGGGTCGGTTGGTATCTCCCGATACCACCTCCCGCAAATGTGCCGCCTCGGGCATATATACCGTTTCTAACGATAATTCCGTGATAATCTTATCCAAAGATACAGAATACTGCTTTGCCATATGCCTCTCCTTTCGAGATATAAATACACAAATATACTATACTATATTCTCCCTGTTTTTGGAAGGGTTTTTTTACAAAAAACGGGAGGTTTTTGGATTTATTTTTTAAAAAACGCTTTAGCCCTTGCATTCTTCTGTAAAATGTGCTACTTTTTTCTCACAATTATAGTTTACTCCGAAAAAAGGGGTGGTATTTGTGCGCACAAGACGCATCCGTGAACCGATTGATATGTGTAACGGTGCAATCATTCCGCAACTGTTGCGTTTCTCCCTTCCGATGATGTTTACCAGCGTTATACAATTGCTGTATAACACGGCAGACCTTGTTGTTGTCGGTAAATTTGCCGGTGATGCCGCTCTGGCGGCGGTGGGTGCCAACTCGTCCCTCGTCAGCTTGTTCGTCAATCTCATTATCGGTCTGTCGGTAGGCACGAATGTGGTCATCTCACAGGCTCTCGGTGCCGAAGAAAATAAGCGCGCACGCTCGTTGGCACACTCTGCTTTGGTAATTGCGGCATTTTCCGGTGCAGTACTTTCTGCCGTGTGTTTAATTTTCGCCGAAAAAATACTGCTTTTAATGTCTACACCTGCGGAAGTATTACCTGCCGCGACCGTATATTTGCGGATACTCGCCTGCGGCTTCCCCTTTAACCTTTTGTATAACTTTGCCGCATCCATTCTCCGCGCCTGCGGTGACCCCAAAAAGCCGCTGTATTTTTTGTTGGTTTCGGGGGCTTTGAAGGTACTCCTAAATCTGCTGTTTGTGGCACTTTTACATATCGACGTGGTGGGGGTAGCGCTTGCCACCGTGATTTCGCAGCTGCTTTCCGCCGTGCTTGCTGTTTTGGCACTGTCCCATATGCACAATCCTTGCCGCCTGCACCCGAAGGATTTAAAATTGCGTAAGCAGGACATCAAGGAAATTATGACCATCGGTATTCCTGCAAGTATTCAAAGCGCCTGTTTCAGCTTGGCTAACGTGGTGATTCAGTCTGCCATCAACGGTTTCGGTACGGTTGCCATTGCAGGCAATACTGCAGGCTACAACCTGGAATGCTTTGTATTCGCCTTTATTGACGCGGGTTCTCAGGCGTGCCTGTCCTTTGTGGGCAGAAACGTGGGTGCCAAACGGTATGACCGCGTACCGCGCATTATCGGCGCCGCCTTGCTTATCTGCGGTATCATCACCGTGGTTTTAGCAGGACTTTTGGTATTGTTCCCCGCCTTCTTCCTTTCCTTCTATACGAGCGACCCTGCTGTCATAGCCGCCGGCACGTTGCGCAATTACATCGTGTGCGGTCCGTACCTGCTGGTCGTTTTGCTGTATGTCTACTCGTATTCACTGCGGGCGATGGGCTACTCTACGTTGCCGATGATCATTTGCGTGGGCGGCGTTTGCGGCGTGCGCTTGCTGTTTGTGTTTACCGTGCTTCAGAAATTTCATTATCTGCAGACCCTTTTTGCCAGCTTCCCCATTTCGTGGCTGGTTTCCTTCATAGCAATCTTCATCTCGTATCAAATCGTTTACCGCCGCAAGATGAAAGCGGCAAGGGAAGAAATACTTCAAGCATAAAAAAAGAGAGAAACGCTTGGCAGCAGCCAAGCGTTTCTTTTTTACAATGTATCCAAATATTCCCGTATGTCGGTAAATGCATCTAAAACGCTGTCTTTTTTGAGGTATAACGGGTGGTGCGGGTGCCCTTTTTGTTTAGACCGCGCCCCCGCGGTATACCACACGGCACCAAACGCCTCGCCCGCCTCAATCATATCGCGAACACAGTCGGGCAGATACCGCCTTTTTTCAATAACAGCGCCCCACGCCGCCCAAACAGCGGGATGTTCACCCGCGTTCTCCAGCACCCAACGACACGCCTGCATATTTTCGTCGTGCAGCTTTTGGTTGCGCTCTTTGTCCATATCGTTCGGAGAGGTGGCACGCTGTGCATACACGTTAAACATAATAAACGAATCAAAACCGTTATGTAAGGCGATACGTTGCACACTTTTCAAGGTGTTATCCAAATCGCCGGGACGGGCTGTGGACGGATTGACACCGATGCAAATCAGCGGCTTTTTGCCTTTTGTACCCAAAATATACCGATATTCCGCGTATGTACATGGCACATACAGCCACTGCTCGTGGTCATAATCGTGTGCCGTTTGCTGTTCTTCTTCCAACGCCGCGCTGAAGGTCAAAATCTCCAATTCAGCAGACGGTGCGGCAGGAATATGCATTCAACTCAACTCCTTTTCAAGTGCGCCCCTTACCATAGAAAGCGTTTTCGGGGTGTTGGGCAACTCACCGTTACCGATAAGCAACGCGGCACCGTATACCAGAGACCGCAATTTGTAGGTGAGCAGTTCACCGTCTTCCTTTCTTCCGCATTGCTCGCAGTAGAGAGCGGCAAGGTCACCGATTTTGGTAATGGTTTGTCCCACCGTTTCGCGCTGTCGGGGGTCCATATCCTTTGCCGCCACGGTCAACACCGCCGCAAAATGCGGATTGCCGAGCCGAAAACGGATATTCGCCATACACAGCTCCAACAGCAATGTGCGGGTATCGTTACCGTACAGCGCACACAATTGCTGTTCAAGAAGTCCCCACTGGCGGTTGATAAACCGCAAAATTTCTAAAATCAGATCATCTTTATTTTTGAAATGCTTATACGGTGCCGCACAAGAAGCACCGCATTTGGTCGCTACACGTCGCAACGAAAAGTCGGTAAGTCCATGCGTTTCTATTTCTTCGATGCCGTATACGATAAGCCGTTCGCGCAGTTCGGCCACCTCATACACTTCTTCCATCGGGAACACCCCCTCTTTATACGCTTCATCTTATCACTTTTTTGCCGCAAAATCAATATTTTCTCGCAAAAGCCCTTGACGGAAAGAAAAAATGGTATATAATGATAAAAAACGCAGGTTAACACTGTTTACCTGTGACCTTTAGGAGGATATACTATGGTACGTGAAGATATGTTGGCACTCGGCAGACGCCGTTCGGTCATTCGTGAAATTTTTGAGTACGGCAACAAACGCAAGACGGAAATCGGTGCGGAAAACGTGTTTGATTTCAGCTTGGGCAACCCGAGTGTTCCCGCACCCGCGGTTGTAACCGAAACCCTGAATACACTGATTGCGGAAACACCCGCGGAAACGCTGCACGCGTACACCTCTGCGGCAGGCGATATGGGGGTGCGTACCGCTGTTGCGGATTACATTAAAAGCACCTTTGATTTTCCCGCTTCTCCTGCCAACATTTATATGACGGTCGGTGCGGCGGCATCGCTGACCGTTTCTTTGCACGCGTTGGTTGGCGCGGGGGATGAGGTTATCGCCTTTGCACCGTTCTTCCCCGAATACCGCGTGTTTGTGGAAAAGACGGGTGCACGGCTTACCGTTGTAAACAGCACCGAGGGCACCTTCCAAATTGACCGCGCGGCATTGGAGGCGGCGGTCAATCCCGCCACCAAAGCGGTGATTGTCAACTCCCCCAACAACCCGACCGGTGCGGTGTTGACCGAAGAAAGCATTAAAACCCTTGCCGACGTGCTGAACGCCAAATCCGCCGCATTCGGTCATCCGATTTATCTTATCAGCGACGAGCCGTACAGAGAACTCGTGTACGACAATACCCCTGTCCCCTACATTCCGCAGTATTACGACAACACCATTGTCGGATACTCCTTCAGTAAATCCCTATCCCTGCCGGGCGAACGCATCGGCTATATTTTCGTTTCCCCCAAAGCCGCTGATGCGGAAATGGTATACGACGCGGTGTGCGGCGCGGGCAGAGCGCTCGGTTTTGTATGTGCGCCCGCACTGTTCCAACGGTTGGCCGCCGCCTGTCTCGGCAAGACCGCAGATGTCAGTATTTACGACCGCAACCGCAAGTTGTTGTATGACGCATTAACCGCGATGGGCTTTGAAGCCGTATATCCCGACGGCGCTTTCTATCTGTTCTTAAAATCTCCCGTTGCAGATGCCAATGCTTTCTGTGAAAAAGCAAAGGCATTTGAGCTGTTGCTCGTTCCCAGCGACGACTTCGGTTGCACGGGATATGCCCGCATTTCCTACTGCGTCACCACCGAACAAATCACCCGTTCTCTCCCCGCTTTCCGTGCACTTGCAGAAAGCTACGGGTTAAAAGGAGCCAAATAAGATGGATGCTTTACAGCAAGCACGCAATATCATAAATGAAGTAGACGAACAAATGGCGGCGCTGTTCTGCCGCCGTATGCAGGCGGTGGCATCGGTTGCCGCGTATAAGAAAGAAACAGGTATGCCCATACTTGACCCCGCGCGGGAAGAAGCGATCATCCGCCAGGGTGTTGAGCGTATTGCGGAGGATGAACTTCGCGGATTTTATGCGGATTTTATGCGGGATACCATGGCTATCTCCCGTCGGTATCAGCGCCGCCTGATTGAAGGTATGCGCATTGCATACAGCGGTGTAGAAGGGGCTTTCGCCCATATTGCCGCCGATACGGTATTCCCCGATGCTGAAAAGATTGCATTCAGCGATTTTAAAGACACCTACGAAGCGGTGGTGAACGGTGACTGTGATGCGGCGGTCCTGCCGCTTGAAAACAGTTACGCAGGTGAAGTCGGTCAGGTGACCGATCTGCTTTTCTCCGGTCCTTTGTACATCAACGGAACGGTGGCTTTGCCTGTTACCCACGACCTTTTGGCGGTGGAGGGTGCCACCGTGGATACCGTTCAAACGGTGGTAAGCCACCCGCAGGCGCTCGCACAATGTGATAAGTACATCAAGGAAAACGGCTTTGAACAGCAAAGCTATGAAAACACTGCTTTGGCCGCCAAATATGTCGCAGAACAAAACAATCCGCACATAGCGGCAATTGCCAGCGGTGAAAGTGCAAAACGGTACGGCTTAAAAATATTGGCACAGGGTATCAACGAATCCAATGCCAATACCACCCGTTTTGCGGTGCTTTCCCGCGCCGAAAACCGCAGTATTGCCAAACAACACGGCGCGCACTTTGTGTTAATGTTTACGGTGCGTAACGAAGCGGGCTCTCTTGCCCGTGCGCTGAACATTATCGGCGCACACGGCTTTAATATGCGCACTCTGCGCAGTCGCCCGATGAAAGAACTGCTGTGGCAGTATTATTTCTACGTGGAAGCAGAAGGCAACATCCACAGCTATGAAGGCAAATGTATGTTAGAAGAATTGGCGGTATGTTGTGACCGTCTGAAGACGGTCGGTTCATACGCGTAAAGAGGAGATATTGTATGGAAATCCCCGTAAATTTACGTGAAAACAGTTATACAGTCACGGTGGAGCGCGCTTCTTTACAGCGCGCAGACCGCCTTTTTAATCTCAATCGCAAGGTGCTCATTGTCACCGACAGCGGCGTACCTTCTCAGTATGCCGCGACGGTTGCCGGGCAATGTAAACAAGCCGTAACGGTTACCATACCACAGGGAGAAAGCAGCAAAAGTCTGGCGCAATTTGAACGTCTCCTCTCGGTGATGCTTGAAAACCGCTTCACCCGCACCGATTGCGTGGTAGCGGTCGGCGGCGGCGTTGTAGGTGATCTCGCAGGCTTTGTTGCCGCCTCCTTTTTGCGCGGCGTGGATTTTTACAACGTTCCTACCACCGTTTTATCACAGGTGGATTCCGCAGTGGGCGGCAAAGTGGCGGTGAATTTAAACGGCATCAAAAACTGTGTCGGCGCGTTTTATCAACCGAAAGCGGTGCTTATCGACCCTAATGTACTCGAAACCCTTCCCGCACGGCACGTGGCAAACGGATTGGCGGAAGCGGTCAAAATGGCAATAACCTTTGACGCTGACCTGTTTTCCCGCTTTGAGACCGAAAATCCGCTCAACAGTATCGACCAAATAATTGCTTTATCGGTAAAAGCCAAAGCCGCCGTGGTGGAGCAGGACGAAAAAGAGGCGGGACTGCGCCGCGTACTCAATTTCGGCCACACCATCGGTCACGGTATTGAAGCCGCGACAGGGCTTGGGAAGCTGTACCACGGGGAATGCGTCGCACTCGGTATGCTGCCGATGTGCAGCGACACCTTGCGCCCCCGTGTCAAAGCGGTTCTCGACAAATTGGGATTGCCCACCGCGTGCAACGTAAATGCAGACGCGGTTTGGGAGGCTCTTGCCCACGACAAAAAGTTATCAGGTGACAACATTTGTGTTGTATACGCCCCGCAAGCGGGTGCTTTTGAAATCAAAGAAATGCCGCTTTCCCATTTCAAAAAAACGGTTGAAAGCGTGCTGAAAGGGATGTAACCCTATGAAAAACACCTTCGGAAACCATCTTTCGGTGACCCTGTTCGGCGAAAGCCACGGTGTCGCCATCGGTGCGGTGCTGGACGGACTTGCACCGGGGATACCTGTAGATGAAACCGTCATCCGCCGTATGCTTACCCTGCGGCAACCCCACGGTGCCATATCCACCCCTCGCATCGAGACAGACGCTGTCGAATTTTTGAGCGGTGTTGTTAACGGTGTGACCACGGGCACCCCGCTCACCCTCATCATTCGTAACGAAAATACCAAAAGTCAAGATTATACCGCAACGCAAACGGTGATGCGGCCTTCCCACGCCGACTACCCTGCGCGGTGCAAATATCACGGCTTTGAAGACACCCGCGGCGGCGGCCATTTTTCCGGCAGAATAACCGCGGCGCTTGTTGCCGCTGGTGCTATCGTTATGTCCGCACTTGAAAAGAAAGGCATCGTTATCGGCACCCATATTGCGCGGTGCGCGGGCATCGCCGACCGCACGTTTGATAATCTTGCCGAGGACATTCACACGCTGTCCACCGCGCAATTCCCTGTGTTAGACCAAACGGCGGGCGAGGATATGCAGAAAGCCATTCTTGACGCCAAGCTGGACGGTGACAGTGTCGGCGGTGTCTTGGAAACCGCCGTTTTGGGTCTGCCCGCAGGGGTCGGTGAGCCGTGGTTTGATACCTTTGAAGGTATGCTATCCCACATATTGTTCTCCGTACCCGCCGTCAAGGGCGTGGAATTCGGAGACGGCTTCGCGCTTGCCGATATGCGCGGCAGTGAGGCCAATGACCCCTATCGCTTTGAAAACAGTAAGGTTGTTACCGCAACCAATCATAACGGTGGCGTTACGGGCGGCATTACATCGGGAATGCCCGTTTTATTCCGTACCGCCGTAAAGCCCACTCCGTCTATTGCGAAAGAACAGCAAACCGTAGACCTTTCCACGGGTGAAAATACCACCCTTGCGGTGAAAGGACGGCACGACCCCGCCGTGGTACACCGTGCACGGGTTGTGATTGATGCGGTAACCGCACTTTGCGTCGCAGATATGCTGACAGGACGGTTTGGCACAGATTATCTGAAAGGTGAGGCATAACTATGCAGTACGGTTGTATCGGGGAGCATCTCCCCCACAGTTTTTCCAAAGAAATACACGCGGCTATTGCCTCCTATCCGTTTGAGTTAAAGGAAATTCCCGGCGACCGCATTGATGCGTTTATGCAAGCTCGTGAATTTAACGCCATCACGGTCACCATACCGTACAAACAAACGGTGATACCGTATTTGTATCATATCAGCGATACCGCTAAAGCCATCGGTGCTGTCAACACGGTTGTCAACAAGGACGGCAAGCTATACGGATATAATACCGATTTCGGCGGTATGGTGGCACTGATTGAGCTGGCGGGTATTTCCCTTAACGGAAAAAAAGTGTTGATCCTCGGCACGGGTGGTACTTGCCGCACCGCAAAAGCGGTGGCAAAGCATCTCTCTGCCGCCGTTATTCTGACCGTCGGCAGACAGGTGGGCGAAGGCGACCTGACGTACAATGAGGCCGCCACCCATACCGATACCGATATTCTCATCAACACCACCCCTTGCGGTATGTTCGGCAACGCACAAGGTATGGCTATTGACCCTGCCCTGTTTCCTAACCTGTCGGGTGTTATAGACGTGGTATATAACCCCTTGCGCACCCCGCTTGTTCTGGCGGCAAGACGCCGCGGTGTACCCGCCGTTGCAGGTCTGTATATGCTGGTAATGCAAGCCGTGTTGGCATCCGAGTTCTTTTTGGATACTAAATACGACCTGTCCATCGCTGAAAACATATACCGTTCCGTAAAGCAGGAAAAAGAAAATATTGTGCTGACGGGGATGCCGTCCGCGGGTAAAACCACCGTCGGCAAGCTGCTTGCCGAAAAACGCAACAGACCGTTTTTTGATGTTGACAACGAAATTGAGAGGGTGACAGGTCTCTCCCCCGCGGCTATCATTGCCAAACAGGGGGAGGCGGCGTTCCGCGATATAGAAGCTGCGGTTATCCGAGACCTTTCCGCCAAGAACGGTGCGGTTATCGCCACCGGCGGCGGTGCTGTGTTGCGTGATGCAAACGTAGACCATCTGCGTTCCAACGGCAAACTGTTTTT
Source organism: Acutalibacteraceae bacterium (assembly GCA_045531495.1). Lineage (GTDB taxonomy): Bacteria > Bacillota > Clostridia > Oscillospirales > Acutalibacteraceae > URNF01. Next base: position 27,005 of record JAZSED010000119.1, read on the forward strand.
CTTAGACCGTTCACTCGATTTGCTGACCCCCACCGCCGACCGTCCGCTGGCGGCAGACCGTGAAGCACTCAAAAAACGGTTTTCCGAACGGTATGACACCTACCGCGCCACCGCCGACACGGTTATCGACGGAAACGGCGAAGCCGGTGCGGTGGCAGAGTTGGTCGAAAGGAGCTTTTTTGAATGAATATTTTGGTCATAAACGGCCCTAATCTCAATATGCTCGGTATCCGCGAGCCCGCGGTATACGGCAACGGCACATATACGGATTTATGTGACAAAATCACCGCGTATTGTGACCAAAAGCGGGTATCTGTCACCTTTTTTCAATCCAATCACGAGGGTGACCTTGTTGACCGTATACAAGCCGCATACGCTGAAGGGATTGACGGCATTGTTATCAATCCCGCCGCCTATACCCATACAAGCGTTGCTCTTTTGGATGCAGTAAAAGCGGTGGGGATTCCCACCGTCGAGGTGCATATTTCCAAGGTGGAAGAGCGGGAGGATTTCCGACAGGTGAGCTTTATCCGTGCCGCCTGTATCGCCACCGTAACGGGCGAAGGCTTTGACGGGTATTTACACGCTATTAACATTCTTTGTGAGGCAAACAAATGAATATACACATTCACGCCGGCAAGGCGTGCGGCACGGTTGCCGCACCGCCTTCCAAAAGTATGGCGCACCGATTGCTTATCTGTGCGGGACTATCCGACGGCATAAGCCATATTCGCGATATTGATTTTAATGAAGATATTTTAGCCACCATTGACTGCTTGCGGGCACTTGGTGCCACCGTGACAACAGACGGTAACACGGTAAGCGTACAAGGTGTTTCCCCGCGTACGGCGACACCGCAAAACCCCTTATGCTGCAGAGAAAGCGGCAGCACCTTGCGTTTCTTTTTGCCGCTGGCCTTGCTTGGCACCAAGGAAACGGTGTTTACAGGCAGTGACAAGTTGCTTTCCCGCCCGCTCAGCGTGTACAAAACATTATGCGGAGAACGCGCGCTTACCTTCACCCAAACCGACAAGCAGGTGACGGTCAAAGGTGCATTATCCCACGGCGAATTTGCCGTGGCGGGAAACATCAGCAGTCAGTTTATCAGCGGTCTGCTGTTCGCTTTACCGCTTCTGGACGGGGACAGCGTTATCCGCATTACCTCACCCGTTGAAAGCCGTTCGTACATCAACCTGACGCTGCAAGCATTACACAGCTTCGGCATTCGTGCCGATTGGCAGGACGAAAAAACGTTAAAGGTGGACGGAAACCAACGGTACACGCCCACCGATATGACGGTGGAGGGGGACTACTCGGGCGCGGCTTTTTTGGCGGCGCTTAACTCCCTGGGCGGTGACGTGACGGTGACAGGGCTTTCCGTCGACAGTTTACAAGGCGACAAGGTATATGAAAAACATTTTGACGCGCTTCTTTGCGGCACCCCCGTCATTCACATCGCCGACTGTCCCGATTTAGGCCCTGTACTTTTTGCGGTGGCAGCGGCAAAAAACGGCGGTATTTTCACGGGTACGCGTCGCTTGAAAATCAAAGAAAGCGACCGCGCCGCCGCTATGGCGGAGGAACTTGCCGCTTTCGGCGTTGCAGTGACGGTACATGAGGATGCGGTGGTGGTATTCCCCGCCGATTTTCATAAACCCACCGTCCCCCTGCAAGGTCACAACGACCACCGTATTGTGATGGCTCTCAGCATTTTGCTGACCTTGACGGGCGGGGAGATACAAGGTGCCCGAGCGGTACGCAAAAGCTTCCCGGACTTTTTTGAAAAACTGCAGGCACTCGGAATTGAGGTGACACAGCTATGACCCTCACCAAACACACAAATATTCTTATTGTAGGTCTCGGTCTTATAGGCGGCAGTTACGCCAAAGCCCTAACCAAACGCGGCTTTCGTGTGACGGCTATTACAAAAGACCGGGCTTCTATCAACTATGCCATCGGCAACGGATTTATTGAGACGGGAAGCACCACTGTTGACCCCGTATTGGTCAAAGAGGCAGACCTTATCATATTTGCGTTGTATCCGCAGGTGTTTATTGATTGGATAAAAACATATCAGCATCTGTTTACACCGCATACCGTTTTGACCGACGTAACAGGCGTAAAAGGGGCTGTCGTATACGAGATACAAAGCATACTGCGTCCCGACGTAGAATTTATCGCCGCTCACCCGATGGCGGGTAAAGAAGTGTACGGCGTACAAAACAGTGACGAAACCATCTTTGAAAAAGCCAACTATATTGTTACCCCGACCGACAAAAATACCGATGATGCCATCGCTTTTTGCGAACAACTCGGTTGGGCATTGGGGTTTGCAAACGTATCCCGTCTATCCCCCGAGCAGCACGACGATATGATAGGCTTTTTGTCGCAGCTTACCCACTGTATCGCTATTTCGTTGATGAATTGCAACGATACAGAGGGGTTAGAAGCGTATACGGGTGACTCGTTCAGAGACCTCACCCGCATCGCGCGTATCAACGAAAATATGTGGACCGAATTGTTTTTGAGCAACAAAGATATGCTGTTAAAACACATGGACGCTTTTTCCGCGACCTTTACGCAACTGCGGGATATGCTCCAAAACGAAGACGCGGAAGGTATGCGTGAGGCCATGCGCACCTCTACGGCGCGGCGGGCGTTATTTGACAAGAAATAAAGGAGAAATGCACTATGGGTATGGAATTTATGGGCAAACTGCCCATCCCGATGGAGATAAAGGCACAGTTCCCGCTGTCGGATGAGGCCGCCGAAAAGAAAGCGGTTATCGACAAGCAGGTAAAAGACATTTTTGAAGGCAAGGACGACCGTTTGTTGTTGGTTATCGGCCCTTGCTCAGCAGACCGTGAGGATGCGGTGCTTGCATACATTGAAAAATTGCGCGGTGTACAGGATAAAGTGGCGGATAAGCTGCTGATTATCCCCCGTATCTACACCAATAAGCCGCGTACCACCGGCGAAGGGTACAAGGGGATGTTGCACTACCCCGACCCCAATGAAAAACCCAACATCATCAAGGGTGTTATTGCCATTCGTAAACTGCATATGAAAGCACTTGCGGATTACGGTATGAGCAGTGCGGATGAAATGCTGTACCCCGAAAACCATCGGTATTTAAGCGACCTGTTATCCTACGTTGCAGTCGGCGCACGTTCAGTGGAGAACCAACAGCACCGTCTGACCGCCAGCGGTCTGGACGTCCCTGTGGGTATGAAAAACCCCACCAGCGGCGACCTTTCCATTATGATGAATGCCATTTACGCGGGACAGCATAAGCATACCTTCTGCTACCGCAATTGGGAGGTACACAGCAGCGGTAACCCCCATACCCACGCTATTCTGCGCGGTTACGTGGATGCGGACGGACACGCGCACCCCAACTATCATTACGAAGACCTTGCCCATCTGTGCGACCTGTACAACAACACCAATTTGGTAAATCCTGCGGTCATTATTGACACCAACCACTCCAATTCAGGTAAAAAATACGGAGAGCAACCCCGCATTGCCAAAGAGGTGTTGCACAGCTGTCGACATAACGACGACATCAAACGCCTTGTCAAAGGCTTTATGATTGAAAGTTATCTTGTGGACGGCGCGCAAAAGGTGGACGGCAGTGTGTTCGGCCAATCTATTACCGACCCGTGTCTCGGTTGGGAAAAAACCGAGCGGCTGATTCTGGATATGGCAGACTTGCTGTAACCTTCCACCCCCTTCTTTCATATATTGAAGGAGGGGGTGAAAGATATGTGTAACAATAATCTCTGGCTCATTATCATCATCTGGTTCCTGTTCAGCGGCAACAGCTGGGGCAACGGTTGCGGCAATGGCTGCGGTCAGGAGTCCAATGTTGGTGGTTGCGGCTGTCACAACGATTGCGGCTGTCAGAACGACTGCGTGCGCGTGGTTGGTAACGGCTGCTGCTAAAAGCAAAAAAACGACCCCGTTCAACTGTTGTTGAACGGGGTCGTTCTCTATTATCTTACAGTACACAACTTAAAAATTCTTTGGTGCGTTCTTCTTGGGGGTTGTTAAAAATTTCTTCGGGGGTACCTTGTTCGCAGATAACGCCGTCCGACATAAAGATAACGCGGTCCGCCACGTCTCTGGCAAAGCCCATTTCGTGGGTCACCACCACCATGGTCATACCTTCCGCGGCAAGTTCCTTCATTACCTGCAACACTTCGCCCACCATTTCGGGGTCAAGCGCCGAGGTCGGCTCGTCAAACAGCATAATATCGGGGTTCATCGCAAGCGCACGGGCGATTGCCACACGCTGCTTTTGGCCGCCCGACAACTGGTGCGGATACGCATCCGCTTTGTCTGCAAGACCGACGCGGGTAAGCAGTTGCACGGCTTTTTGCTCCGCCTGCTCCTTGGTCATTTTTTTCAGTTCCAACGGTGCGAACATAATGTTCTTTTTCACCGTCATATGCGAAAACAGATTGAACTGCTGAAACACCATACCGATGTTTTCGCGCACCTTGTCGATGTTCAGCTTTTTGTCCGAAATGACAAATCCGTCCACCTCAATGGTGCCCGAAGTACACTCTTCCAAGCGGTTAATACACCGCAAGAAGGTGGATTTACCCGAGCCGGAAGGCCCGATAAGGCAAACCACTTCGCCTTCTTCAATCTCTAAATCAATGCCGCACAAAACGTCCAAATCCCCAAAACTTTTGTGCAGGTCTGTAACCTTAACCTTTTTTGTCATAATTAAACTTCTTCTCCACAAATTTTGAAAGCACCATCAACACCGAAATGATAACCAGATAATAAACCGCCACAAAAATATAGGTCGCAAAGAACTGGTAGGTAGCGCCTACGTAAATCTTTGCCTTGTTGACCAATTCCGCCAGACCGATAACCGACAGAATGGACGTGTCCTTCACGGTGATAATAAATTGGTTTACAAGCGACGGAATGGAAATTTTCAGCGCCTGCGGCAGTACTACTTTCACCATCGTTTTGCCCGCAGACAAACCGAGACTGCGCGCCGCTTCTATTTGTCCGATATCCACCGCCTGAATACCGCCGCGGAAAATCTCGGATAAATACGCGCCTGCGTTAAGACTTAACGTAATAACACCCGCCGCAAACGGCGTCAAGGTAAAAGAAGGGTTAATCAGCGCCTGAATCAACTGCGGGAAGCCGAAATATACCACAAACGCCTGCACAATCATCGGCGTACCGCGGATGACCCATACGTATGTAGCGGAGATACCCTTCAATATTTTATTTTTGGACATCCCCATAAGACAAGCGGCAAGACCTACAAAAAAACCGATAAGCAACGACAAAAGCGAGATGCCGATGGTCAGTTGCAGACCTTCCAACAAAAGGGACGTCGCTTCTCTTAAAACCTTTTCAAAATTCATAATTATTTTGCACCGTATTTTTCGAGAATTTTGTCATACTCGCCGCTGGCTTTGATGTTAGCAAGACCTTTGTTGAACATAGTAATAAGTTCTGCGTTTTGGCCTTTTTTGACAGCAAAGCCATAGGGTGCGGGATTGATGGTTTCACCCACCAAAATCAGCTCTACACCATTGCGGATAGCTTCCGCGGCAACAGAGCGGTCTTCGAAGCACACGGTTTTGTTGTTGATAACCGTCTGGTACATCGTGGGAGAATCTTCATAGTACTGAATGGTAAAGCCGTACTGACCTTTGATGGATTCCGCATAGTCAGCGCCCATGGTACCGGTTTTCGCGGCGATAACTTTGCCCTGCAGGTCGTCCAGCGAATCGATACCGCTGTCTTTGGAAGTACACATAATCTGACCGTCGTTAAAATACGGCTCGGAGAAATCATAGATTTCCTGACGGTCGGCGCGGATGGTCATACCCGCGATCATCGCGTCCGCCTGGCCCGACTGCACGTTACCGCAAGCGGCATCAAAGCCGACGTTCCACATTTCATATTCAAAGCCCTGGTCTTTTGCGACAGCCGCCATAATATCCATATCGATACCGACGTACGCTTTCGCGGTGTCGTCCCAGAATTCGAACGGCGCAAACGCGTTATCCGAACAAATCTTATACACCTTGTCGCCTTCTTCTTTGCCGGCACAGCCCGCAAAGCCGCATACCAGCAGGCACAGTGCCATCAGCACAGCGCCGAAACGTACCATTTTTCTCATCACAAACACTCCTTATAATTTATATTTTTATAGGATGAATGTTACAAGTATATCAGTTGTCCCCGCGCTTGTCAACGAAAAAAGAATATTTTGTTCGAGTTTGTTGCAAAAAGTTGCGTTTTTAGACCAATTTCAAAACAAAACACATATTTTTTGCAGTATTTTGCTGTTTTTCATTCATTTTTAAGACGAATATCGTCCCGAGAAACCTTCTTCCAATCAAAAGAAGGTATCAATTCCGACGCAGACACGGGTATCTCTTGGGGGAGCAAACCCACCGCGCTCGCCAATTTTCCTATCAGCGGCTCGGGCGTTTTATACGTTTCGCGCAAAACACCCATATCCAACGCCGCATCCCGCTTTGCCAGCCGCGTACCGTCCGCGCGGGTCAGAAGCGGAATATGATAAAACTGCGGCGGGGTAAATCCCAACAGTTTATGCAGGTATATCTGCCGCGGTGTAGAAGACAGTAAATCCCTGCCGCGTACCACCTCGGTGACACCCGACAGCGCGTCGTCCACCACCACCGCCAATTGATACGCAAACACACCGTCCGAACGGCGCAGCAATACGTCTCCGCAGTCGGTAGCCAAATTTTCGGTATATATCCCCTGCACCCCGTCGGCAAACGAAACCACCTCGTTTGGCAC
>JAZSED010000013.1:0-15440 GCA_045531495.1 Acutalibacteraceae bacterium
TTTTTTGTTGCGTTGCACGGGTCGGTGTGGTATACTGAAAAAAAGAGGTGGTAAAAATGCTTTTTTTCTATGTACGACACGGTGACCCGATTTACAACCCCGATTCCTTGACCCCGCTTGGCGAAAGACAGGCAGAGGCGGTGGCAAAACGGTTGGCACTTTACGGTGTGGATAAGATTTTCTGCTCTACATCGAATCGTGCGATACAAACCGCAAAGCCCACCTGTGAATTAACAAAAAAAGAGCCCGTTTTGCTGGATTTTGCCAATGAGCATTATGCGTGGATGAACCTCACCATACGCAGAGAATCAGACGGCGGCAGAGCGTGGTTTTTCCAACACGCCAAAACCACCGAATTGGTCAATACCAAGGAAATGCGGGCGTTGGGTGACCGTTGGTTTGACCATCCTGCCTTTGCGGAATATGCGTTTGAGCAGGAAATGAACCGTATTTACGATGCTACAGATGCGTTTTTTGCGGAGCTTGGCTACGAGCATGACAGATATACGGGAAAATACATAGCAAAAGCACCGAACAATGAGCGGGTGGCGATGTTCGCACATCAAGGGTTTGGTCTCGCATTTTTAAGCTGTATTTTGGATATTCCGTACCCGACCTTCTGTACCCATTTTGACACCTCGCATACAGGTGTGACGGTGATAGAGTTTGCGGAGCATAACGGCATCTGCGTGCCGAAAATCCTCACCCTTTCTTCTGATGCACACCTGTATCGTGAAGGGCTGCCTACGAAATATAATAACAGTATTTATTTTTAAGAGGGACTATCAATGAAACACTTTTTAATTGTTGTGGATATGCAAAACGATTTCGTGGACGGCGCGCTCGGTTCGGAGGACGCAGTGGCAATTCTGCCGCATGTCTGTGAGCGGATAGCGGCATTTGATGGAGACATTTTCGTTACCTTTGACACCCATTTTGAAAATTATATGGATACCGCGGAGGGTAAAAAGCTGCCCGTGCCGCATTGTATCAAGGATACGGCGGGCTGGGAACTGAACGAGAAGGTTGCCGCCGCTTTGGCAAACAAAGCGTATACCACGGTGGAAAAACTGACCTTCGGCTCGGTTGCATTGCCGAAATTGATAGAACGTGCGGCAGGGGACGAGGATTTTGACATCCTTTTGCTCGGTCTTTGCACCGATATTTGTGTGGTTTCCAACGCATTGGTGTTAAAAGCCGCCTTTCCCGAAAAACGCATTGCGGTGGCGGCGGACAGCTGTGCCGGTGTGACGGCGGACAGCCACAAAGCGGCGCTTACTACCATGCAAATGTGCCAGATAGATATTATTTTTTAGTTGAATTTTTTAAAAGGGTGTGCTATACTGAAGAAACCGAAAATAACCAAGCTCTTACAGTAGCGTACAACTTGAGGTTTTCAAGACGGACAGCGAGTCGCCGTTCGAGGTGTTTAGGGTTTTCGACATTGAATTGCATTCAATGTCGCTACATGATGCAGTCCTTGATGAGCAACCAATCGCAAAAGCGATTTAAGGCTCATCCGCGTCGGCATCATGACATTTTGTACTGTAAGAGCTTGGTATTTTTATCTTTATCTGTGGGGTGTTTATATGATTATTTCGAATGCTTCTGTGCGGTTTGAACGTGCGGACACACACTTTGTAGAAAAGCACGGATTTCTCCGCGCGTGTGAAATGGTGCGTGAACACGTCGAAACGTATGACACCCCGTTTGTGAATGACACCTTTCAGCTTGCAAGTGAATTGGGATTGCAGCCGCGTCACCTGTTTTATTTGTTGCGCAATGCAGACAGCAACTATTACTGCACCGAGATACCCAAGAAAAGCGGCGGTATGCGCGTATTGCACGTACCGAGTTCGCTGTTGAAAGCCACGCAGCATTGTATTTTGCGTTGTTTTCTTGAAAAGATGCCGGTATCGCGGTATGCCACCGCTTACCGCAAAGGCGGTCGGTTGGGCCATAACGCAACACCGCACGTAGGGCACACGTATGTGTTGAAAATGGATATTACCGACTTTTTTGACAGCATCGCCTTTCCGCAGATTGTCGGTACGGTGTTTCCCAAGGGGATGTACCCGACCCATATCCGCGCAATGCTGACACAGCTTTGTTGCAGAAACGACCGTCTGCCGCAGGGTGCGCCTACCTCGCCTGCGATTTCCAATATCGTGATGCGGCAGTTTGACAATCGGTTAGGGATTTGGTGCGAAAAGCACGATATTGCCTATACCCGGTATTGCGACGACCTGACCTTTTCCGCGAACGTGCCGTTGTTTGCGGTGTATCAGAAAGCAAAGGCAATGCTTGAGGAAATGGGCTTTGAGGTGAATGAAAAGAAAACGCACTTTGTGAAAAACACCAACCGTCAAACGGTGACAGGTCTTGTTGTCAACCAAAAGGTGGCTGTTTCGGCCGACTATAAACGTGCGTTGCGGCAGGAGCTGTATTTTGCGGCAAAATTCGGCCTTGCGGACAGCATTCTGCACAGCCAAAAAACCGATTTTATGCGGGACGGCAAACCCGATATTGACAGATATTATCATCATCTGTGCGGAAAAACCAACTTTTTATTGTCGGTGGAGCCGCAAAACACGTGGTTTTCCAAGGCGTTGCGTCGATTAGACGTGGTGTACCGTTGGGAATGTAAGGAAAACACGTAAAGTGAATAGATTAAAAAACACGGTGTTAACGGAGTGCTCCGAAAACACCGTGTTTTTTGTTGACAATTGTCTGGTGGGTGCTATAATGTATTGGTGTTAAAAAGGAGAGAGGCATATGAACAACTTTTATTTGCAGCCGCAGCTGATAAACAGCTTGCGCGGTTACAGCAAAAAGCAACTGATAAACGATATTATTGCGGGTATTATTGTGGCGATTATCGCTTTACCGCTGTCTATTGCGTTGGCACTCGCTTCGGGTGTAGAGCCCGCTTGCGGTATTTACACCGCGATTGCCGCAGGCTTTGTGGTATCCTTGCTTGGCGGTAGTACGGTGCAGATTGCGGGTCCTACCGCCGCATTTGCCACCATTGTGGCGGGCGTGGTTGCCACGCAAGGTATGGACGGCCTGTTTTTGGCAACCGTCATAGCGGGTGTGTTGCTTATCCTGTTCGGTGTTTTAAAGCTCGGTACATTTATTAAGTATATGCCGCATACCATTACCGTCGGCTTTACGGGCGGTATAGCGGTGACCATTCTGCTCGGGCAGATAAAGGACTTTTTAGGTCTTACATATGCAAACGGTATCAAACCCATTGAAACCTTTGAAAAAATCGAGGCGAATATTGCCGCCGCTCACACCTTCAGCCCGTGGGCATTGTTAATTGGCGCGGTTTCTCTTGCCATTTTGATTGTGTATCCGAAGCTTGAAAAGCGTGTCCCGCCGTCGCTGATTGCGGTGGTGGTCAGTGCGTTGCTTGTCAATCTCATTCCCGCGCTGGACGCGGGGGTGTATACCATCGGTGATTTGTACACCATTCCCGTAGGGTTGCCGCGGGTGGATTTTGGCGGTATGGATTTTTCATTCTCGAAAATCACCGCGGTATTGCCTGATGCGGTGACCATTGCCCTGCTTGCCGCGGTGGAGTCGTTGTTATCCTGCGTGGTGGCGGACGGTATGGTGAACGGTAAACACAATCCCAATGCCGAATTGGTCGCACAAGGTGCGGGTAACATCGCGTCTGTACTGTTTGGCGGTATCCCCGCGACGGGTGCTATCGCCCGTACGTCTGCCAACGCAAAAAACGGCGGCAGAACACCGATAGCGGGTATGGTGCACGCGATTGTACTGTTACTTGTTTTGCTGTTCTTAATGCCGTACGCGGCGCTGATTCCGATGCCCACCATTGCCGCTATTTTGTTTATGGTGGCATATAATATGAGCGAATGGAAAAAGTTTGCGGCAATTTCCAAGACAAAAAAAGCTGCCGACATCGTGGTGTTGTTTGTCACCTTTGCGTTGACCGTCATTTTTGACTTGGTGGTGGCTATAGCGGTAGGTGTCGTGCTGACACTTGTATTTGTACTTGCAGAAAAATTAACAAAAAAGGGGAGAGCGTAATGGTAAAGCATATTATTTTGTGGAAACTGAAGGAAGAACACAACACCGATGAGGTGAAGAAGGGTATTAAGGAAGGTCTTGAGGCGCTTTTAGGCGTCATCCCCGGTCTGTTGGAAATTTCGGTGCAGACCGAGAAACTGCCGTCCTCCAATGCGGACGTGATGCTGTATTCCGTGTTTGAGGATGAAGCGGCACTCAAAACCTATGCCACCCATCCTGCACACGTGGCGGTAGCGGACGGCAAGGTACGCCCGTTTACGCAAACCCGTATGTGTCTCGATTTTGAAGCGTAAAAAACAGCCGAACGACTTTTTCGTTCGGCTGTTTTTTTATTCTTTTAACAATGTTATGGACAGGTGGTCCTTATCTAACACGTACGAAAGTTTTTTGTCCTTTAAAGAGGGGATTTTTCTGACGTTGCCCTTCTCCAACAGGTCGGTTTTTGCACGGTCAAACTGCTCGGCAGTGGCAAACTGCACGCACACTATCGACTTGCCGGCCTGGTCATCTAAGATACCCTTTACCTTTTCAAAGGTATAGTTGGTAACGTAATACCCGTTGTAGCGGTAATAGTTATATTTGGTAGCGGTGGGGTTGGGTATATCAAACGTTTCTTCGTCCTCGGTATGGGTCTTGTTAAGTTCCCGTTTGGTAATGCAGAAATAATTGTACTGTGCATCGTCGGGGAACCGTACGTCACCGTTGTCGTCGCGGAAATCCGCATCGTCCCAGGTGACGTCTAAAAAGTATCCTTCCTTATCCAGCACGATATAGTTCCACGCGTGTGAGCCGCCCGCGTCGCCGCGCACGTATGCACAGGTGTAGCCCAATCGCTGCATAATCACCTGAAACGCGCGCGCGTAACCCGCACACACCGCGGCTTTATCCACAAGACAGCCGTAGGCGGAATAAATGTATTCGCTGGAAGCGAGGTGGAAGGTTTTTTGCGCTTCCTCTAAACGGTCATAGTCATAATAGGTGTTGTGCGCGATGTAGTCGTGTACAAACTCTACCTGCTCATATACGGTTTTATACGTCCGCGCTTTTTCCACCACCGCGTTTACTGCTTTCTCAAAGGTGTCAATATACTTTTGCGGTTTGGAAACGTATTCCCAAAAAGCATACGGGGTTAAGGTGACGGTGACACCATCCGCACCGCGCAGGCCGTTTAACTGCCAGCCGCCGCCCAGCCAGAAGAACTCGGGACAGTCGTAGGCAAGCGCCTGTACGGCGCGGTCTATCATGGGAATATACCTGTCGCGGTCCACGCCGGAGAGTCCGCATTTTAGGTTGCCGCTTTGCGCTGTTTCAAACAACGCGGTATAGATATCCTTTTCGGTTTCATTCAGTTGGTTGTAGTAAAAGCGGTTTTCGGGCGGGAGTGCCTCAATTTCGTGAAGGGGTGTTTTCGGGGTGAACACTCCGCTCCGTATCAACTGTGTTATGCAGAAGATAACAGACACCAGCAAAAGGATATACGGCATACACCCGCATCCGCGTTTTTTATCCTTCATACGGCACCTCCTCGGCAATTGCCTCGTGCAGGATGTCACCGTTTAGGTCGGGATGCTTACGCGACAGCAGGATGTATGCCATTTTTTCGGTGGGCTTATCCTTGTCCGACAGAAGGTGAATGCCGACAAAGCAAGCCGCAAACAGCACACCTACCGCGACGTAAAAGAGCAGGTCGATAACGGCCGAATGGAAGGACCCGGACAGCACATATAACCCTTGCGTGATAAAGGGTGCTGTAAAGCTGGCTGCCAATAAGCCGCCGGCGCCGCGGATGCCTTTTTTAGAAAGAATACCGTTTTGTACAAAGCGCCGCTCGATGCGTTGTGCGGTTGCAAACGTGTGCCACAGGGTATATCCGTACCCCATCAACACACCGATAAGCAGGTGACAGGGAATGGCATTGACAAGACGCAGCCATAACGTGTCCCAGCCGTTTTGCCACGCAAAGCACACGCTCTCAAAAGCCGCAAAGCCAAGCGACACAAAGGCGGCGTAGATAAGCCCGTCAAACAGCGCATTGAAATGGCGGCTTTTGCGGGTAATCAGCACCAAAAGCAGCCATTTTATTACGTTTTCCACCAACGCGATGCCAAAGCCGCACAGTGCGGCGTGACCCAATTGCGCGCCGAAGCTGTCAAACATTGCCGCGCCTTCGGGCGAAAAGGACAGATGGGAAGCGAACCACCCGTCTATGATGCCCGTGACACCGCGTTGGGCAAAAAAGGCGGGGATAAAGCCGACACCGCCCGCGAAAAACAGCAGTGACAGCAGCCCTATCGGCTCTTTTTCCACGCGATCCTTTTCGTAAATGTACCAGCACAGCAACAATGCGGGCAATAAAGCAACCAAAGAAATTTCCACAGATACGTATGGCATAACGGTATCTCCTATTCTTCGTCCGTCGGTTTTGGGGGATGTGCAAAGGTGTACTGCAGCTGCAGTTGCAGGCAATAGATGTCGATTTCTAAGGAACGGTCGCCGAGGCTCAGGTCGGAAAAATCCGCATTGGCAATATCGCTTGCGGTACGCATACCCAGAGTCTCTAATGTCTCTTTGGTTTCGGCAGGGACGTCCAGCATCAGATGTAACGGCAAATCGGGGAGAGCCCATTCCAAAGATTTGTGGCCCACACGGAAAAAGAACCAGTGGGGGATGCTGAGCATAATTTCTTCGGGTGTATTTCCATAAAAGTCAGCCACCTTTTGCGCAAGAGAGAAAAACACACCGTAAACGTCTCGCAGGTCAACCGTTTCGCGGTTTCGGCCAAAACAGTCGTCGCCGCAGAAGCGTTGTATCCGTTTGGGTCCGTCATCTTTATCTGCCACAGGTAACAGGCGCAGGTTTTGTACGTTGCGCTCATACACCTTGTAGCGCGGTGGGTCATCGCCGACGGGAATGCCCACGTATTGTATCACCTGCAGTTTTTCCGCAAAACGCGCGGTGGGGCGGTTTCCTTCCTGCGGACAAAAGCTGTAACGCACCGTTTCGGCTTGCAGATATAAGCCGCCGATGTCCCCGTAGATCTTATTGCCGTTGATGTCGTACACGTCCACCGTGTTTGTATACTTCTCTCCGCGGCGGCACACGAATAAATCGACGTGGCGCATTTCCAGGGAAAACGGCACGATGCTGTTATACAACGTTGGCACGATGGTTTTGCCGCGCGGGTCAATAAGTCCCTGCTTACCGTTTCGTTCTACTACGATGGCGGCACATGTATTGTCTTCTATGAGATTGGTTAGTTGATACCACCCCTGTAAAGAATGTGTAGCTTGTTTTGCAAGGCAGTCCCCTTCGGCGAAAAAGCGTGGACGCAGGAAATGCTCCAACCGTGTCAGGCGTTGATGCTCCTTGTCAACGGCGTGAAAAAATGCGGCGGAGGTATACATACCTGCCTTGCCGAAAGGTGCCGTCGGGTCGGTGGCCAGGTCGTATAAATTATCTTTCTTCCGCAAAAACACAGGCAAGCAGGTGTTGTTATCAAAATCCCAAAAAAGGTCGCAATCGGCAAGAGCGCACTTCTCCGAAGGTGACATCTGCCGTGCACACACCTCAAAACAATCTCTCAAAAAATACGTAATACATTCCGCCTTTGCGTGGGTGGTTGCATTCTTCAGAATATAGGGACTTAACATACGGCACCCCTCCTCATATGAAGGCATTGTATCATATTTTGACGGCTTTTGAAACACTTTTATTCAAAAAAGAACATTTTTTCACAAAATGGAATAAAATGTTGCATTTTATGACGTTTTGTTTTATTATATATGCAGATATGCAGGAGGGGTTATATGGAAACGTGTTTTGATAAAGTTATGCGGCAAAAGGAAGCCGAGCAAATACGCCCGCTGATTAAAAAATGGGAAACGCTTTCGAAAAATATAACGGAGCATCCCTTGAATGCGCCTATTTTGCTGCCGGATATGCTGTGGGTGGCAAAATCGGGCGTGGGGAAGACGTTTTTTCTGGAACTGATTGCGGAATATTTGGAGTCAAAGGGTAATTTAATGGAATTTTACGGCGACGTAAAATTTTTCGAGTTTGTTCTTGGATATACCCCGCCGACCGCACCGTTTACCGAGTTGCAGCGGTTGATGGAAGCGGTAAAAAATGCGGCGGGTTTTCGCAGTGAGTTTAAAGGCATTATCCGCATAGATGTGGATGAGTGGGTAGGCCATTACGAGGAACGGTATTTCGCGCATTTTATGGAGTACCTTGCGGCTAACAAAGACACGTGGTTTATCGTTCTGTCGGTCAGCTGTACCGATAAGAAGAAGTTACATAATTTCGAAGCGTTCTTGTCAATGTTTTTGCGTATTGAGCGGGTGGAATTACAGCTGCCCAAGACCGAGGATTTGACCGATTATATCGAACAGAATCTCGCCGCTTACGGGTTAACGCTTGCCGAGGACGGTCGGGAGCTGCTTGCGCAAACGGTGGATAAAATGCGCAAAAACAAATATTTTGACGGGTATAAATCTCTCGGATTGCTGTGTCAGGAAATCGCGTATACGGTTTTCTCGGGCGGAAAACTTAAAAGCCGCCGCCTGACCGCGAAAAAGCTGGAGGCTTTCGGTCCGGACAGCGCCTACGTAGAGCGCACGGTTTCCAATTTGGAAAAGGTGAATACAATCGGGCTTGTGAGGGGAGGCAACACATAATGGAAAGCAGCCACAGATATGACAGATACACAGTGGGAAACCAGGAAACCCGTTGGTCTACCATCGAGGAAATGAAGAGAGCGGGCACCTATGTGGACCTGTCGGCGGATACCTATCCTGTAGCAGGGTTGCCGCTTTTGTCCAACGGGAAAGAGGCGTACGTTGACGGTGAAGATACCCATACGTTGATTTTCGGCGCCACCGGCTCGAAAAAGACCCGCCTTTTCTGTATGCCTTTAATCGGTCTCTTTGCAGGTGCGGGAGAATCCTTTGTGGTTACCGACCCGAAAGGCGAACTATATGCCAAAACAGCAGGCTTTGTGAAATCCAAAGGCTATAAAACGGTAGTGCTCAATTTCCGTGACATCGGCTTTGGTGATATGTGGAACCCGTTGGCACTGCCGTATGAGCTGTATCACTCGGAAAATCGGGAGCAGGGCATTGCAATGCTCAATGACTTTGTAACCACCATTTCCGAACCGCAAAGGGCCAATACAAAGGACTCGTTCTGGCCGGAAATGGCAAGCGCGTATGCACTTGCCAATCTGATGCTGATGGCGGAGTGCGGTACGGCGGAGGAAATGAACGTCGGCTCCCTGTCCCGCCTGTGCGCGGCAGGCAGTGAAAAGCCGTTGACGGTTTTGTCCCAGCATATGAGCGATGAAACCATTGCGGGTATGAACTATAAAGGCGTGCTGGTATCGGCGGACAATACCCGCCGCAGTATTTTCGTGTCGCTGTACGGCATGGTGCGTATCTTTAACACGCAGCCGAATCTCACCAAGATGTTGAGCGGTAACACGGTGGATATGCGTATGTTCGGCAGAGAAAAAACAGCGGTATACATCATTGTTCCCGACGAAAAAACCACCTATCACTTTTTGGTGACTACGTTTATCAAGCAGGCGTATGAAGTGCTGATTGCTGAAGCGCAGAAGGAGAAAAACTTCCGCTTGCCTGTGCGTGTCAACTTCGTGCTGGACGAGTTTTGTAACATTCCCAAGGTGCCGGATATGCCGGCTATGATTTCTGCGGCAAGAAGCCGTAATATGCGGTATTTCCTGGTAGCGCAGAGCATGCACCAGCTGAGAGGTAAATATCAAGAAGACGCGGACACCATCAAAGGTAACTGTGACAATTGGGTTTTCCTGACCTCCAAGGAGCTGGATTTGTTACAGGAAATCAGCGCTCTTTGCGGGAATATATATACCGCCGACGGCAGACGACGTGCGATGATTTCGGTGTCGGAATTACAGCGGTTTGATAAGCAAAAAGGCGAAACGCTGATTATGCACGCCCGACAGTATCCCATTATCACCGAAATGGCGGACATTGATATGTACGAAGCCTTCAAGGGGTACAGGGTG
Source organism: Acutalibacteraceae bacterium (assembly GCA_045531495.1). Lineage (GTDB taxonomy): Bacteria > Bacillota > Clostridia > Oscillospirales > Acutalibacteraceae > URNF01. Next base: position 10,103 of record JAZSED010000013.1, read on the forward strand.
CCCAAACAGCGCCCGTATGCCTTGCCGCATATAAAGCAGTTTTCGGTAGACAAGCTGCTGGAAGAGGCTATGACGGGTCAGCGGCCGTTCCCGTTTGCGCGGTCGGACAGCTTATTGCTCGATGAAGAGACGGTTGAAAAGCCGAAAAACGAGGCTAAGCCGAAGAAAAAGAAAAAACCCGCGGCGAAGAAAACGAGCTTGCAGCAGCAGGCCGCGGATGTGTATACACAACTGTACGGCAAGAAGGAGGATAACGATGATACTGAATCCTAATTTTTTTGAAAAAGAAGGCGGTGTAGAGCACGGGTACGACCTGTTTTCCCGCCTGCTTAAGGACCGCATTGTGCTGTTGTTCAATCCTATCAACGACGATTTGGCTTGTTCCATCATTGCACAACTGCTGTACCTGGAAGCGAAAGACCCCGATAAGGATATTTCGTTGTACATCAACTCTCCCGGCGGCGAGGTGGCCGCGGGTCTTGGTATTTATGATACCATCAAGAGGTTAAAATGTGACGTTTCCACCATTTGTGTGGGTCACGCGGCAAGTATGGGTGCATTTTTGTTGGCGGCAGGCACCAAAGGTAAACGGTATGCGCTGGAAAACAGCCAGGTGATGATTCATCAGGTGATGAGCGGCGCCTCCGGCCAGGCAACGGATATTGTGTTGGAATCACAGCATCTGCAGCGACTGAAAGCCAGATTCAATAAACTGCTTGCGGCAAACACGGGACATACACCCGAAGAAATCGAGCGGGATACCGACCGCAATAATTGGATGTTTGCGGAAGAAGCAAAAAGCTACGGCCTTGTAGACCATGTGATTACGGAGTGAAGGAAATGGCAGAGAAAGAAATGGATCGCGGATTGTTAATTCGCAATATGACAGCCCATCTGCCGACGTTGCGTACGGTGTTAGGGCTGACGCAGGAAGAACTTGCACAAAAAATCGGTGTGTCACGCGGCACGGTGATTGCGATAGAAACAGGGAAGCGGGAAATGACCTGGAACACCTTTTTATCCCTTGTGCTGTTATTTACCAAAAACGAGGCGACCGACCGCTTGCTGCAGGTGTTGGAAATCTACACTGATGACCTCAATGCGTTTATTAAGTTGAGATAGGCGGTGTGCGGATGACCATTGTAGAATTTTTTGATACCAACGCGGTGGAAAATATTGTCAGCACGTTGCTGTGCGCGCCCGACCGCGTGATTCTTGTCGGAGACAGCACCAAGCATATGACCGCGGCAAAGGCGCGGTACGAGGAAATTGCCGCCGCGCACGGTGTCAACGTCACCTTTATACCGCGGGGTATTGACCGCAATAATCTTGCCAAAATCATTGAGGTGTTGGAGGATGTTGTAGAGACCTACGGCGTATGTACATTTGACCTCACCGGTGGGGACGACCTGTATCTGGTGGCGGTAGGGGCGGTATTTTGCGCACACCGTGACAAGGTGCAGTTACATCGCTTTAACATTCAAAACGGCAGAATGTATGACTGTGATGCGGACGGGCAGGTGCTGGCGACCAAGCAGACCGCATTGACGGTGGATGAAAACATCAAAGCATACGGCGGCCGTGTGATCTACGACGACGAAAAGCCCAATACAACCTACCGTTGGAACTTCGATGACGATTTTTGTGCCGACGTTAAAAAAATGTGGAGCATTTGTCGGGCGCGGGTTGAGGATTGGAATGACGTTGTACATACGCTGTGCGAGTTTTACAAGTATATCCAACAGGACCAATCGGCGCTGTCGGTATGTATTGAAACCGCTATTGCGGAAAAACTGCTGAAGGCCAAGGGATGCAAGGTGTCCTTTGACGGCGGCTTTCTCGGCAAGCTGCAACAAAACGGTTTGATTAACGGGTTGACCTTCACCCCCGGCAAAATAGAATTTTCCTTCAAAAACGACCAGGTGAAACGGGCGCTTACCAATGCGGGCAGGGCGTTAGAACTGTACGTAGCGGTAATGGCGCGGGAAACAACCGACGATACGGGCGCACCGTTATTTGACGATGTCATGACGGGGGTTACCATCGATTGGGACGGCAAGCTTGTGTTGCCGACCATGGACGTGAATAATGAGATTGACGTCATTCTGATGAAGGATTTGGTACCGGTATTTGTTTCCTGCAAAAACGGACACCGTTTCGGTTCGGATGAACTGTATAAGCTGTCTATGGTTGCGGAAAAATTCGGCGGGCAGTATGCCAAGAAGGTGTTGGTTGCCACCCAATTAAAAGATATGGAAAACGGCGAATCACTGATTTCCCGTGCCGCGGCGATGCACATTCACGTGGTAGAGGATTTAGACGCTGTAAAAGAGGAAGAACACATTTATAGAATCATACAAAAATGGATTTAACAGGAGGAAAAAACAATGACAGATGAAAACAAAAGGGAACAGGCCCAACAGATGTATTTAAAAATTTGCGGCGCGCTGGAAAACAAAGGCTGGCGCTATGACAAGGATGACCAAGAGCTGACAATCAAATTCGGCGTCCGCGGCGATGATTTGGAGATGGACTTCCGCATCAAGATACAGCCGGAGGGAGAGTTTATCTACCTGTCCTCTGTGATGCCGTACACCGTTGCGGAGGATAAACGCGTAGAGGTCGCTATGGCGGTATGCGCGGTTAACAGCAAATTGGTAGCGGGCAACTTCGACTTTGATTTACGCTCCGGCAGAGTGATATTCCGCATCGGCCAGAGCTATATGGGAAGTGACATCAGCGAGGAAGCCTTAGGAAGACTCATTACGATTTCCACCAACATTATCGATGATTACAATGAAAAGTTCATGGGGTTGGGTGTGGGTATGGTAGACCTTGACCGCTTCCTGGAACAGCTGGACAACGAATAAGAGGAGGTAGCAACGATGATTGATGCAGTAGAACGGGCAAAAAAGGTATTTGATGATTTGTGCGCGGCAATAGAGGCGCGTAATTGGAAATACACCAAGGAAGAAGACAAGCTGTTGGTGCATTTCGGCGTAGTAGGCGAGGATTTGCCGATGCATTTTGTGATAATCGTGGATATTAAACGGCAGTATATCCGTTTGTTGTCACCGATACCCTTTGATTTTTCTGAGGAAAAGCGCGTAGAGGGCGCGATTGCCGCTTGTGCTATGAATATGCCGCTCGCGGAGGGCTGTTTCGACTTTGACCTGAAAACCGGTAGAATCTGGTTCCGTCAAGCCGTCTCCTTCCATGAAAGCACGGTGGGTGATGCATTGTTCCAGCATATGATTTCCTATGCCTGCAGTGTGGTAGATTTGTTTAATGACCGTTTGCAGCTTCTGGTAACAGATAAGATGTCCTTGGCGGAGTTTCTGGAATCTTTTGAATGATTCATATCTTGTAAAAGATAAATTTTGGTTCACACTAAAGGAGAGTACCTATGAGTCAGATACAAAATCAACCGCTGCTTGACCAAATCATTGCGTATGCAAAAGGCATTGGCGGTACAGACAAACCGTTGACCGCACAGAGGTTTTTGGTGGCGGTTATTGACCTTATTGACCGTGTGTATACGGTCGAAGGGGCAGATACGAACGCGTTAGCGAGCGTTATGGCTTCGTTGCACGTGGATACCGGCAAGCTGAAACAGACCCTGCTGGCGTATATTACCCAAAGCGCGACCACAGCCTACCTTGACAGCTTGTATATGCAGAAGGTGCTGTTTGATGCCCGGGATAACGCCGCTAAGGGAGACGGTGTGGTAACGGCGGAGAGCATATTAAAGCAGCTGGTGAATACACCCGATAAAGCGTTAAAGAGCCAACTGCTCTCGTGCAACCCGAAAGCCGAAGCCGCGCCCGCAACCGGCGCGGAGGGCCTTCTCGGTGAAGATATTGTTGCGGCACTGCGTGGCTTGGCAGATAAGGAAGATACCCTTATGCCCTCTGTCACCTCGTCCGAAGACGTTGCACAGGCAAAAGGTGAACAGGAGGCGGAAACCGCCGATAACCCTATAGAGGCATTGGTTGCAAAAACAAAAGAGATATATGACGATTTGTCCAAGGAAGTGTTTGGACAGAACAATGCTATTAGCACCTTTGTCGGCGGCTATTTCCAGACGGAGATGCTGCGTATGACCGACCCCAAGCGCAAACGGCCCGCAAGCTTTCTGTTCGCAGGCCCTCCCGGTGTCGGTAAAACGTTTTTAGCGGAAACTGCCGCGCCGATGTTCAACGGACGCAAGTTTCAGCGCTTTGATATGAGTGAGTATTCCGACAAGGAAGCGATAGTACAGTTCGCCGGTTCGGATAAAGTATACCACGGCGCCAAAGAGGGTAATGTGACCAGCTATGTGGCGAAAAACCCCAATGCGGTTTTGCTGTTCGATGAGATTGAAAAAGCACATATTAAGGTCATTTACTTGTTCCTGCAAATTCTGGATGCCGGTTTTTGCCGCGACAGCTATACCGACAAAGAAATTTCCTTTAAGGACACCATTATCATATTTACCACCAATGCGGGCAGACAGCTGTACGAGGACAGTGATGCTTTTGACTTTTCGGGCTTGCCCAAAAAGGTGATTTTGCGTGCCTTGCAGAAGGATAAGGACGGCGAGACGGGCGAGCCGTTTTTCCCTGCGGCGATATGTTCTCGCTTCGCGTCGGGCAACGTTGTGATGTTCAATCATATCACGGCGCACGACCTTGTGAATATCGCGAAAAAAGAGATGTGTCGACACGCGGACAACTTTGCAAAGAAATTTAACATTTCCGTGGATATTGACGAGAAGGTATATACCTCGCTGATGTTTGGAGAAGGCGGTGCCGCGGATGCGCGTACCGTGCGCGGCAGAGCGGAGACCTTTTTCAATACGGAAATCCACGAATTGCTCCGCTTAATCAAGCCCGATGCTATTAAAGGTGTAAAGTCTATTAAAATCGACGTGGACCTTCCCGAAGAAAACGGCGATATACAGAAACTGTTTGTGCCGTCCGAAAAATTGACGGCATTGGTGTTTGCCAAGCCCGCCGGTGCGATGTGGTGTCAGAATGATGACGTTTGCCGTTTTATTGTGACCGAGGATCTTGAACAAGCGAAGGAGATTATGCGTAAAGAAAGCATTTCTTTTGTCTTGGTAGACACGCTGTGCGGTGTCAAAGAGAATGCGGACGGGTATCTCAACATCGAAGACGTGGAGTCGGATGGGCGTACCTTTATGCAGCACGTGCAACAACGGTATAATACCGTGCCGCTGTATCTGGCTTGCGGCGAGCGGGAATATACCCACGAGGAATGGGTTTCCTTCGCACGCAGCGGCGTGCGTGATAGGGTGAGCCTGGTGGGTCATCGCGAAACCTTCCTCAAAACGGTT
>JAZSED010000063.1:0-1946 GCA_045531495.1 Acutalibacteraceae bacterium
GTTCTAAATTGGAAACGGGGAAAGAATCTGCATATATGAGCCGCGAACTCGGTACAATTTGTCTTTCAGCACCGATTGATACCGATATTTCGCATTACGCAGTGCAGTCGATGCAACGCGAGGCGCTCGCTTCCTTGTTGACCGAATTAGAACTGTTCAAATGGATAGAAAAATTGGAACTACACGGCACGCAACTTTCCTTCGGTGATGCTGAAGCCGCCCCTGTGCTGACCACCGCTATTGAAGGGGAAGAGGCCAAGGAAGATGCCTATCGATATATTCTGGAACAAGGGGAAATGGACTTTCTCTATACCCTGAAAGACGGTAATTTGGATACCGTTTACGTATCGTTTGACAATCGTGCCGCCTGTTTTAAGGCGGATGAACACTTTTTGACACTTCTTTGTAAAAAAACGATAAGGAAGCGCACCCACGACGTAAAACCGCTTTTTAGGGCGTTTTTGGCGCAAAAAAGGGCGGTGCAGGGTGTCGCTGTTGACACGATGCTCGCCGCATACCTTTTGGACCCGTTGGCGTCAGCGTATGGATTGCCGCGTTTGGCACAGGAATACGGAGCCGTGTCAGCGGCAGTTTCGCTGGATGCTCCGTTAGAAAAGCAAATAACCTTCTTTACACAAACCGCGGACAAATTAGAGGCAAGCATCCGCGAAACGGGTCAAGAGGCACTTTTGCGTGATGTGGAAATGCCGCTTGCAGAAGTGCTGGCGTCGATGGAAATGTATGGTGTGGAAGTGGATGCACCGCACATCAAAGAGTACGGGGAAATGCTGGCAGAACGCATTGCAGCGTTAGAAACAGCTATCTATGATGCGGTTGGATATACCTTCAATCTCAATTCGCCCAAACAGTTGGGAAAAGCGCTGTTTGAAGATTTGCTGTTGCCTGCTAAAAAGAAGACCAAAAGCGGATATTCTACCAACGCCGAAGTGCTGGAAGAACTGCGCGAAGCCCATCCCGCAGTGGGTATGCTGTTGGAATATCGTACACTTGCCAAACTAAAAAGCACCTATTGTGACGGCCTTTTAAAAGTAGTTTCAGAGGACGGTCGTATCCATTCTACGTTTAATCAGACCGAAACGCGGACGGGTCGTATATCTTCTACCGAGCCGAATCTGCAAAATATCCCTGTGCGCCAGGAGATTGGCAGAGAACTGCGCCGCTTTTTCCGTGCAGCAAGCGGGTGTGTGCTGTGTGATGCCGACTATTCGCAGATTGAACTGCGTGTGCTTGCTTCTATGGCAGGTGACAATACTATGATAGATGCGTTTAACAGCGGTGCGGATATTCACAGTATTACCGCGTCACAGGTGTTTGGTATGCCGCCTGAGATGGTATCGCCGTTGATGCGCTCTCGTGCAAAAGCGGTCAATTTTGGTATCGTTTACGGTATCGGCGCACATTCTTTGTCTAAAGACATCGGCGTTTCTTACAAGGATGCGAAGGCGTATATTGATGGCTATTTTGAGAAATTTTCTGCTGTCGGCGGCTTTATGGAACAACTGATATCCCATGCGAAAGAGGTGGGATACGCAGAGACGTTGCTCGGCAGACGCCGCCCGTTGCCCGAATTGCGAGCAGGTAATGCAATGACCCGCTCTTTTGGTGAACGCGTGGCAAGGAATATGCCGATTCAAGGTACGGCAGCAGATATTATTAAAATTGCTATGGTACGTGTATACAAGCGATTAAAAGACGAAGGCTTGACGGCACGACTTATTCTACAGGTGCACGACGAGCTTATCGTGGAGTCTCCCGAAACAGAAGCAGGAAAAGCAGCGATTGTTCTGCAAGAAGAAATGGAAAATGCCGTACAAATGGCGGTAAAATTGACAGCAGACGTGCATACCGGTAAAACGTGGTACGATGCAAAAGAATAAAAACTCCCGCGGTCAATGACAACAATGACCAAGTCGGAGGCCAAGCGG
>JAZSED010000076.1:0-12801 GCA_045531495.1 Acutalibacteraceae bacterium
TTGGCACAAATCTTGACCAATGTGCGTACAATCGTTGCATCTGCCGAGCCGGGAAGATTTGATTCCAAAACCGATGAATTGTTAAATTCTCTTGCAACACAAAACGGTTATGGTTCTTTGCCGGAAGGACGACTTTTCCCTTTATATTTTGAAGGACATCAAGAGATCGGTTTTCCGGTGCGTGTCACTGTCAGCGTCGAAAAAGGTCTTCTTGACGGCGGAGCAGATCTTTTTGTTTATCATATTGCCGAAGACGGTGTCATCGAGTTATTGGGTAAGGCTGAATACGTTACATATGAGGATGGCACGATTGAGAGTTTATCGTTTTTCACATCTTCCTTTTCCACCTTCTTTACCTCAGAAAAGGAACTGGACACAGATATTTCGGTCGTCACCGGAGACAGTGAATCAACAGATGATGTGGGAAGTACCGCAGAGAACGAAAACCCACCCCGTTCCTGGCTGGTGTTATTTGTTGTTTTGATGAGTGTAATTGTCGTTTTGCTCGTTGTTACTATTGTGCTGAGAAGAAAGCGCAAAAAGGTATAAACTTGATTTTACTGAAAGCCAGGAAGATGATGGACAAGAAACGCCCTCAATGAAAATGACTTGATTGAGGTGATATCTTTTTCGGTTCTCAATAAAAAGGGACAAGAAAGATCATCAACTATGACACGCACCGAGAAAAAAATATAAAAAAGTCCGAAAAAGCCTTGTCACAAGCGGATTTTCCTAAAAATTCGGTGATATCTTTTTCGGTGCGACGTGCCAAAGAAAACCGATACGCCAAAAGGCGTATCGGTTTTCTTCTTGTTTTGAGATGTGGATTGGTGCTCTCGCTTTGGGGTTATGAGCCCGACGAGTCGGGCGAATAACCTGTGGGCGACTGCGACCGCCGCCGTTTTGGCGGGCAAGAAAAATATCGACGGAGTTGCTTCGCAACTCCCCTTGACTAGCACGAGCAACTTCTGCTATACTGAACACAGTTCTTTAGTGAGGAGGCGGGTCTATGCTTATCAGCACAAAGCCTGATACACCTGCAATGGCGGCGGCGATAGCGCGCGCAAGACAACTGTCGGATATACGGTGGACGCCTGTGGCGGACATACCGATATATCTCAAAAACGAGGATGTATACAGCGTGTTACCTGCGGGGGTAGAAGTGGTTGGGTTACCCTACTCGTCGGTGGAACGCACCGATACCTTTATCCCCGAAAATGTATCTTTTGAGTCGTTTTTATCTGCTGTTTCCAACCCGCACAGCAAGTTATACCGCGCGGGGCGCGGGCAGTGTGGGCGCGCTAATTTCGGCATTGTTTGCAACAGTTTTGTGCGGTATGCATTCGGCATTTCGTACCGCGTACCCACCGCGCTATGGTTTTCCGTTCCGGGTATGCGTAAAATCGCTGAAAAGGGTGAATACACCGCAGAAGACATTCGCCTTTGTGACGTGTTACACGCATTTAATGACGGGCGCAACCACGTAGCACTCATCACCGATATTCTGCGTAATGAAAACGGTGAAATTGTCGAAATCGAAGTATCCGAAGCAGTATCGCCCCTCTGCGTACGGGCACAGTACGCGGTAGACGTATTTTTTGAAAAATACCGCGTATTCGGCTTGTGCCGTTACGACCTTTTAGAACAGGTCCCGCCGTTTGATGAGCAAGCGGACTCTGTTTTCCACAGCGGCATTGACAAAGCGCTCCCCAAAATTGCGGTAGATGGCGGCAACCGCTCCAATTATCTGCTCGGTGAAGAGGTCGTTTTGTCAGTGTTTACCGATACTTCGGATACGGTGGAACTGCTGAAAGACGGCGAAGTTATCCGCGAGATACAGATAGACAAACACGCGTTTATGCCGCTTTCTCTCCCACGCGGATACTACGAAGCACGATTGCAAAGTGATGGTGCTAAAGCGGAATTTGCGGTGGTAGGCGCCACCTTCACGCATGCGGTGGAAAACGGAAAAATCACCGTTACTGCTGACCCGCACGACCGAAACAGCGCGGTCATCCACGCGGAATTCCGCAAAGCAGGCGACGGGGTAGCTTCTATGTCGGCGTTCTTGCCGCTCACTGATGCGGAAAAGCAAACGGGGCACTTCACACGCGAAATCCCCGCCGACGCCGAAAATTTCAAAGTCTATTTTGAAAACCGCTACGGTATATGGACCCATCCGATGACAAAAATCTGAACAACACCCTCGCATAAGGGAGTTACGGTTAGAGATTGTTGAAATCCGCAATTTAAAAGCCCCCCTTGTGTAAAGAGGGCTGGCAAAACCGTAGGTTTTGTCTGGGGGATTGTATTGTTGGATGAAAATTTCTACACAAACAATCCCTCCGACTTTTTGCCGCAAACGGCAAAATCCACCTCCCTTTACACAAGGAGGCAAGGAAATGTCTACAAAAGATAAGCGAAGATACACATTTTTATGTATCTTCGCTATTTTTATCCCTTAGACCACCCACCTTAAGGTGGGTGGTTCTCTTTTTGCCCCAATTTCCGTCGATATTTCGCTTTTTCATAAAATAACAAACCTTTTTTATACTAAATTAGGTTGTCTTACAAAAAGGAATTGTTTAGAATGAAAATGGTTTTATATACATTATAATCATGAAGGAGCGATAACCATGAAGACCAAAAAAGCATTGTCTTTGCTGTTGTGTCTGGTACTGTTAATCAGCGCAATCGCAGGTACGGGCGCGATGTCTCTGTCTGCAACGACAGACACCGTGAAAGTACCATTCCGTAGTCCTGCCATTTTGGCAAACGTCGGTGATAAAATCGACCTTACCAAATACGGTGTGGAATTTGCGGAAGGCGTCAATACCACCGAGGGTTTGACTTGGTGGAAAGAAGGGGTTAGCGGCGCTTTAGTGCCGTACGACAACCCTGCCTTGTTCGCTAACGTTGGCGACACGGTCAATTTTGCCGATTATAAGGTGGAATTGTCCGCAGGCAATACCGTTTCCGCAGAAAAACTCACTTGGAAGCAGGAATTGGTGCAGAAGATCATTCCTGTAAACAACCTCATTCTGCAGGCAGAAGCAGGTGAGAAGGTTGACCTGAAAACCTTTGCTGTTGAAGGTATGGGTGACAGCCTCACCTGGAATTTGGGCGGCAAAGCGGTTGCCGAAATCACCGCTAAAGCCGGTGACGTACTCACCGTTACCGACGGCACCACCACCAAAGACGTTATCGTTGCCACCAAGGACGGCGACGAGTACGTGGTGTATGAGAATGATTTTTCGAGCGGTCTTAACGGTATCGAACGTGCACCGTTTGGCGGCTCTGAGAGTCAGTTTGCGTTCTCGGTTACCGATGGTGTGTTCAAAGCTGTCCGCGCGGATGATTATGTCAGTTCCGTAGAGAATATGTCGGTTGTTCTCCCCACATATCTTTGGGGTCTCACCAACTACAGCATTTCCTTCAAGTCTCAGTTCACCGATTGGGCGAAGAAAGATACGGGTGCTTCGCAGAAAGCGAACGGCGTGTACGTTGGTGTCTTTGTGCACGGCGACACCACTAATGTGCGTCCCCAGCATCTCGTCGCATTTGACCCGGCATCTCACATCTATACCATGACCCGTATCAACGAAACGAAATATGCAGCATCTGAAACGTTGAAGGTCAAACATTCGTCCATCATTCCCAACCTGTCTAAAAATCAGTGGGAAGGGTACAAACTGACGGTGGAAGGCTCTAAAGTTGTTGTCTACACCGATTTTGATAACGAAACCAAAGCGCCTAACGGTACTTTTGCCAAACGTTTGGAATACGATTTTGCAACCGTTGAAGGTCAGACTCTTTATGCTACTACCGGTGCTATGGGTCTTGCATTCTTCCGTTCCGACTCGGACGTTGACGACCTGAAAGTGACCGTTCCGGCTATTGAATACGAAACGAAAGATGCCACCGCGTCCTTTGTGGGATATACTCCTGCCCAAAAGGGTATTACCGTGTTTACTGTTACCGATGGTACCACTTCTCGTGAAGTATACCTCGTGACCAAAAATCCCGAAGACACCGAATATGTTCTCTATGAGAACAACTTCGACGTTGACGGTGAGTTCGGCGGCATCGAACGTGCCGGTATCGGCGGCGATGAAACCAAATTCGGTTTCTCGGTAGCTGACAGTGTGTTCTCCGCTGTTCGTGCAAGCGACTATGTCAGCTCTGTTGAAAACACCTCGCTGATTCTGCCCGAATATCTGTGGCAGTTTACCAATTTCAGCATTTCCTTCAAAGCGCAGTTCACCGACTGGGCGAAAAAGGATAACGGTACTTCGCAGAAAGCTACTGCGTATGTCGGTGTGTTTGTACACGGTGATACCACCAATTACCGTCCCCAGCATCTCGTAACCTTTAACCCGGCTTCTAACCTGCAGGCGATGACGCGTATCAACGACTCGAAATATGCGACTTCCGAAACGCTGGTCGAGAAATACAATGCGACTATTCCTAACTTGTCCAAAAACCAGTGGATTGGCTATAAACTCGATGTGGAAGGTTCCAAGGTGACCGCGTACACCGATTTTGATGCGGAGACCACCGCACCCACAGGCGCTTATGTGAAACGTGTAGAACACGATTTTGCAACCGTTGAAGGTCAGACGCTTCATGCTACCACCGGTGCTATCGGTCTTGCATTCTTCCGTTCGGATGCGGACGTGGATGACATCAAAGTGACCATCCCCGCCACCGAACCCACCGTGGAACTGCAAGAAATCACTTCTTTCACCCCTGTTACTGCAGGTGTGACCCCCATCACCGTGAAATGCGGCGACGTGGAGAAAACCATCTACGTGGTAGCGAAAAATGCTGCTGATACCGAGTACGTGCTGTACGAAAACACCTTCGACAGCGAAGACGACCTTGCCGACCTGACCGTACTGCAAGGTGAAGCCGATATGTCCGTTGAAGACGGCAGACTCGTTTTGGCAGGTAAGACCAAGATGAGCGCTAACAGCGATGATGGCGGCGCTTACATCCGCTTACCGGAATGGCTTGGCGCATTCGGCGACTATGAAGTTGCCGCTGCCGTGACCCGCGGCGACTACGACTCCAACCAGGAGGCTTTCGGTTTCTTTGCGCGTAGTGCTAACGCTGACAATATGGACAGCGCATATCTTGTTCGCACCCGCTTCACCAACACGGTAAGCGACTGCATTGCGTACGCGGAGCGTATGCCCGACCTTACCAAACCCAGAACCTACACTTGGGGTATCCGTTCCAACACCTCGATGCACGCGGAAAACAGCGGCAAGAGTAACGTTGTGAAAATGGGCGTTGCAGGCGACACGGTCAATATGCAGATTATTGACCAGGACGACGACGGCACCGCTAACGATAACTACGTTTTGTATGCTACTGAGCAGAAAAATCTGCGTACCGGCCATATCGGTCTGTTTGTATCCAAAGTCACCATGTACGTTGACACTGTACGTGTAACGGTACCCGCTCTGCCGAAAGCGCCTACTGCGGCGACCTTCACGCCTGAAGCGGACTTGGCAGAAGGCACCATTGCAGGTACCTTGAACGTCACCTTGCCCGGCACGGGTGCTGAAGTTTCCGACGTTATCTACTATTGGGGTAACGGCGAAGGCAAATTGCCCGGTTATGCAGGTTTTAGCAAGATTTTGGTGGTGGATAACGCCACTTCCTTGTCCGCGACCATTCCTGCGGGTACCGTTGTTCCTGCGGGCGCTACCGAATTGCGTGTATACGCGATGAACCTTGCGGGCGAGTCTAACGACTGTATATCCATTCCGCTTGACGGCATCACCGCGGCAGGCGGCGAAAAGTTGTTCAGCTTTATCGTGTCGAGCGACTGGCATATTGCCGCTTCGATGAATGCCACTACCGGCAATCCTGTGTTCAGCACCGCTAACAACGACGCACATTTTATCCAGATGATCGAAAGATTCAAAGCGGCAGATCCCGATGCCACCCAGATCTTCTTCGGCGGCGACCTTGTCGATGGTATCAAAGGCAGTGACGCGGAATACGCGAGATTCACGGCTTTGTGGGAAGAATATGCCGACGGCTACACCTTTGACGGCGTTATCGGTAACCACGAATTCTGGAACTCTCTCGAATATGCGGATACCGTTGAAGCGTTTGCAAATGCGACAGGTGTGCCGATTGCGGCGGATAAACCGTACTACAAAAAGACCTTTAACGGCTATGATTTCTTCTTCCTGAACAGCTCCGAGCGTGACGGAACCAGCCAGCAGAGCCATAACGACTCCACGATTGGTGAAGCACAACTTGGCTGGTTGGATGCAGAACTCGCGGCTTCCGCCAAGAGCGGCAAACCGATGTTTATTTTCCATCACCAGAAATTTAACCAGATTACCGATGCGGACGCTCTCAAAGCTGTTTTGAAACAGTATCCGCAGGCGATTTTCGTCACTTCTCACTCGCACGAAGATGTGAACAGAAAGAACATCTTCTCTTTAGCGGATGCCACCATGTGCAATCAGTTCAATACCGGTGCGGTAACCTTCATTATCCCCACCCATTACAACAAGGACAAAGAACAGGCACGTCATATGTCTCAGGCGTATATTGCTGAGATGTATGAAGACCGCGTGGTGTTCAAGGGTATGGACCTTATGACCGGTGAATGGTTACCCAACGCGCAGTTTACCTTCGCGTATGATGCAACGCCCGTTCAGGAACCCAATACCGCGGTTGTTGACGAAGAGACCGGCATCATCACCGTGAAAGCGGACGAAGGCTATGAACTGAAGGCAGGCACCTTGTTAGTAGAGGACGCGAAAGGCAAATGGTTTGTTCCCACCCGTGTGGGTTGGCGTAACGACGGCGACGCTACGCAGTATGAACTGCCCGAAAACGCGGTTGCTCCTTACACGGTACACGCGGAATTCTATCAGCCTACTGTGGATAACCTCAATATGGGTCTTGTCGGTACTTCTGTTAATTTGCAAGAGAGCGGTTTACGTTTCGTACATCGCCTGAATGTGTACGAAAAAGGCGGCAAACTGTATATGCTGGCTGGCGGCGTTGATGTGGAAGTAGAAGAATACGGTCTCCTGCTTGCGGCGGGTACCATTCTCAAAAATCCCGAAGATCTCGATATTGAGACGGCGGAAAATAGTATGCACGTACTGCAGTACAAGTGGCCCGAGGTCGCGAAGTACTATGATAAATGTACCGAGCATGCGGATATCGCGGTGCATATCAAAAACATCGAGACGTATAACGGCGGGGATATTGATATTATCACCCGCGCCTACGTGAAATTGGCTGACAAGACGGTGGTATACGGCGAAGTTGCCGTAAGTACCTACAACCAAGCCAAGGGTTAAGGGGAAACTTGAGATAAAATATGAAGCTTCCTTTGCAGAAGTGGATCGCTATCACCACAGACAATGCTGTGGCAGACGACCATGAAATCGAAGAAGACTTCGGTGCTTTAATTTTTAAAATTCCTACAGCGTAGGATGTCTCTCCAAAGGAACAGCCGATGCATCTTTTGATGCATCGGCTGTTCTTGCTTTTAATTTGTATCGTGTACGGCATATTTGCCGGGGGAGACCCCTATTTTGTTTTTGAACACGGTCATAAAATATTTCGGGTCGGAAAAACCGCATTTTTCTGCCACCTCATACACTTTATAATAGTGCGTTTTGAGAAGGGCGCAGGCATAATGTATGCGGCAATCAAGGATGTATTCCTTCGGTGGCATTTCGCCCGCCTCGCGGAACAATTGATAGAGATAGGATTCACTCACCCCTGCTGCTGCCGCTACCGCTTGTACCGACAAGCCCATATCGCAGAAATGGGACTCGATGTATTGGGTGGCTATCCGCACCGCCTCGGTAGCACCGTCAAGTGAAGGACGGGAAACCTCCGCCATAATGCGATAAAACACCGAAAGCGCGCGGTAATCTTTTCGCGGTAGATTGCTGTGCCATATATCTATGAGTTCGTCAAACATACGCCGCACCGTTTCGGGACGCTCACAAATGCTGATGGACGGCGGAGCTTCCATATCACATTCAAATTCTATACGGATCAGTTGATCGGCTTCACCCTCCAAGCGGCACGGGACGTTTGGCGGCAGGTAAATCACTGCACCTGCTTGTTCGGTAAATTGTCCGCCGTCAAAATGATAGGTCATTTCGCCTTGCTTGCAAAACGCCAAAGTATGATACGGCAGGGTCGTTTGATGTTCTGTCGCATGCACCTGCTCGGATTTTTTCGTGCTGCGATAACAAAACGTGGTAAATCCCGTATCGGTCACTTCAAAGCAACGTACGTTGGGGTCGGTACTCGGGCGCAATGCACCGCGCATACAACACGAACCGCCACTGGCACCCGCATACGCAAAACCACCGCTTACGCCGACCGTCTGGAAAGTGTGGGACATAGAATAATACGGGAATTGTCGCTTCCCACACCCGAAGAGAACGCCGTAGCGTCGCCAACATTGTTCAAAGCCAATCTCCGCCTCAAAATTCCCAAAAGGCGGGCGGCGCAGAGTAAGAACACAAAACGGGCCGCAATCGTTGACGGGAACAGAGCCCGAACGGCTGCGCGTACAATACAGATGCCCGCGCTCGTTGAACGCCCAATACTGTTTTATGGGAACGGGCGCACCGTTTTGCTGACGGTCAAGGCCGGGAAAATAAAAGCAGTCAAAAAACGGTTCTAATTCATCTACGGAGGTGATATCCTCAAAGTTTATGTCGAGTACCGTTTCCCCGTCCACTTTGAGCCGTACGTATCGAAATGCACCCGGCTCATCTAAAGTGCCGTTGGAGGCAAGAGAAAAGTGACCGAACGGCACGCCCGCAAAGCAAAACGTAGATTCACTGTCCTTTTCCCCGTCCGCTATCATGGTGGCGCGGTCTCCATTTACAGCAATGCGGAAGAAATGCGGTGTGCCTGCCGCCATACTAGTAGCAACCGCGTGTTCGTACGGAGAACGCTTGAGTGCATATACCTGATTCAGCTGTACCAAAATGGGTTTATCCTGTGAAAACATACGGTACACCTCCCTTTTTTCGCATTATATCACCATTTTCATAAAAAATCAAACCTTTTGCATACAAAAACGGGTTGTGACAAAAATGCTCCTTTTTTATAATAATATTATGTACAGGTATGCCGAAGGGAGAAAAACAGTATGAAACTAAAAAAGGGAATCGCGTGGCTTTGTGCTTTGGTGTTGTTGACAAGCGTACTTCTTACGGGGACGGTGATGGAACTTACCGCCGCCACCGCTGAATTTACGGTGACAGACAACGGTGTATACGTGATGGAAAGCATCAATGCACGCCCCGTAACTATGGAAGCAGTGATTAAATTCCCGCAACAGACCTCTTCGGGCAGATTGGGTATTCTGCTCGGTAACTGGGTATATCCGCAGGGCGGTCACGTGGATTACAAAATCGAGTCAGACGGTAATCTTCGCGTGGAATGGGGTACGGCATCCACATCCGAAAAATTAGAATTTACCAACGTAAACGTTTTTACGGGTGAATGGTTGCATATTGCTGTTGTGGCAGACGTGGCAAATAGCAAGATGCATTGTTACATAAACGGCGAGCTGGTACAATCCTTGACCACTTCGCGTACGTCGGTGCCGCTGTGTTCCAATCCTTTTGCCATTGGTAACAACCCCCGTCAGGGCAACGGTTACAATTTCCGCGGAGCTATCAAATCCATTGCGGTATATAATGACATCCGCACGGCGGACGAAATCGCGGCTGATATGAAGAAATACAGCAAAGACGGCCTGCTCATGCATTTTGATATGACGGGGCTGCGCGAAGGCGCTACCCTGACCGAAACGGTGAGCGGCAAAGAGGTTAAGTGGGAGCAGAAATGGTTTGACGACAGAAAACCTGTTGGCGAATACGACTATTCCATGGCGGTAATCGGCGATCCGCAGACAGTTACCAAAAATGCCACGTATGCTGATACCACCCTTCCCGCCATCTATAATTACGTTGCAGACAATGTAGAAACGCGTAAAATTAAGCAGGTGTTTACTTTAGGCGACCTTACCGACACTAAGACGGGCAAGGACAGCGAATGGGTGTCCATTACCAATGCGATGGATATTCTGAACGGCGTCGTACCGCACAATATGCTGCGCGGCAACCACGACGAGGAAACCTTCTACGACACCTATATTACCACCCAGCGTTACGGTGACGGTGCAGTCGCGATGGACGGCACGATGAACAGCTATTACCGCTTGCTTACCATCGATACCACCGAGTATATGATGCTGACCTTGCCTTATGCTCCCACCACTGCGGAAAGAGCATGGGCAAGCGAGCAGATTGCGGCGCATCCTAAGCATCGCGTTATCATAGCTACGCATAGTTTCTTGAATACGGACGGCAGCAAAACCGCCGAGGGCACCAATATCTGGAACGATGTAGCAGCTACACATTCCAACGTTATATTGGTGTTGTCGGGGCATATGCCGACCGAAAATATCACGGTGAATACCACCAAAGGCATCAGCGGTAATACGGTTACCCATATGCTGGTTGACCAGCAGGACGTTGACCAGCCGATTGCGGGTGGTACGGGTCTTATCGCGTTTTTGTATTTCTCGAATAACGGCAGACACGTGGAAGTGGAATACTATTCCGTTTTGCGCGACCAGTATTATAAAATGACCAACCAAATCGAATATGATTTGGATATTCCGTGGGACGAAAACGTGCCTGCGTTTACGGTAGATACCGATGAGTGTGTGCCGCAGGAGAACAGCGGTGATGCTTCCGTTTTACGCTTTGAAAACGGCGATTTGGCGGTAGATGCATGGGCGGTGGAAAACGGCTATCGCTACACTTTCACCGCGCAACCTGCGGCAGGTTACGCAGTGGCAATGTTGAAAATTACTGATGCCAACGGCAACGTGTTACCGCTCTCTGCCGATAACAACGGCGTATATACCTTTACGAGTGCGGTAGGCGGTAAGGTAGTTGCTACCTTTGAAGAAGCGTCTGCCGAAATGGGAGAACAGTTTGTATTTAACGCTGATTTTACGGAATTGGCGGAGATGGCGGCGGACAGCGCGTACACGGATGGTGTGTATACGCCTACGACTGACGATACAGTGGTAAACAATTGGGTAAACAGCAAATTTGGTACCTTCTTAAATCAAGAAACGTCCTATAAAACGATGACCTATTTGGGTCAACCGTCGGAAGATTTGATATCGGACAGCAGTTATACCGGAAACGTACAATGGCAGTTGGCAGAGAATAGCGGCCTTGGTTTAACCTTCCAGAAAAAGGGCGGTCAGTTGTTACGCAAATCTATGACCCTTGCCGTGAAGGACACAAGCGGCGAATATGCCGAATTGTCCGATTTTGAAGCGGAAGTGGTGTTTAACAAAGCGGGTGTAAACAGCAAAGTCGGCGGTGTGTATATCTCGTTCCACGAAAAATATCCCGGTCGTGCAAGTTTCAACAGCAGTAAAACCCCCACGTCCGCTACGGGTGATTTGCTGGTGGTGGGTAATGCGTTGGAATCGTATACCTACCAGATGTTCGGCGATGAGATCACCGTGCTTGCGGGTGTACACGATATTACCACCGAATACGCGTGCCGTGAAGCGGAAGTGTTGACCGGCGCGGAATGGAATCTTAACAATGACTATAAATTGTACTTAAAAGTGCAAGGTACCACCCTTGCTTGGTCGCTGACCGACCTGTCTGCCAATACGGTGGTGGCGTCGGGCACGGATGATACGCCCGGTGGCAGCGGCACCGTTTCGGTTGGTGTTTCGGGTGCGGAACATATCTTGAAATCTTTTAAGGTAAAATCGTTACAAGACAGTAAACAGCCCGTTAACACCGCGTTGGTGGTAGGGGATACCGTTGTGGTAAAAGTCGCAGACGGCTATGAATTGAAAGCGGGCTCGCTTACCGTAACTGATGCGAAAGGTAACCGTTTTGTACCCGAACGCATCGGTTTCCGCGAAGGCGGTGAAGCGACACAGTATAAACTGCCTGTCGGTGCAAAAGCGCCGTTTACGGTGGACGCCGCATTTATACAGCCCGGCGATATGTACGGTTGCAACAGCGGTTTTGTAGGTACGTCCATACACGAAGGCAATAAAGGTCTGCGTTTTGTACATCGTTTGGCGATAGACAAAGACGGCTATATGCTGTATAACGGCGAGCGGATGAAGGTTGACGAATATGGTTTGTTAATGGCGGCAGAAATGGTGTTGGCAGATGCAACCGCGCTCAACCTGGACGCCGCAAAGAACAGCCCTTATATCCTGCGTTTCTCCTGGCCGCAAGCAAACAAATATTATGATTTGTGCGAGACCCATGTGGATATTGCGGTGCAGGTCATGCACATCGGCGGCACCGTAAACGAGAAGCTCAATATCCACTCTCGTGTGTACATCACCTTTGAAAACGGCGTGACGGTATATGCTACTCCCGCCACCGACAACTACGCAAACGCTCTTCCCGAAGATGACAACGAAGTGGACGTTGATTTCGGCGATATCTTCGGTCCTGCACAGTAATTACAATAAAACAGACACGCCCGTAAGCCGTGGGGCAAGCAGGAATTTCCGTATATGTGCGGCAAGGATTTTAAGATAAAGCATTTTTAAGAGATATCTAAATTAGTGCAACTTGCAAAAAAGGGTTAGTGCTCCGACCGAGGGTTATGAGCCCTTGGGCGAATAACCTGTGGGCGACTGCGAGCGCTCGCAGTGCGAGATACAGCGAGCAGGTCAGCCCTGCGCAGCGGTCGAAAAAATCAAGGAGAAGCGCAAAG
>JAZSED010000032.1:0-8145 GCA_045531495.1 Acutalibacteraceae bacterium
TTCCGTCGCGTGTGACACGGAAATACATATGACCGTTTTCAGCAAAGCAATGCGCATTGATAAAATCGTATCCCGATTTTGCAGCGGCAAGGTGTGCGGGGTCTTTGCCGAATTCGTTATACAGTTTGGAAAACATCCACAGACTTCTCCCCTGTTGCCATACCGATTTATCTTCGTAAAACAGTTCTCCGTCCCTATCAAAACCGCAGAGATAACCGCCGTAAATAGGGTCTACCGAACGTTCTGTCCAAAAGGACACAAAATCATTCATTAAAATATCCCGTACTTCCCGTTTGTAGGTTCCCAAAAGCGCTTTTTTCATACGTACACCACCTTCAGACAATATCCACCGACTTGCGTTTTATCACTTTATCAAAAATTTCTGTATACTGTGCATCACATTCCCACAAGATCTGCGCACACAGTGCTTCCGGCAACCAAATACCACCCGCAAACTGGCCTGCCATACCTACCGTTACGCCGTCGTCGCCGCTCTGTGCAATATAGCGTGTCATTTTGTGTACATACTCACCGTTTTGCAACCAACTGCTTTGTATCTGTTTCCAAATGGGTTTTAACATTTCAATGTCGTGTTCTATCAGTGCTTTAGACGCATCACCCATAATAAACGGACCCGCCTGATGCACAAAGTGGTCTCCAATCCAGTCGAGTGTCACAAACCCCTTAAACAACATACTTACAGCACCGTTTTCGCGCAGGTTAAGTATCTTGTCGGTGAAAGCAATCGTGTCTTCAAATTCTTGCTCATTGTTCACCTCTGGTTCGCCGCCGTACGGGAATGCACCGCAGTCTTCCCACATAATCTCCACGCGGTCATCTACCTTGCCGATATATTCCAGATGGTCTTTCACCGACGTAGCATGCAAACCGAATTGGATAAGCAGGTCGGGATACGTTTTGAGAATTCTGCGGGACACAGAATTGACAAAATCGGTCACCACTTCGGCGATTACCTTATTCCCGATTTTATCGGTATGTAATTCGGTAAAAGATTGGAAATAAATGCCGTCTGCACCAAGGTCGCGGTATTGCTCTTCATAGGTTTTGACAATATCATCCGCAAGACTGTCCAAGGTATCCAAGTCAATACTGTCGCAATTTCTGCTCCAACCCCAGGCGAAGCCCCAAATAACTTTTATACCGTATTCGTGTGCATACTCTACAATATCCTTCGCATTCAGCGGGACAAAATCATTCCAGATGATGAGCTCATTAAGTTTCAGACGTGCCATATTGTCGATATAGTTTCGGTAATCGTTAATGGGATGCCCCCACGTAAATACGCATCTGGTTTTAATAGCAGGTGCCGAAGCACGGTAAAGGGCGGGCAACCGCGCTTCCAACGCTTCGTCGGTAAACCGCATAGCACCGCGTTTGTCCGAAATTTCCACAAAGCAATCATCCACAAAATCTACCGCACCGTAAAACAATGCGGCGGCATCATTGGCAGTAATAATCACCAATTGTGTATCCTGTTGTTCAGGGTTGTCTACCACTTTTATCACATAGCCGTCCTGCTTGATTTCATCGGCAGCGACATATTGACGCGCCAGCGCGCTTTCGCTATACAGGCCTATCACCACAGCATTACGGTCAAGGGTGGCGGTCTCTTCCTTTTCGCACGGCAAAACATGTATTGTGTATCTGCCCTTGTTACGGAGTACTTGCGCACCCATTTCTTTAGACAGCAGTTCCACCGCTTTCTTCTCTAACCCTTCATAAGACGAAAAAACAATTTTCCAATTCCCAACTTTCATACCACACTCTCCTTGCAATATATTTGGGGGTGTGTTATAATTGTAGAACACTTTATGGTGCAAAACTATTACTCTTTTGGCAAATAGTATAACTGCATTGACTTTTGGAGGGTATATATGCTGATTGAAAATTTTCAAACAAAATACACCACCATACCCATAGCCACCTTTTCGCGTGCATACAAGCGAAATACCCAACCGTTTGATTTCGGTACACTGCCGCACATGCACAAAGAAATGGAATTATTGTTGGTGTTAGACGGCGAAGCGGCGTTGCAAATAGGCACCATAACTTACACCATACAAAAAGGCAATATTGTTGTATTGGCACCATACACGCTGCACCGTTATACCATTTTTGCGGATCGCGACTTTAAGCATTATTGCCTGTGTTTTGATTTGGATATGTTATATGACAAACAATTAAAAATCGCTTTAGAAAGCGGCAGTATCGGCATCAGCGGCATCATTGAAAATCAACCTTCTTGTGCCGCTTATATCGAAAATATTTTCATTGCCAACCAAGAGAAAAAAGCCGGCTGGGAAATGGCGGTTATCGGCAATATCCACCTGCTTTTCAGTGCGTTTAAAGAATACGAATATATGCAAACCAACACACAAACGTCCACGCGCTCGGTATATCACAAAATCTTTGATTATATTGCCCAACACCACGGCGAAGACATCACTTCATCCGACGTCGCGGCATATTTGGGATTTAACAACAGTTATTTTTGCCGTTTGTTCCGCAAAACCTTTGGAGACAGTTTTCAAAATTATCTGTGTAAATACCGTATAGAAAACTCAAAGCGGTCATTGCGGCACACCGATACACCGATATCCCAAATCGCCACCGATACAGGGTTTAACAGTTGCAGTTATTACAGCAAAAAATTCAAGGAATATACCCATACAACACCGAGCGCATACCGAGAGAAAAGGTAAGCATAGCGTATCTTCTCTTGCTTTTTGTGGTTTTTCAGCCTTCCCCTCGTACCAAAGTGTTGAAAATGTTATACAATATGCTATACTATACAAAGGAGCTTGGAGGTACGATATGAAATCGACACCTTTTATGAAAATTCTGGACACTGTCACCGTGACATTAGACACCGATTTTCAAACAACAGTCAGCCGCCTTATGGCACAAAACGGTATCTGTCACACGTGGGACAGCAAGAAAAACGTTTTAGAGTTTCGCTGTGACAAAAAAGGGCGTATGTGGGTACACAACACCCAAAATCACGTACGGCAATACGATCCGCAATGGCGAACAGATGACGTACGTGGACGAATATATTACGTTCGCGGTGAGGTGACCGCCGCAGGACCAAAATCCATTGTCACCGTCTGTTCCGTACATAACCGTGCCACCGTGATAGCGCGGTGGATAGAAGCTATCGGTGACATTGCCCTTTTGCTCACCGCACTGCTACTTCTGATATTCGGTGAAGGTCCTATAAATAATGGCTTGTTAATGGCTATCGCAGCCGGTGCCGCCTTGTTGTTACCTGCTATTTTGCGTACCCGTTCGGAAGAGCAAGATAAAGATGCTGATTTGGAAATTATGAAAACCGAAATGTTAAACCGCATAGAAGCGGCGAAATATTGGGATAAGTAACGAAATATTGCAAAGGAGCAATACCGCATGAACCTCCGAAAGAAAAAGAAAATACTTTTTATTGTAACCCTTGTTTTATTCTTAATAGTGGTTGTGGTTGAAGTTACTTGTAATACAACCATATCACTCATCGTCGCTTTGTCGGCACTCGTTAGTATGACCGTCTTAGATATACGCTGGAAACGATGTCCGCACTGCAACGAGTATTTAGGCCGCTACCTCACCAACGCTCCCTATTGCAAGCATTGCGGCGAAAAATTATACGAAGAGTAAGGGGTGTACTATGCCGTTCATTGTCAAAAAACGAATCTTAAACGCTCTTGCTGTTTTACTTATAGCAGCCCTGCTGTTGTTTCGAAATTTTCTCATTACAACACCTCTCGGCGTATTCTTTCTAATCGTTTTTGTCATAGTATATTTCCTTTTAACGTTATTGTGGTGGCGTTGCCCCCATTGTAATGGGTACTTGCGGAAACTCTCCCCCTTTGCCGCATATTGCCCCTACTGCGGCGAGAAGTTAGAAGACTAAAACAGCAGGCGTGACCTTCGGTCACGCCTGCTGTTTCGCTTATCTTTTATACGTTCGGTGCGATGCTGTTAGGCTGGCGAGAGTCGAACCCCTTTGCGGTTTCGCTCACCGCCTTTTCCGTGCGGGTTTGCGCTCATAAAATCCGGCGGCAGAAACTCATTAACCTGCAAAACGTAAAATTTTTGTGTGAGAGGAAGCCGACAAAACGCAGGAATACTCCCGTATTTCAAGTTTGAGGCAAACTATCACCGGAAATTTTCTTTTGCAGGCGTAAAGAGTTCAACTCACGCCAGCCTAAACATATTGGCGCCGTTTTTGATTTCAAAATCGGTTATCCGTTCAAGTGAGTCCGCACCGTTCCCATCAGGGCGGAAGTTCCCGTTTGGACGTTGTTCGCCGTTCGGTTTCTCGGGCGGCTCGCCTTCGGGTCTCTCCATTCCTTGCGGCGGTTCCTGTCCCTCGAATCCTTCGGGCGGCTGTCGGTTTACATTTTCATCATTTGCGGGCGGTTCACCGTCAGGGCGCATACCGCCGCCAAATCCCATATTGCCACCGCTCGTGCCGCCCAATTGTTTGTCATTGCTCCATAAGGTATACGTACCCTCTTTGAGGTCGGGACTGCTGTAAATCAAAACAGAATAATCGTTTTGCGGCAGAAATTCCAACACCGCCTTGCCGCTTTCGTCCTTCAAATACACAGTATCCGCGCCGCTTTGTCTTTGTTCAAACGAGAACACCGCATACGTCTGTCCCCCGTCTTCAATACGGTCCAGCATACTGCCCGTAGCTATCACCGTGCCGCCGTTAATATAAATACCCATATCCGAGTCAATACCGGCATCCGCACTCGCAGAGCATGCGGCAGCAACCACTTTACCGCCGTTTATCACCAACCAGCCGTTAGAGTCGATGCCGTCACCTTCGCCGGTCTCTCCTGTCACTTTGATGCGTAACACACCGCCGTTGACCGTGGTAACCGAAACGCCGTCTTCGTTGGTGTTAATACCGTCGTTCCCCGAGAAAATATTGATATTACCGCCGTTGACCGTCAGATGCCTTTCGCTGTCTAATCCTTCGTTTGTCGCGTGAATATACAAAACACCGTTGCCCTTTTCACCGCCGTTCACGTTCATAGACATTTTAGAATAAAACGCACCGTCGTATTTATGCAGTTTTTTGGCATCTTCCACTTCTGTGCCGTCGTCATTCAGCACCACGCTGTCAGGTTTGTAAATGCGCGCCACATACGCGCCGTTTACCGTATTTTCACTGCCGTCGGCAATGATAACATTGGCGCCCGCCGCAGATGTATCCACATCTTTAGAGGCTTCTTGTGCGGTATCACATTCGTACACGTTATAGAAAATCACCGCAGGCGCAACGTCACAGGTGATGTCCACGCCGTTTAATATTAAGGTTACCACCGCTTTGGGGTCCTCTTTCGCATCTTCGCCCAAATCTATGGCTATCTGCCCTTTAGAAAGTTTCCCCGACAAGCGATAGGTGCCTGCTTTGGTGATATGTACCACCGTGTGCGCGGCGGCTTCTTGTGCCGTATGGGCATCCTCCGTCGAGCCTTCTCCGTAGGTGAAATCTTTATCCGCCTCATAATATACGATATCGCTTGCCGTGTACACGCCTTTTTGCGGGTCTGCGCCGACAGCAACACCGTCTACCGTAACCGTTTGGTCGTCTAAGCGGATATCCGTTGCTTGCACCTGCTGCTCCCGCCCGCCGCACGCCGTAAAAACGAACAAGGCAGCCAACATGACAGCCAACATTTTTGAA
Source organism: Acutalibacteraceae bacterium (assembly GCA_045531495.1). GTDB lineage: Bacteria > Bacillota > Clostridia > Oscillospirales > Acutalibacteraceae > URNF01. The sequence continues at coordinate 5,717 of JAZSED010000032.1, forward strand.
AACTTCATACTATCACTCCTTTGCTTTACAATGTAACATCCATCCAAGCATCCATTCATAAACAAAATGTAAATATAGTTTAAAATATTTTACAAATCCGCTGTATGGTATATTTCCTCGGCGGTTTTGATAAATTCCTTTACCGCAGGGCTGATATACTTTTTGTTCTTGTGCGCGATATACAATGTACGTGTCGCTTTCGCTCCGTCCAATTTGTAAAACAGCAAGTTTTCATACCGTGCCGCCGATTGGATAACCGTATCGGTCGTGAAAGTAAGACCCATACCCGACCCCGCTATATTATATGCGGTCATCAATTGGTCAACGCTGATAATCGCTTGGGGCGTAAATCCGTAATCCGCACAAATTGCGCAACTACTTTTATACATATTGTTGTCCGGCTTTAATTGTATAAACCTTTCGTTTGCAAACAAGCGCAAATCTACGCAGGATGTGTCTGCTTGCAAATGCTTATGTTGTACAACATCTTCCATAGTGAGCGCAACATCTGAAAACTGATCATTCAACGGGTGTTCTTTGGGAACACACAACAGAATATGTTCACTTTTCAGCGGGTAAGCCATAAATTTATTATCATCAAAATCATAGTCTATCAATACTTCTATTTCTTCCGAAAACAGTTTTTCCTGTAAATCAAAAGAGCTGCTTTCAATAAGACTTATATTGATTTTGGGATACTTTTTTGAAAATTCCATAATAATGTTCGGCAATATGAAGGAGGAAATAAAAGCGGCACCACCCACCTTCACCTTCCCGACCAGCAGCGACGTAAAGTTATGGATACCGTCCCGCAGGTCCTGCTTGACGCGGTACATTTCTTCTACCGCCGTTATGTATATTTGCCCCAAATCGGTCAAAGAAATCGGCGTTGTATCACGGTTAAATATCTTAAATCCCAATTCTTCTTCGGCCTTCTTAATCATCGCACTCAGCGCAGGCTGAGAAACAAACAGTTTTTTGGCAGCTGCGGTAAAACTGCGCTCTTCGTATACTTTATAAATGTAATCGGCGTATTTGAACATATAATCCCCCACATAACTAAAATTATATAGTTGGTATACTAATATATATATTTGATTATATCATAACTTTGTGCTATAATCAATACATTCTTGTGAAAGCAGGGTGATATGTATGGGTATTTGTTCTGAAAAAATGGCAAATGTGCGCTCCGACATACGCGGCAGAAACTTTTTCGCAGCATTGGAGTTGGAAAAACAGGGTGAGAAGATTTTAAAACTGAATACGGGTAATCCTGCGACCTTCGGTTTTCAGATGCCCGAAAGCGTCAGACAAGCTTTGATTGAAAAAATGGATACTGCGCTCGGCTATTGCGACGTACGCGGTATGGTAGATGCGAGAAACGCCATTTTGGAATACCATCGTTCCAAAGGCATCCGCAATTTCGAAATGGATGATATTTTCATCGGCAACGGCATCAGCGAAATAGCATCTATGGTGGCGACCGCTCTGTTAAATCCGGGCGACGAGGTTTTGGTGCCTACCCCTTGCTATTCCCTTTGGACCAACGAAATTTTATTGCAACGCGCAACTCCCGTCCCTTACAGATGCGATGAAAGCAACGGCTGGAATCCTGATACCGAACACATCAAAAGTCTTATCACAGACAGAACCAAGGCTATCATTATCATCAATCCCAACAACCCGACCGGTGTTTTATACGCCGATGACGTATTGGCGGAAATCGCAGAAATCGCCCGTCAAAATAACATCATCGTGTTGTCGGATGAAATTTATGACCGTTTGGTGTTTGACGGCAAAGAGCACCACACGTTCGCACGGTTTGCGGAAGACCTTTGCGTTATCACCATGAACGGCCTTTCCAAATCGCATTGTCTGTGCGGTTTTCGGTGCGGCTGGCTGGTCACCAGCGGCCCCGCGGAACAACGTCGCCACATCAGCGAAGCGCTGCTGAAACTAGCATCCATCCGTTTGTCCGCTAACGCGCTGATGCAGACCATCATTCCGACCGCTCTCGCCGACACGGAATACACCGAAAGTATGATACGTCCCGGCGGCAGATTGTATGAACAGCGAAAAGCCACCTGTGATGCATTGGACAAGCTCGATTGCCTGTCCTACGTGAAAAATGACGGTGCTTTTTACGTCTTCCCGAGAATCAAGCCCGAATACGTCAAGGATGCCGACGATAAACAGTTTACAGAAAAACTGCTGTTTAACAAACACATTTTAGTGGTACCGGGCAGCGGTTTTGCGTGGAAAGACCCCGACCATTTCCGTATTGTGATGTTGCCGCAAGCAGATGTTTTGCACAATGCAGTATTACAAATCGGTGATTTTATAAAAGGACAATAAAACAACCCCAAAAAAGGCTTGACCGAAACGGTCAAGCCTTTTTTATGTAGGGAACGGATTTATCCGTTCCG
>JAZSED010000007.1:0-14734 GCA_045531495.1 Acutalibacteraceae bacterium
TAGAGAAATTACACGCATTTGAGAACCACCCTTACAAGGTGCAGGACAACGAAGAAATGGAGTGCCTTTCCGAGAGCATTCGCGAGCACGGCGTTTTATCTCCGATTATTGTTCGCCCCAAGGAGAATACCGAAGATGAATACGAGATCATATCCGGTCACAGACGGGTTATGGCAAGCAGAAAGGCAAGGATTTCAGAAGTCCCTGCCTTAGTTGTTTCCCTTGATCGTGATGCTGCGGCGATTGTGCTTGTGGATAGTAACCTACACCGAGAGCATATTCTGCCGAGCGAAAAAGCCTTTGCTTATAAAATGAAAGCAGAAGCTATGAAGCATCAGGGTTGGCGTTCTGATTTAACTTCGCCACAAGTTGTGGCAAAGTCTCGCACGACTGAAATGGTTGGAGCCGATACCGGTGATAGCCACGAACAAGTGCGCCGATATATTCGCCTCACTAATCTCATTCCCGAAATTCTGCAATATGTGGATGATGGTCGTATTTCCTTCACTCCCGCCGTAGAACTTTCCTATTTAAATGAGGTAGAGCAACAAGACCTCTTGGAACAAATCGAAGAAAACGACTGCACTCCGTCTTTGTCGCAGGCTTGTCGCTTCAAAAAGATAAGCCAAGCGGAAGGTCTTACACCCGAAGTAATTGCGGATATTATGAGCGAAGACAAAGCAAACCAAAAGGAACGCATTAAAATTCCAACCGAAAAGCTCCGTAAATATTTCCCGAAGAATTATACGGTTGAGCAGATTGAAAATGAAATCATTAAACTTTGCGAAAAGAATTACCGAATGAAACAAAGGGATGCGAGGTGAGAATATGGTACAAAAAGGAAATTTTAAAGATGTTCTTGTTATGAAAGGTATGGGGCGTGTGGATGATACACGTCCTATTGATTTGCAGGAGTATGTTATGCCTACAAGCAAAGAACGTAAAAGTACGCCCATTCCATTAACAACTGTCCCGAAAAAGATATGCTTTTCCAAAAAGATTGCCGGAACGATTTATGACGTGACTGCCAACTTCGACTTAGAAGGCAAAGAAACAATATTGCAGCAGTTCAAGGCGCTAATCTTGGCTAAAGAACTGTAATTTATAGATTTGTTATAAGTGTACCGAGCATTGTATAATGGCAATGCTATAAACGCAATGCTCGGCTTACACAGAAAGGAGTTTAATAATGTCAAAAAAGAAAGCCGAGAATAAAGTAAAAATAACTGCTCTTTACTGCCGTTTGTCAGTAGAAGATACAAAAGATGTAAAAGATAAAAGGAAGAAAAACCAAGAGGACGAATCCAATAGTATTAGCAACCAAAAACAAATTCTATTGGATTATGCTAAAAAGAATGGTTATCTACACACCGAGTTTTTCGTAGACGATGGTATTTCGGGTACAACCTTCGACCGCCCTGATTTTCAGCGTATGCAAAGAATGGTTGAAAACGGAGAGGTTGGTACAATCATTGTAAAAGATTTATCCCGTTTCGGTCGTGAAAGTATTGAAATGGGTCGTTTGGTTCAGATTGTATATCCATCACTCGGAGTGACTTTTATCGCTATCCAAGAAAACGTAAACACTGCTACTGGCACGGGACTCGAAACAATGCCGTTTCATAATATTTTCAATGAATGGTATGCAGAGCAAACAAGCAAAAAGATAAAAGCTGTATGGAAAGCAAAAGCGAATAATGGCGAGCGTGTGGCTTCGGCAGTGCCGTTTGGGTATATGAAATCTACTGAAGATCCTAAACAATGGATTATAGACGAACCTGCAGCAAAAGTTGTTAGATATGTTTTTGAGCTATGTATCGCAGGACTCGGACCAATGCAAATTGCAAAACGCCTCGAAAGTGAGAAGATTGTAACTCCAACAGAATATTTTTATAGCGTTGGAAGAAAGACTTCGAATCCAAGACCTGCAAATCCATATAGATGGGATCAGGTATCTGTGGTTCGTATTCTAGAAAACAAACAGTACACGGGTTGTACAGTTAATTTCAAAAGCACCTTTGTGAGTTTCAAAGTGAAGAAAAAAATCCTTCTCCCTGAAGAAGATTGGCAGATTATACCCAACACTCAAGAAGCTATCATTGATGAGGACACTTTTGATAGGGTTGCCGAACTTAGAAAACATCGCCGCCGTAATACTGCAACAGGAAAGACAAGTATGTTTGCTGGACTTTTGTATTGTGCGGATTGCGGTTCTAAACTTTATTATGCCGCCGCAAAAAGCATTAAAGAGCACCAAGAGTTTTACCGTTGTTCGCAGTATAAGGAAAAGAGAGGTACTTGTACCATTCACTATATTCGTGATGTGGTACTCAAAGAAATGGTGCTAGAAACAATAAGAAGGGTTGCAAAATACGTCACAGAATATGAGCCGGTATTCCTTTATCTTTTTGCAAAGAAAAATACAATTGGCAGAGCAACGACTATAAGAAATATGAAATCCAAAATTGAAAAATCCAAACAGCGCATTAAGGAACTCGATAAGTTGATTGAGCGTATATATGAAGATAATGTGCTCGGTAAGATTTCGGATGATCGTTTTTATCGTATGTCTGCTAACTTTGAAAAAGAGCAAAAAGAATTGCTCGCCGCAGTTGAACACGACGAGCAAAAAGTCAGAGAAGCCGAACAAGAAAAAATAAATCTCAATGTTTTTCTTACGGCGATACGTGAGTGTACTGACTTAAAAGAATTAACACCCACGATTGTAAACACATTGATTAAGCGGATAGATGTTCATAACCGTACGAAAGTTGAGCACGGCCACAAGCACGTTCCGATCGACATTTATTTCACTGCGGTCGGAATTATCAATATTCCTACTGAAGAAGAACTAATTTTAGCGATGGAAGAAATGCGTGATAAACCGCTTAAATCCGCTTGAATAAAGGAAAAAGGCATAGCCCGTGTGGGCTATGCCATATCCTGCGAAAAAACTGTCCTTTAGAGTACACCCCTAAAAGGGTGTCTCTTTTTTGTTGGTGCCGGTGGCCGGACTCGAACCGGCACGGTGTCGCCACCGGTGGATTTTGAGTCCACTACGTCTGCCAATTCCATCACACCGGCAGGTGTGTCCGCTATCCCTTTTGGGACAACGGATGTATTATACACTATATTTTCTGAAAAGGCAAGAACTTTTTTACACTTTCTCAAAAATCACAGCGGCGCAATATTGACAACCCTATATCCGCCGTTATTTCGCACCGCAACCGTATACGCTGTCGGGTAGGTATGGGTATCATACGTACGGCTGACCACAAAATCAAACCGCACCTCTACCGTAAAGCAGTCCGCCGACCATTGTATCGGCTCACCTACCTGCATATTCTCAAACACAGCAGAGTTATGTTTGTTATACCATTTGCCGTCATACGCATACACACCCGTTGCAAACGGTGTGCCGCCTTCCATCAACGCAACCAATTCGCCGCGCGCAATATCATTACTGATATACAGCGCATAGGTTTTTGCCGCGGTTTCGGCAAACGCTTTCACCGCCGCCGCATCCTGCGGCACGGGAGTCACCAAAACACTGCCGTCTTTTTGTTCTGTTACCACCGATTCGATGCCGTCCAGCGACAATGTCGGCGCTGTTAACGTTTCCACCGTCGCGGCAGATACGGTGGGCAGGGTGCCTTTTGCACCCGCAAACGCGGTCACCGTTTGTGCATCACCCATAGAAAGCGGCGCGCCGTTGACCAACACCGTTTGCGGTGACTGCACTGTCGTTTTTTCGCCGTACGCCCAATCCGAACGCACAGTATAGGTTTTCCCCTCGCGAGTGAGGGTCAGGGTGCCGTATTTCTTATTATTTTCGTACACATCGTAGATATACGTATTATCGGTACTGTCCATCAGCGCGTATTGCCAATGACCAACACCGCCGTTATACCGCTTGGAAAGATATGCGACATAGCTTTCCTTCGTGTTATACGCGTCAAAGGGAAACCCGCTTTGCTCTATGATTGTATCGATATCCCCTGCCGCAAGCGCCGTAAAATACCCATTCATCGCACCAACAGGGTGAGATGCTTCATACCGTTTCAGATACCCTCTAAAGCAAAGCAATCCCACGATAATCAGCACCGCATACACGGCGCACAGTAATAAAAGGCTTTTTTTGAAGGTTAATTTTTTCATTCTGCCACCGCCTTTACAAGGAAAGCTGTGGGCAATTCGCGGGAGCCGTACAAGCTTGCGCAGAAATTGACGTGCTGTCCGTTATGTATCATCAGCGTGGACGAGCCACCGTCCAAATTGGCGGCATTGACCGCGCCGTACTGCACCATCACGTCGCGGCAATCTTTATAACTCGCACCCAGCGAATGGGACTGCCTGCCGTCAATCACCAACAGCAACACCGTGCCGTCCGCACGTTGACCGATAGCGGTGCGGGGATTCAAACCGCCGCCTGTACCTGCCACGGGTGCCACCTCGCCGTTGATCACCAACGCGGGACCGAAGGTTACCGCCTCGGTAACACCTTTTGCAAGCGCGTCTCCCGCCGACATACGGCCGACAATCAATTTGCCGTTGCCGTCAAAGCCGACAAGAGAGCCGACACTGCCGCTGCTCCCGAATTTGAGTTCTCCTTTGTGTATCACGTAACCGATAGGTGTACCGCCGTTGCCAAAGCCCTTTTCGTCTTCAAAGCCGCCGGCATTGATGCCTGCTGCGGCACCGCTCGTCTTCACAAAATTGTCCAGCGTCATCCCCGCCCTACCGTCATATGCAGGCAACGTGCCGACGTACAGCCGTTTGGGGTCCTTCACCAACATCATTTTCCCCTTGAAGGTCGCGCCCGTTACGTCTTCAATTACCAAGGCGGGCATATTATCATCGGGGCTTTGCGGCGTGAAATCGCTGTTATCGGTGGAGGTTTCCACGTCAATCACCGCGTTTTGCGCGCGAATTGCCGCGATCTCCTCGTCTGAAAAATACAGCTGTGCCAAGAATTTCAGGGCGCTTGTTTCCATTACAGTGGTGACAAAAAGCCCCTTTGCCTGCGTAGACGGACCGTAGCACACCACCGTGGCGGCACCGAACAGTGCAACAATTACCGCAAGCAGGGTGACACCGACCACCGCCGCCGTACGCCCGATAATACGACGTACTTTTTTCGCTTTTTCCATTTTCTACCTCAAAAAAACCGGCACACGCAGGGGCGTGTCCAGATACGTTAGTTTTCAGTTAACAGCTTGTTGATAGCCTCGTGGAAAGAGGCAATATCCTTAAACTGACGGTAAACGGAGGCAAACCGCACGTACGCCACGTGGTCAATCTTCATCAGCTGTTCCATCGCGTATTCGCCAATACGGGTGCTGGTGACCTCTTTATCGAGAGAGTTTTGCAGCTGCGTTTCGATTTCATCCACCGCTCTTTCAAGTGTCTCAAGAGATACGGGGCGCTTTTCACACGCGCGCAAAAGCCCGTTTAACAGCTTCTGACGGTCAAATACTTCACGCGATTTGTCTTTTTTAACCACCACAATCGGCACCTGTTCGATAATTTCATAGGTGGTAAACCGCTTTTCACACTGCAAGCATTCGCGGCGGCGGCGGATACGGTTACCCTCATCGGTGGAACGGGAATCCACAACCTTACTTTCTTCAAAACCGCAAAACGGACATCTCATAGATGACACCTCCGAAAAATCACTACTTTGTGGGTAGTATAACAAACTTTTTTTGTGTTCGCAAGGTTTTTTCACAATATACACGATTTTTTTATAAAAACTATGTCTTTTTCACACCAAATGTTGTATAATAGCGAAAAAGGGGGATGCTATATGAAATATATTGTTTGTTGCCTTATAGCAGTTTCACTGCTTTTCTGTGTGGCTTGCAAGGAAAAGTCACCCGCGCTTTCCACCGACAACGAAACGGTTGTTACAACCACAAAAACTACCGCGCCATTACCCAAAGAGGGGTGGATTACCGCCGACTCTATGCGTGTGCGCAGCGGCGCAGGTCTTACCTTTGAGGTTATCGGCGGCATCACGTTCGGTGAAAAAGTGGAAATATTAGGTAAAACGGGGGATTGGTATGAAATCCGCTTTGGTGACGGCATCGGTTACGTCAGCGGTCAATACCTGACCTTTACAAAACCTACCACCGCTTCTTAAAAAAATCTTGCACAAAACGCTTTTTTCGGGACACGCTAATACCGAGTACCGTTGTACTCGAACCTTTGTACTCAGAAAGGAGTGTCAGTATGAAAAAGCGTTTTTTATTAGTATGTGCCGCCTTTGCCTTGTCTATCACGATGCTGCTCGCAGGCTGCGGCGAGGGTAAAGGTGCAGAGGATACGGGAGAGGACGGCAAGGTAGGCGGTACGTCTACCACCAATTCCACCTCTATGCACGACAACACCACGCCTACCACAAGCGGTAATCTGATGGACAAAGCGGAAGATTTGGTGGACGATGTGTTGCCGGGCGGCAATCCTTCCTCCGCGGCAACCACCACAACCGATACCGGCGCTACTACAACCAACAAATAAAAAAATGCGATGGCTTTTGCCATCGCATTTTTTGTTATTTAATCAAGGATTGACCGTCCATTTCCGCGGGCTGCGGCAGCTCTAACAATTTGAGCATTGTCGGTGCAATATCCGCCAAACGGCCGCCTTCGCGCAATTCACAATCGTGACCTACCACACAGAAGGGTACGGGGAAGGTGGTATGCGCGGTGAACGGAGAGCCGTCCGGCTCATACATTTTGTCAGCGTTACCGTGGTCAGCGGTAATAAGCACTTTGCCGCCCATTTTGAGGGTCGCTTCCACCGTCTTACCAACGCAGGTATCCACCGCTTCTACAGCGGCTTTTGCGGCATCAAACACGCCCGTATGACCAACCATATCACAGTTGGCATAGTTTAAGATGATAACGTCGTATTTGCCGCTTTCAATGCGTTTTACCACCTCATCGCATACCAAATACGCGCTCATTTCGGGTTGCATATCGTAGGTGGCAACCTTCGGAGAGTTAATCAGTGCACGGTCTTCGCCGTCATATTCTTTTTCAACACCGCCGTTGAAGAAGAAGGTGACGTGTGCGTATTTTTCGGTTTCCGCAATACGCAACTGTGCAAGACCTTTGTCACTCAAGTATTCACCGAGTGTATTTTTCAGCGACTGCGGCTTGAACGCAACCTGCACATTGGGCATGGTCGCATCATACTGCGTCATACACACATAGGTCAGCGGGAAAAATCCGTTTTTACGTTCAAAACCGTTAAAATCGGGGTCTACAAAGGTGCGGGTGATTTCACGCGCACGGTCGGGGCGGAAGTTGAAGAACACCACAGCGTCGCCCGCTTTGATAACACCGTCTTTACCCGTACATACAACGGGTACCACAAATTCGTCGGTAACGTCCGCGTCATAGGAAGCCTGCATTGCGGCAACGGGGTCGGTGTTTTCCTCTCCTTCGCCGTATACCATCGCGGCATACGCTTTTTCTACGCGTTCCCAACGGTTGTCGCGGTCCATCGCATAGTAACGACCCATCACGGTAGCGATTTTACCGATGCCGATTTCTGCCATTTTTTCCTGCAGCGCGGCAACAAAATCTTTGCCCGAGGAAGGCGGCACGTCACGGCCGTCCATCAAGCAATGCACGAACACGTTCTTGACACCCGTTTTCTTTGCCATGGTCAGCAAGCCGCAAAGATGTTCAAAGTGGCTATGCACACCGCCGTCGGATAAAAGACCCGCCAAATGCAAAGCAGCACCGTCTTTTTTCGCGGCCTCCATAGCGGAAAGGAGTGCTTCGTTTTCGAAGAACACGCCGTCGTTAATGGATTTGGTGATGCGGGTGAGTTCCTGATACACGATACGGCCTGCGCCGATATTGGTGTGACCCACTTCGCTGTTGCCCATCTGCCCGTCCGGCAAACCGACATCCATACCCGAAGCACCGATAGTGGTAAACGGGTTTTCCGCAAAAAATTTAGAAAGGTTGGGGGTGGCGGCGGCATCAATGGCATTGCCGTAGGTATCAGGGTTGATACCAAAGCCGTCCATAATGATAAGAGTAAGCGGTTTTTTCATTCCTGTTCCTCCATATACACATCGAAAGGACGGACGGCAAGCCGTCCGTCCCATTTTGGTTATTGATTATTTCGCAGCCGCAACGATGGTGGCGAAATCGGGTGCTTTCAAGGAAGCGCCGCCGATAAGACCGCCGTCTACATCGCTCTGTGCCAAGAGGCCTGCCGCGTTAGCCGCGTTCATAGAGCCACCGTACTGAATGGTGAGCGCCTTTGCCGCGTCTGCGTTATAGAGACCTTTTACGGTTTCACGGATGTGCGCGCAAACTTCATTCGCCTGTTCATCGGTAGCGGTCAGACCGGTGCCGATAGCCCAAACGGGCTCGTAGGCAATGATGATGCGGGACAGCTCTTCTTCGGAAACACCGCCCAGAGCCACCTTCACCTGCATATCAACGATTTCAGAGGTGATGCCCTGCTCGCGCTGTTCCAAATATTCGCCTACGCAAAGGATAACGGTAAGGCCCGCATCCAAAGCCGCGCGGGTGCGGTTGCGTACGGTTACGTCGGTGTCACCGAAATAGGTACGGCGTTCGCTATGACCGAGGATAACGTAGCCAACGCCCATTTCTTTGAGCATTTCAGCCGAAATCTCACCGGTGAAAGCACCGCTCTTTGCCCAATGGCAGTTCTGCGCCGCCACACCGATATTGGTGCCTTTGGTCGCTTCAAGCGCCACCGACAGGTCAACAAACGGTACACCTACAACAACGTCACAGGTTGCATCCGCAACCAGCGGACGGATAGCTTCGATAAGCTCTTTCGCTTCGGCCGGCGTTTTGTTCATTTTCCAGTTGCCGGCAATAACGTATTTACCCATTGTGAAAAATCTCCTCTTTCTTATTTATCGGTCATCGCGGCAATGCCGGGCAGTTCCTTACCCTCGAGGAATTCGAGAGAGGCGCCGCCGCCGGTGGAGATGTGGGTCATCTTATCACCGAAGCCGAGGTTGTTAACAGCCGCCGCAGAGTCGCCGCCGCCGATGATGGTGATAGCGTCGGATTCTGCCATCGCCTTCGCAACAGCGATAGTGCCGTTGGCAAGAGCGGGGTTCTCGGAAACACCCATCGGGCCGTTCCAAATAACGGTTTTCGCGTTTTTGATTTCTTCCGCGAACAATTTGCCGGTCTCCGGACCAACGTCAAGGCCCATCAAATCAGCAGGCAACTCACCGGTCTTGTACACAGCGGTCTCAATGGGCGCATCGATCGGATCCGGGAAAGCCGCAGCCGCTACGCAGTCAACGGGAAGCAGGATTTTCACGCCTTTTTCCTTCGCGCGGGCAAGCATATCTTTGCAGTAATCCACCTTTTCAGCGTCCAGCAAGGATTTGCCGATTTCGTTGCCCAGCGCATATTGGAAGGTGTACGCCATACCGCCGCCGATGATGAGGGTATCCGCAACGTTCAGCAGGTTTTCGATAACGTTAAGTTTATCCGAAACCTTCGCGCCGCCAAGAATGGTAACAAACGGACGGGCGGGATCGGAAACCGCGGCGCCGAGGTATTTTACCTCTTTTGCCATCAGATAGCCGTTAGCGGATTCTTCCACGTAGGATGCCACACCAACGGTGGAGCAGTGTGCACGGTGCGCGGCACCGAACGCATCGTTTACGAACAGGTCAGCAAGGGAAGCGAGCTCTTTGGAGAACGCTTCGCCGTTTTTGGTTTCTTCAGCGCGATAACGGGTGTTCTGCAGCAGCACAACGTCGCCGTCCTTCATCGCGGCAACAGCGGCTTTCGCGTTTTCGCCCACCACTTCGTCGTCGGCGGCAAATACAACCTCTTTACCGAGCTTTTCGGCAAGACGTACCGCCACGGGAGCCAAGGACAACTCGGGCTTGGGCTCACCCTTCGGTTTACCGAGGTGGGAGCAAAGGATAACCTTCGCGCCGTTGTCAATCAAATACTGAATGGTAGGCAATGCCGCAACGATACGGTTTTCGTCGGTGATGACGCCCGCTTTCAGCGGCACGTTGAAGTCACAGCGAACAAGCACGCGCTTGCCGGCGACCTTCAGGTCTTCTACGCTTTTTTTGCTCAAATAGCTCATTTTTCTTACTCCCTTTCTTTTATGAAGGTCGGAGCTTTGCTCCGAATTTTTCCATTTTGTATTTTAACCGATTTTTTACTTTATTGCAAGTATATTGTGAAAAAAATATCAAAAAAGTCGCAATCCTTTGGGATAACGGTTTTTCAAACGTCCGCCGGACACCTTTCCGAAGCCGCAAACAGCCCCCGCGACCGACACTGCCGTATATCCGTTTTCACCGTCAAAGGCGATTTCCTCACCGTGCAAAAACGCGTACAGGTCGGGGGCGTCCTTTTCAAACCGCGCCACCCGACGGCAGTGCTTCTCCTTCGCCGCCGCAAACGCACCGTGATGCGGTTCCAATCTGCCTTTTTTCACCTCTGCAAATGCGACACCCGCCGCCAGCACGCCACAGCCCTTGATGTCGGGCAAGCCGTGGGGCAACAGCCGCACCGTATCCCCCACCGTCATCGGCAAGCCGTACATTTCATCGGTAAAGAGGTCTGCATACAACGCTTTTGCCGCTTTCTCGTTTGGGTCGTTTTTAGGATATGCAAACAGGTTAACATTGCCGTTCGTCACCGCTTTTCTGCGAAACGCCGCAATAAAGTGGCCCTCGCCGCCGTCAGACAAAAAGATGCGCCGACAGGCCCGCTTGTCGTATCTTCCCGCGGTCACCGTTTCATCAAACGGTGCCACCTTTTCAAACGGAAAGCCCTCCCTGCCAAACGTAACGTCTATCGGCAACGGTTCGAAATCGTCGCAGTTTTCCAAAAACCATGCCACGGTACATTCGTTTTCCTCGGGGGCAAAAGTACAGGTAGAATACACCAGCACGCCGCCCGCACGTACCGTTTGTGCGGCGTTGTATAATATATCGCGCTGCCGCGCGGCGCACATTTTGATCGCGTCTTCGCTCCAACCGCTCAGCGCATCGGGTTCTTTGCGGAACATCCCTTCCCCCGAGCACGGCGCATCCACTAATACGCGGTCGAAAAAGCCGTGTAAGCGGGATGCCAAATCGGCAGGTGCCGCGTTGGATACCACCGCATTGCGAACACCGCACCGCTCTATGTTCTGCTCCAAAATGCGGGCGCGTGCACGCACGTACTCATTGCACCACAAAAGCCCCGTGCCTTGGAGTGCCGCCGCTATCTGGGTGGATTTACCGCCGGGCGCGGCGCACATATCTAAAACCTTATCCCCTTTTTGCGGTGCCAACACGGTCACCGCAGAGGACGCGGACGGCTCTTGCATATAATACGCACCTGCGTGAAACAGCGGGTCGGCACCCGCTTTATGCGGCGCATCCAGGTAAAAACTGTTTTTGGCAAACGGCGTATTCTCAAGTGCTGTATCGAACGAGGATACAACCGTATCCGCATCGCTTTTAAGCGTGTTCACACGCACACCGCGGCGGGCGGGCAGGTCATATCCTTCTATAAATGCGGTATATGCCGTTCCGAGCAGTCGTTGCATGCGTTCGCAAAATTTTTCGGGCAATTGCATTGTAATCCCTCACACAAAAAATCCGTTTTCGCGGAGTGACCCCGCGAAAAACGGATTTTCATATTTTCATTATTCAGCTTTCTGCAAATTCCACCATGCTGACCGTTTCTTCCAAACGTGCCACGAAAGCAATAAACAATCGCGCGCCTTCCTCGGTCGTGTCTTTGTCGTCCGCTTTACCGCAAAGGGCGGCAAACATTGCGCCGATCTTCACAGCGGGCAATGCGGCGGGATGATAGCCGTCCACCGCCAGGCGGTAAAAGGTAAACGCACCGAGGCGATGCAAGGTCGTCTCGAAATCGGGTAACAGTTCACGCACGCGTTCAAAGAAGGTGGCACGTGCCGTTTCCACCAACAGGGCATCCGGCAACATAGTCGGGCCGACGGTATCCACCGTAAAGGTGAACAGCATCTGCTTTTGCAGCAACAGAGCGCTGTCATCCTCTTGAATGTTCAGCAACTGCTGTGCCATTACCTTTCCCAAGCGGCGCGCACGGTCAATGTTACCGTTTGCTTTATGCACGCTCCATTGCGCAGCAGTATCCACCGCCGCGGGCTGTTCTGCACCCACGATCTTCATATCGTCATCGTTTTCGAAAATATTCATACGGATACCCTCCTTATGCTTGAGATTGCGCTTGTTCAATGGCGATTGCCAATTGGTCGGGACAAGAGGTACCTCTGCCGTTACAGTTCACGTTACGCAAACGGCGTACCACTTCCTCGGCATTCATACCCTCTGCCAAATTAGCAACACCCTGTGTATTGCCGTTACACCCGCCCACAAAACGGATGTTATACACCTTGCCGTCTTCCAAATCAAAAAGAATTTCACGCGAACAAACACCGCGTGTCTTATAGCGATAGGTCATCTTGACGCCGCCTTTTTATAATTCAATAACTTCTCTGCCAATTCGTCTTCCACCGATGTGCTTCCCACTGCACGGGCACCGTCGCTGTACATACCGTGGAAATCCGAGCCGCCGGTTACCAGCAGGCCTTTTGCCGCCGCAAACTCACGCAACGCTTGCTGCTGTTCTTCGGTTTGGGAAGGATGTACCGCTTCCACACCGTCAAGGCGGCCTTCTTCCGCCAACTGTTGCATAAGGTCAATGCTGTCATAAACGAAGGGGTGCGCTAAAACGGCAATGCCGCCCGCACTGTGAATCAAGTCGATGACCTCTCGCACATCGGGATATTCCACGTTCACACGTGCTAAGCCGTTTTCCTTGTTAAACAAGCGGTGGAACACCTTGCCGAAAATGCCGTCGGCATAGCCCGCTTCCCACAGTGCGTGCATAATGTGCTGCTTGTAAACAGATGCACTGCCGGTAGCGGCGCGTACCACCATTTCGGGGGGCAACGGATAATACCGCATCACCTTTTTAAGCATTTCGGTTGCCGCTTTTTTGCGGTTTTCCAGCGTGCGATGACAAATGCCTTCCAGACGTGCCGCCACCTCACAGTTGTAGCATAAAATATGTACTTTTCTGCCGGTTGCAGGGTCTACCGTAGACAGCTCTGCACCGGGAATTACGGTAAGACCTACGCGCTTACCTATATTCACGCCGCGTACAGCACCTGCAAAGGTGTCGTGGTCGGTGATGGCAATTGCTTTTAAGCCCCGCCGCTTAGCGAGGGAAATAAGCTCTTCAATACCGACGGAGCCGTCGGACAATTTTGTGTGACAGTGCAGGTCACAGGACACGGTAAGCACCTCCATTGGAAATTAGAAACGCCACCCTTTTCGGACGCAAGTATACAGCGGTGGCGCGCCATTATCTGAAGTTATTATAACATCTTTTTTATGGAAAACACAAGAAAAATTTGAAAATTGTTCAATCGCTTATTTTTTCTTGCACCGCGGGGAATATTTTTGGGCAATTTTGTCGAAAAGGTAGGCGTGACAGCTTCAATTTGTGTAATGCTTTCGAAAATCCGTTCTTTAATGAATTGAAGAAAGAATAATACAAACAAAAAATCCGCTCTCTTTCGAGAACGGATTTTTCGTTTGGAGCGGCTTACGAGGCTCGAACTCGCTACCTCCACCTTGGCAAGGTGGCGCTCTACCAGATGAGCTAAAGCCGCATATTCAGTTGCAAGTGGCATTTTAACACACACACTGCCACTTGTCAACCCCAAATTTTTAAAGTTTAAAATCTTCTTCGCTGTATGCTGCTACCGAGGGCTGTCTCACGGGAATACGCTTCAAAGGGTCATACCGAAACCGACGACAATGGTGGTAAAGCGGTACAATCCCTTTTCGGGGACACAGCATCGAGCGGTTATCCGCGCTGCGCCGCGCACGCGCGCAATATTCGCAACACGGCGGAATATTGTTGCCGTACAATTTACGCTTCATCGACACGTCCCTCCTTTTTTCAACAGCCGAAAAGAGTCGAACTCTAATCGGTCAAAAATATATTTTGACTTGTCATAACCAACGCGAGCGTATTTTTGAGTGAAAACGCAGTCTCGAAGTGCCGTCATACTTTGTGTATGACAAACGCCGAGACAATGTTTTCGCCGAAAAGACGCCGCGTGGGCGATTAGAGATCCGACTCTTTTCGGCTATATTATACCATATCACATTTTTCGCCGGTTGGCAATCTTTTTTTGCCGCTCAGCAGTAACGCCACCCCCATACAGAGAAATACAAGCGATACGGTTGGGGATACCGTAAACGTTTTTACGGTGGTGCTGTCGGGTGCCAGCACCGAAACCGTATCGGGAAGCACCGCAAACAGCAGTACGGTAAGTCCCCCGCCGAGCAGACCGTGCAACAGTCGGAACAGAAAAAAATCTTTCAGTACCGCGGGGTGTTTTTGCAGGATGGAACGCACCTGACAATGCACCGAAAGCCCGCTAAAGGACAGAAAAAAGCCCACAAGGAACAAAAGCGGCACAGCCGCACCTGCCGCCGCCGTACACCCCGCCGTCACCTCTAAAAGCCCTGCCAGCATTACCGCGCCACCCGCAACATACGTATCCAGCCATGCGCAAAGCCCCGAACCGTCTGCCACCGACAGACACACCGAAAACAATATCACAAACCCGCTCATACATACCGGCGCCTCGGTCGCCGCCCGCACCGCGGCAGTAAATGCCACCGCAAACGGCAAAG
>JAZSED010000030.1:0-2809 GCA_045531495.1 Acutalibacteraceae bacterium
ATCGACACCTTCGATGACGGCAACGCCAAAATCGCTACTGTTGAGGAGACCGAAGGCGGTAATATCACCGTCCAGCGTGTTGACTCCGACGTGGCAGGTATGTATAAATACGCTGTTACCGCAACTGCTGACCAAGGCTGGCAGTTGAAAGCAAACACCTTGCTGGGTATCGACGCCAACGGTCAAACGGTATATCCCACCGAACGTGTTGGTTTCCGTACTGACTTAAACGGCGGCGACACCTACTACTTCTACTCTGCACAAGACGTTACCTTTAATGCGGATTTCTATACCGCACGCGACGTTTCCGAGGCGAATATCGGTAACGTTGGTACTTCGTATAATGCAGAAAAATACGGCTTGCGCTTTATCGGCCGTGTATATCTGTCCGAAGAAAACGGCGTGAAATATACCGAAATTGACGGCGACAAGTATGAAGTGGTTGACTACGGTATGTTGCTTGCTGTAGAGGACGGCCTGAAATGGGGCCAGGACAATATCGGAAACGGCGACTTCACCCTTGAGGCGAAAGCGGCGGGCAACAAGTACATCTCCAAGCAGAGTGCTGTTGCACACAACAAGCATTACGACATCGCGGGCAACTTTGTTGACGTTGCGGTTACCGTTGTCGGTCTGGAGGGTCAGGAAGACCTGAACATTTTCTCCAGAGCGTATGCCAGCGTGAAGGTTGGCGATGCTATCGTTAACGTATATTCGGATGCTTTCGATTCCACCTTCTTGGAGACTGCTACAGACTATAATATGGTCACCTATTTGGATACTGAAAACGGTGATGACGCCAATCAAGGCACCGAAGATGCACCTGTGAAGACCTTTGCACGTGCGTTAAAGGTTACCACCAAAAAAGGTACGATTTATAACAAAGGCACCGTGACGTTGCCTGCAACCTTTGGTACGGGCGATGCTGAAAACGGCATCACCTTGACCGGCGGCACATGGAAAATCGGTGCCCGTCACTCCACTTTGAATTCTCCCGTAACTTTTGAAAACACCACCATTGAGGTTCCGGATTTCGAAAATACCGAAGTGTTGTTCGCGGCAGGTCACAAGCTGGTTATTAAAGATACCGTTACCATGAACGGTCGTTTTAACTCCTTGTTCGGCGGCGTTTACCAGACAAAAGATCTGGAGAAAACCGAGCTGGAAATCTACGCAGGTAATTACTACAACATTTTCGGCGGTTCCTCCGGGAAGTCTGTTGCGGAAACCCATATTACGGTCGGCGGCAATGTGAACGCGGCGCTGAAGGCAGAAGCCGAAGAAAGCCATAACGTCTGCATCTGGGGCGGCGGTAATGAATCTGCGGATACGGGTGACACTTACATCACCTTCGGCGGCAGCGCGTATGCCTATATGATTTACGGCGGATCTTCTCAGGCGGGCACCATCAGCGGTGATACCCACGTGACCATTGACGGCGGCGAATGCGCACAGGTATTCGGCGGTTGCGACCGTGTGAATATGACCGGTAATACCGATGTTAACGTTATCAGCGGTACCATTACCCGTCGTCTGTACGGTGGTTGCTACAATGAAGACGATTCGACTGAATACCACGTAACCGGTAACACCAATGTGACCATCGGCACCGATCTTGATTATACTAAGACCGGCAAGAGCAGCGGTGTATCGGCTTACGAAGGCATCCGCGCAGGTAGCCGTGCAGGCCAGAACTTCACTGACGAAGTTTCTACTTTGATCTTTGTCAACGCCACTGCACAGAGCAAACATCAGAATGACCTTGGCAGAAATGCTGACGCAAGTTTGGTTTCCTGGGCATTCGGTTCTAAACCTGCTGAAACCACCGATAACACCGTTGTAAAATAAGGTGTGTATCGCGTAGGTAAAACCTAAAACCCAACCCCCGTTCACCGCAATGTGGACGGGGGTTTTGTCGTACACACAGCAAATGACATCGTAGGGGCGTGCATTGCACGTCCATTATAAAAAGAACAACGGCGGCGTGGATAAATCCACGCCCTACACGATAGGCATATACAAAACAAAAAATGTAGGGAATGGATTTATCCATTCCGCAAATGACACAAAACGGGCGATTCGCGAATTGGAGTAACGGCTACGCCGTTACTCTGTCGACATTTTGCTACGCAAAAGTCGCGAAAACCCTTAGTTCCCCTTGTCAGGGGAGCCGAGGAGAAGTTGCGTTTTCGCAACTTCTCAATAGAGGCAATTCAGACCGCACATATTGCCTTTTTAAAATGGGTATGCTATTATACATTATATATAGTAGACCGCAAGGGGATTTGTATGGAAGAAATCAAAAGAGAAGACGTGGCAGAGCGTTGTCTGCTTGTCGAGGTGGATACAGGTGAATATGATGCCCAGACCGCGCTGGATGAGTTGGCGGAGTTGGCGCAAACCGCAGGCGCAGAGGTTGTCGGCCGCGTGGTACAAAAGCGCGAGGCGCCTGACAAGGCTACCTGTATCGGTAGCGGGCGATTGCTGGAAATTGCGGAAATTTGCCGCGCAGATGATATTGATTTGGTAATTGTAGATAGGGAACTGACCGCAACACAGCAAAGGGGCTTGGAAGATGCGTTGCCGTGCCGTGTGATCGACCGTACGATGCTGATTTTGGATATTTTCGCAGGACGTGCGCGGTCAGCGGAAGGTCGCTTACAGGTAGAATTGGCGCAGTTGCAGTATATGCTGCCGCGCTTGGCAGGACAAGGTACGGCGCTGTCCCGTCTTGGTGGTGGTATCGGCACGCGTGGCCCCGGTGAAACCAAACTAGAAAGCGACCGCCGTCACATTCGCCGTCGTATTG
>JAZSED010000034.1:0-4542 GCA_045531495.1 Acutalibacteraceae bacterium
ATTTGCATTTAGGCGAATTTTATTTTTACGAAGATACTCAATATTCAAAGGAAGATAGTATAAATTATTATTTAGAATTGATATATTGGGCATGTGGATATAATGTCAAAGTATATCCACAAAAATGCGAAAAAGATTTATTGCCGTTTGATTGGTTTAATAGAGAGAAAAACAAGGTTGAATTAGTTCGTGAAAATCGTTCAACTTCCGTGTTTGTAGAAGATTTAGAAACACATATGAGAACAGAAATTGATGGCTGGTCAATGAAATATTAATTAGTTTATTCATAGGTATAAATCTCCTTGTTTTACAGATAATAGTATCACTATTACAAAAACAAGGAGATTGATTTATATATGAAAGCAACAGAAATTGTGAGAAGAATAGACGACCTGGGTCGTGTGGTTATACCGAAAGAGATTAGAAGAACGATGCGGATTCGTGAAGGAGACCCATTGGAGATTTTTACCGACAGGGACGGGGAAGTGGTGTTCAAAAAATACTCGCCTGTGGGCGAGTTATCGCCGTTTGCGGTGCAGTATGCGGACGTGCTGACCCGCGCGTGCGGGTTGACGGTGCTTATCTGTGACCGTGACCGCGTGATAGCGGTCGCGGGCAACAACCGCAAGGATTTTGCCGAGCGGCGCATCAGCGGCTCGCTTGAGGAGTTAATGGACCGCCGACAGACCCATGTTGCCGAAGCAGGAGGTGTGCGCCGCCTACAACCCGTAGAAGGTATGGAACGGTATGCCGCGGTAGCAGTGCCGATTTTAGCGGCAGGGGACGTGACCGGTGCGGTGTGTATGCTGCAATCCGAATCGGGTGCGGTGCCGTCCGAGGGGGATGTCAAATTGGCGCAGGTAGCCGCCGCTTTTTTAGGAAAACAAATGGAAGAATAAAAAACGCGCCACAGCAGTCTGCCGTGGCGCGTTTTTTGTGCATTACAGTCCAAAATGTTTTACGTAGGCATTGCCCTTGTCGGACAGCGAGCAAAGCTCGTTGTCATCCACCGTGACAAGCTCCATTTCTCGGAGCTTGGCGAAGCCCTGTTCCGCCAATATGGCGATACTGCCGACCACATGGGGATAACCCAACAGCTTGGCAGCTTCACGCACCAAACCGTCGTGCGGAATGCCCACTTGTGTGAACAGTATGTAGCACATAGCGTTCACCATTTCAATGTGCGGGACAACGGAAGGGTCGCGGCGCGCGCTATCCTTTTCGCTGACACGAATTACGCCATAGGCGTTTGGATCTTGCGTTTTGTTCCAATACACGGCCTCGTCGCCGTCCATCGTCACAAAGGGATACAGGTTTTCCACCAAATTCCCGAGATAGCCAAACAGGCGCACACCGCCGCGAATGATGCCGAAGCTATCCAACACGCGTTTGAACAGCACCGTGCGGTAAACGGGCGCTTCGGTATCCAGCACCGCCTCTAAGGAACGCAGGATGGTGTAGTCGTGCGCCCCCGACAACAGTTCTTCTGCGGTCAACGGCGCATTTTCAAGAACGGTTACGGTGTACGGCTGTATGCAAGCGGGTGTTGCAGGTGCAGCGGGTTCTTCTGCAGGCGTCGATTCCTCCGCGGGAGCAGGTTCTTCGACAGGGGCTTCGTCTGCGGGAGCAACCGTGTCTTCCACCGGTTCTTCGGCGGGTGCGGGTGCTTCTTCCGCTTGCACCTGTACATTTTCTTCTTCGGCTTCCCTTGCCGCTTCTTCTTCCGCTTTTTTCGCGGCTTCCTCTTGCAGACGGTGCACCTCTGCAACAATGCGCTTGATTTCCTTATGGCGGTTATCCCACCAATCCATTGTCCAGATGCGCATCACATTCCAGCCGAGGCCGCGTAAAATGCTGATTTGTGCCAACTCGCGGTCGCGAGTGGTCTTGGCGGCACCGTAGCTGTTGCCGTCCAACAATATACCGAGGATATAGGTATCGGGATTTTTGGGGTCGATAACGCCCACGTCAATCTTATATTCCGAGCGACCCACGTTAAGGTCGGTGTCAAAGCCTTCCGCTTTCAGCAAGGTGCGGATGCGTTTGGCAATACCCGCCTTGACCGACAATAACTGCGAAGAGGAGTTTTCGTTTAACGCCATCTCTTCGCCGCCCGCATACATCAAAAATGCCTTTAGTGCCACAACGCCTGCGGCATCCGTTTTGGCAAGATTAATATGGTCGGGGGTCAGGGTGGAGAATACAATCATTTCGCTGCGCGCACGGGAAACGGCAACGTTGAGTCGGCGCCAGCCGCCGTCGCGGTTGAGCGGGCCGAAGTTCATATATACTTTACCGTTTTCGTCCGGACCGTAGCCCACCGAGAACAGGATGACGTCCCGTTCATCGCCCTGCACGTTTTCCAGATTTTTGATGAACAGCGGTTCTTCACTTTCGTACATCCATTGCTCCAGCACGGGGTCATTGACACACGCGTCATTCAGCATATCGTCAATGAGCACCTGCTGTGAAATGTTGAAGGTGATAACACCGACGCTGAGCTTAGACAGCTCGGGGTCGTGACAGCGGCGGCGGATTTCCGCAACAACCGCCTCCGCCTCCGCTTGATTACGACGGCCTTTTCCGCGTTCAAACACACCGTCTACGTGTACAAGAGACACCTTGGATTCGCGGTCGTTGACCGACGGGAAGGTGAACAGCTTGTTTTCATAGAATTGGTGGTTACTGAACGAGATAAGACTTTCGTGACGGGAACGGTAGTGCCACAACAGATGTGTTTGCGGCATATTGATAGCCAGGCAGTCGTCGAGAATGCTCTCCAGGTCTTCGGTGTCCAGATTTTCCTCGTCCACCGTGTTGGTGGCAAAGAAGGTGGTGGGCGGCATCTGCTTCGGGTCACCCACGATGACCGCATCCACACCGCGTGCCAAAACGCCGACCGCTTTACAGGTAGGAAGCTGAGACGCTTCGTCAAACACCACAATATCGAACGGTTTACGCTTCGGGTCGAGATATTGCGCCGCGGAAATGGGGCTCATCAGCATACACGGGCACAAACGCGGCAACAGATGCGGCAACTGTTCAAACAGGCGACGAATGCTCATACCTCTGCCGCCGCTTTTGATGTTGCGCTGTAAAATGCCAAGCTCGGAGGTTTGCGCCGCTTCGCTTGTGAAATCGGGCACATTAGCCGCGAGACGGCAGAACAGTTCTTGACGGACCAAATCGGTAAATTCTTTGTCAATACGCTTGTACTGTTCAATTTTTTCATTGAATACGGGGCCGGAGAACGCATTGAGGATGCCCTGCTGGTCAATGGCGGTGACAATCAGCGCTTTGTATGCCGCTTTTCTATAGGCGGGCAGGATGTCATCGTGCGCGGCACCGTTGCAGTATGCTTCCACCAACGCCTCAAGGCCGAGGTCCTTCGCCTCTCCTGCGATGCCGACAAAGGTAATCCAATCCTTCAGGTCATCGGCGTTTGCCAAAATGGCATCGCACAGTTCTATCTGTCCTGTGAGCCAATCGGCATTTTCCTGTTCCTTAAGGCAAAGCAGTTCATAGCACGCCGTTCTGCACTGACGGAAGGATTCGTAGTTTTCCACCATGGCAGAGGCGGCTATGATAGCATTGTTATCGGCACAAAGGGTAGAACGGGCAATATAACTGTCAGTGTATTCCTGTAACACGATGATATGACGCTGTGCCACGTCGGTTTGGGCTTGAATATTTTTCCAATCGGTATCAAGGCCCTGGTACCAAGAGCCCAGGTCGTCCCCGTAGGTTTGCAGCAACGCTTCGGCGGCCGCTTTTTCCTCCTGCATACGATACAGCACCTTGACCGATTCCAGCACATCGGGCATAGTGTCTTTCGCAAACGCCGCAAGACGTTTTTGCAGCTTGCGCTGTCCTACCATTTTGGGAACAATCCATTGTGCGGACAGGTCGGCACATTCTTGGAGCAAAGCCGTACCGTCCTGTTCAAGGAACGCTTCGGTCCAGAGTTTTAAAAGGTACTCTCTTCTTCTGATATACTCGTGGAAGTGGGCGGCCATCTTTTTCACGTTCGTGAAGTACTCTATGGGCTTCTCCGCCTTTACCCAGCCCTTGGGAAGCTTGCCGCAGGCGGCGATGCTTGTAGCTAAAGATAACAGCTTCTCCATCGAAGCGATGTCGGTGACATCACCAAAGGACAGCATTTCACAAAGACGTGTCGCGTGCGGAATAAATGCTTGTGCGGCATTACGATACGCTTGCACGGTAGGGGTGAGTGCCTGGCGGAGCTGCTGGGTGTATTGCCGCACGCCGACGGCGCTAAGCGGGTGGTTATGGGGATGCCCCAGAGCCTTTGCCGCTGCTACCAATCGCTCCAAAACGAGGATATGACTGTCAAAAACGTGGCGGTCGGTGTTTTCTGCAAATGCCGCGTCAAACACCACAAGGTCGGGTGCGTCCGCAAAATCTTCATATTCATTGATAAGACCGTACACCGAATAGCCGCAGGGCAGAACGGTATGCAACCGTGCGGCATAGAAGTCTAAGTTTTCACGCAATTCGCGTAAGCGGTCTGCCTTTTCCGCA
>JAZSED010000003.1:0-13216 GCA_045531495.1 Acutalibacteraceae bacterium
CGCCATGCGGCTGTTAACACGGAGTGAGCACAAAACCAAAAGCGAGCAGAGAAACACAAAAAAAGACACACCGTTTGGTGTGTCTTTTTTTGTGTGTAGATTGAACTTAATGACACAAATTCAATGTGCCTGAAAACTTAAGATTTTTACTTTTTTCTTGTCAAGAACAATATAATGCCGCTGATAGCAGGTATTACCATCATAACAATAGCAGTTATATGTGCTTTTCCCTGTTGTTCGGGAGTTGGAAACCATTCCAACGAACCTGTAAATAAGTACAAAAGTCCTAATAAGAAAATTGTACAAATAATAATCCACAAAAATATTCGAATAGCTTTCATCTCATCACCAACCTTTATGTGTATTATAGCATAAAAGCGGCGAAGCCGCAATAATTATTCATTATTCATCAGCAAAGCAACTTCATTTTTCATTATTCATTCGAAAATCCGTTCTCCTTTAATGAATAATGAACGATGAATATTGAAGAATGAATAATACAAACAAAAATCCGCCCTCTTACGAGAACGGATTTTCGTTTGGCTCCGACACTCAAAATGGAACCGGTCTTAAACACTTGATTTTCTTTATTTTTTCTTTTTTGAAATGATACGCACAATAATACCTAAAAGAATTTGAATGGCACTTATACCAAGCGGTATAAAGAACATATATTTCCCCAATAAATGTGTGTCGGGGTCAGGTGAAATAATTGCAAAAACACCTAATCCCATTATCAAAAAGAGCAAAGCAGAAAATATCCAAACAAACACCTTTAAAACAATTCGAAACGTTCGTGTAATATACCGTTCAGGAATTATCCACTCCATCAAGTAAAACCAGCCCTCAATAATACCGTCAACCAATAATTCTAAAGGAAAAAATAAGCATCCCATAAATAACTCACCGCCTTGAGTGTATTATAGCATAAAAGCGGTGAAGCCGCAATAATTATTCATTATTCATCAGCGAAGCGACTTCATTCTTCATTATTCATTCGAAAATCCGTTCTCTGTTAATGAATAATGAATGATGAAAAATGAATAGTGAATAATACAAACAAAAATCCGCCCTCTTACGAGAACGGATTTTCGTTTGGCTCCCCCTGTTGGGCTTGAACCAACGACCCTGCGGTTAACAGCCGCATGCTCTACCGACTGAGCTAAGGAGGAATGTGTGTGTCGGCGCCTTCTTATTTTCCCGGGCCGCTTCCAGCCAAGTATCTTCAGCGCAAGTGAGCTTAACTGCCGTGTTCGGGATGGGAACGGGTGTACCCTCACCGCCATCGGCACCGACTTTTTATATTATACGGCTTAAAACCGTAAATATGCATGGTGCACCATCAGGGGCTCGAACCCGGGACACCCTGATTAAGAGTCAGGTGCTCTACCAACTGAGCTAATGGTGCATTTCGGTGCGATTCTCAAAACCGCAGGACTTATCATACACTATCCGCACCTGTTTGTCAAGTACATTTTTCAGTTTTATTTGACCGCTTTCACCCGTGAAAGCAACCACTGTACGACCTCTACTATCTTAAACCGCACAGCATATCCTTCCCCGCTGACAATGGACATTTCCCGACCGCTTAACACATCCGACAAGGATTGCTCTTTCACAGCCGAACGAATACACATCGGCGGATATACAACACACCACCAATTTTTACCCTTCGCCTCACCGATTTCTATACGCACCGCCGTATATGTGCCCGCAGGCATGGTAATACCGTCATAAACACGCGTAGAAAAATACATATCGCACAATGAAACCCGAACAGGATACGAAAAGCCCTGTTCCCGTACCGTTTGTTCTGCTGTTTCTTGCAATTGCGGCAACCGTTCTTGAATCAAAGCAAGTGCTTCACCTTCGTCAGTTGCCCCGTCAAGCCAGCCCGCTGTTTGCGCGGTTATCGCGTCCCGTACCTGATATTTGAGCGTTTGGTCTGCTTCGGTGTTCGAGTTGGCGAGAATATGCAGCCGCACCACATCTTTTCGTATAGCATCACAAGTACCCTCGAAGCCGCACAGTGACAACACCATACACAAAACAACACCGCCCAGCAACGCGCGCATCCACCGTTTCATAAAAAATACCGTCCTTTTCTGTTGTTACCAACAGTATGGACGGTAATTTTTTCCTTTATACAATTTTCGGGCCACCTTGCCACGGTGTGCAAACAACAGCGGTTTCACATTGCGGTGCTATTGCTCGAACGCACCTATCGGCTGTATCCTTCTCGGTAAATAAACCGATAACCGCCGAGCCGCTACCCGTCATACACGCACCTACAGCACCGTGCTCTTTCAGTGCATCTACAAGTGTCTGTACCTCGGGAATATCCAACACCTCAGCAAAGCGATTATGCATCGCGCCGCCTACAGCGGTAACATCTGCTGCTTTTAATGCGGCAAGCACCGCCTCCGTATGCGTTTTTTCGGGATACGGCAGCGTATCAATCGCCGCATATGCCGCCGCGGTAGACACGCCGCAAAACGGCTTTGCCGCGACAATGTAACAGTCGCCAAGCAGTGTTACCTCTTCCAAATCCGTACCGATACCCGTTGCAAGCATTGTACCGCCTACAATACAAAACGGTACGTCCGCGCCGATTTTAGCACCCAAGGCACACAATTCATCTTGCGATAAACGGTTATCAAACAATGCGTTCAGACCGACAAGCACGCCCGCCGCATCCGCACTGCCGCCCGCCATACCCGCCTGCATCGGAATACGTTTATGCAACGTAACCGCAAAATGCGGCGGTACACCGATTTTTTCACTGTAAAGTAAAACAGCTTTCCATGCAGTGTTGTGGTCATCCACCTCTAAATCGGCACCTTCCACCCGCACAGACAGTTGTTCGGCGGCGGTAATTTCCACGGTATCGGTCAAGGATACTGTTTGCATCACCATATTTACCGTGTGATATCCGTTTTCAAGTCTACCCGTCACATCTAAGGACAGATTGATTTTCGCGGGTGCTTCTACACACACTTTCATTGGGCGGTATTCTCCTTAATGAACTCTTCCATGCGGTCAAGCGCCGTTGTAATGTGTTTTAAAGAGTAACAGTAGGAAATGCGGATAAATCCTTCCCCACAGTCACCAAACGCCGTTCCGGGAATGACCGCCACCTGTTTTTCTTGCAAAAGACGGGTGCAGAATTCTTCCGACGTAAATCCTGTGGATTGTATAGACGGGAACACATAAAACGCGCCTTCCGGTTCAAAACAATCCAGCCCCATAGAACGCAAACGGTCTACGATATATCTGCGACGCAGGTCATACTGACCGCGCATGGATACAACATCGTCATCACCGTTTTCCATCGCTTCAATAGCGGCATGCTGTGCTGTGGTCGGTGCACACATAATGGCGTATTGATGCATTTTGAGAATCTCTTTGGCAAGCGGTGCAGGCGCGCACGCATAACCGATGCGCCAGCCCGTCATAGCAAATGCTTTGGAAAAGCCGCTGATACGTACCGTACGTTCCCACATATCGGGAAGCGACGCAATACTGACGTGCGGTGTATCGCCATAGGTCAATTCACCGTAAATTTCGTCCGAAATCACCACAATATCGGTACCGCGCAGAACCGCGGCAATTTCTTCTAAATGCTCTTTACGCATAACAGCGCCCGTAGGATTGCTCGGAAACGGAAAAACGAGAGCCTTGGTACGCGGTGTAATTGCCGCACGCAATGCCTCTGCCGTCAAGCGAAAATCATCTTCCGCTTTTGTAACAACCGGAACGGGGGTTGCACCTGTCACAGCAGCCAACGGTGCGTAGCATACAAAACACGGCTCGGGGACCAATATTTCATCCCCTTCGTGCAACAATACGCGCAGGGTCATATCAATGGCTTCACTGCCACCCACCGTTACAATCACTTCGGTACGCGGGTCATAAGAGACGTCAAAATGCCGCTCACAGTATTCTGCTATTTTTTCGCGCAAGCGTATCATACCTGCGTTAGCACTATACCAGGTTTTACCTTCTTCCAAATTTGCAATACCTGCCTGGCGGATATGCCACGGGGTCGCAAAATCCGGTTCACCGATGGTGAGAGAGATAACATCCTTGTATTCAGCCGCAATATCGAAAAAGCGGCGAATGCCGGACGGTTTCATACCCTGCACCGTGGGATTCAAAATCTTGTTGTAATCCATTTGCGTTACAGGGCCTCTCTTTCGTCCTTTTCCTCTTTTACGAACAAAATGTTTCTGTCCTTATAACGGCGCAGAACAAAATGTGTAGCGGTCGCTACAACCGATTCCAAGGTAGACAAACGTTTGGCAACAAACATCGCCACATCTTTAAAGGTGCGGCCGTTTACCATTACCATCAGGTCAAACCCGCCCGACATCAAACAAACGGTTTCCACCTCTTCGAATTTCATAATGGTTTCTGCAAGTTTATCAAAGCCGCTGTCTTTCTTAGGGGTCACGCGCAGCTCGATAAGCGCCGTAACATATTCACGTTCGGTACGATCCCAATCCACCACGGCTTTATAGCCGCAAATGACGCCTGCTTCCTCCAAGGCGGCAACCTTCTCTGCCACTTCCTTTTCGGACATGCCGAGTAAAACCCCCAACTGTGCGTTGGTAAGGCGCGCATCATTCTCCAACAATTTCAACACTTTTTCCATTAGAATCATCCTTTCTTTTTTCGAATGGGTTGTTCTTTGCCGTTTGCATCTAAAACATAAGCGTTATTCAGCGTCGCCTGTAAATCGCCGCGTATGGCAGCTATATACGCACGGCGAAGCGCTTGCTGTTCTACCTTTTCATTTTCGGTCAGCGTGCCATTTCTGCCCTTTTTGGCAAGTTCATTGATGCGCGCTATTATTTTATCATCCATTTTGTGTCCTCGTTTACGTTGTTAAAATATATCCACTATAAGCATACCCTAAAAGGCCGTTATAGTCAACCACATACCAATCTTCATATCTGCCGCGCACCTGCAACGTTGCCCCGTTGGGTGCCGTGCCGATAACAGTCCCCTCGGTAGAAGGATAATCGCGGATGTTGAGATTACCGCCCAGCGTACGCACCGTGCCGTCACGTATGGGTATCGGCTCTACAAACGGCAAGCCGAAATAGGTGGTTACCGATTCGGACAGATTGCGCGCGATGGGTACAATATTTTCTGTAATCCAATTGGCATCATCCACATTATCGTGGTACGCAATTTCCACCAGCACCGCAGGCGCCCTTGTGCGGGTAACCTCCGCAAGCCGCGTGGTTGCCACCGCGCGCACCTTATCGGGAATAGGATAAATTTCCTTGAAATTATCCGCGATAATAAAAGCGGCGCGTTGCCCATTGGTACTGCCTTGTGCATAATACACGTCGGTGCCGCGCACGCGGCCCACATTAGCGGCCCCTGCCGCGTTGGAGTGCAGTGCTAAATGCAGGTCATACGTTCCTGCGTTGGATTGGTTGATAGAATCGGTAACGGTGCCTGCAGGGTTATTGCGGGTAAACGCGATGCCGTTTGCAATCAAATACGGCTCCATGGCATCCGCCACCAGATTCATATAGTATTCTTCACTGCCGCCCGTCACATACAGGTTAGCATCCTGCGTGGAAGGGCTCAAAAACAAGCTTGGCATATACACCTCTCCTTTCGCACCAATATATGGCACGAAAGGCGATAATTATGCCTCTGTGTCCGAGGGAAGTTCCTCCGTCACCCCGTCAAGCACAGCCAGGGATTCTTGTTCTGTCAAGGTTGCAACAGAAGACAATTTACGCTGAATCTGGCGGGTACGCACACCCACCAATTTGTCCAACTCGTCGTTCGCTTGTTCCAACCGATTCTGTGCAGCGGCAATCACTGCGCCGAATTTATCAAATTCGGTTTTTACGGCACCGAGCACCTTCCACACCTCACCCGAGCGTTTTTGTATCGCCAAGGTGCGGAAGCCCATCTGCAAGCTGTTGAGAATCGCCGCCATAGTGGTAGGACCTGCGATATTGACGTGGTAATCACGCTGCAGCGTTTCCACCATTCCGCGCCGTACCACCTCGGCATACAGTCCTTCAAACGGCAAAAACATAATCGCAAATTCAGTGGTGTTCGGCGGGTCAATGTACTTATCTCGAATATCCTTTGCAAACTGACGAATACGGGTTTCCAACACCTTCCCTGCCGCTTCAACAGCAATAGGATCAGCCGTTTCGTACGCATCCATCAACTGTGTATACGCATCCGCGGGGAACTTGGCATCAATGGGCAAATACACCGTTTCTCCACCGCTGCCCGGCATTTTAACGGCATATTCCACGCGGTTGGTGCTGCCGAGTTTGGTGATGGCGTTGGTTTCATATTGTTCGGGCGCTAAAATCTCTTCCAAAATGGCACCCAGCTGAATTTCACCCAAAATGCCACGTGTTTTTACGTTAGAAAGCACCTTTTTAAGGTCACCCACGCCCGAAGCCAAAGACTGCATCTCGCCAAGCCCCTGGTGCACCTGTTCCAACCGCTCGTTAACCGCCTTGAAGGATTCGGATATACGTTCATTCAAGGTCTTTTGCAGTTTTTCGTCCACCGTTTTACGCATTTCTTCCAACTGACGGTTATTTTCGGTGCGAATTTCGGTCATACCGTCTTTAATGGACTTGCGGGTGTTTTCCATCGCGGCGAGGTTTGCTTCATTGGCTTTCGCCTGTGCCGTAAGCAGCATTTCGCTCATAGTCTTCATAGAACTGTGTACCGCACGACTGCTTTCCTCACGGTTTTCACGCAGTTCCTTTACCATTTCTTCCCGCATTTTTGCAAGCTGTGCATTACTGTCAACCACTGCCTTATCGCGATTGCCGATTCGTTTTATCAGCACAAACAACACGACCAAAGCAGTGAGAAGAAGTGCGGACACCGCAAGCAACAATATCTCTGTCATATTCATACGTTTTACTCCTCTTCGCCGTCGTCCTTAGTACCGGAAACGCGGATATCATCCGCCGCACGGTCCTCAAACACGGATTCTTCGTTCTCTTCATCCAAATTCAGCAACCGCAAGGCTTTACGGTCTGCTTCGGGATGCGCTTTATAATACGGGTCTATCATGACCTTTTTCATATACGGAAAAATAACGAATTGGATAAGCAAAGAACGAAACGCAGGGTACATCAAAATATACAAAAGCAGTAAAATTGCCGCCCAAATGCGGTAATCCGCCAACAGGGCAGGTACAACCAGCACCGCAATCGTTGCGAACAGAATGCCGAAAATTCCGAGATTTGCTTTGAAATTGTGCAAGGCAAACATAAACGCATTCTTATACATCTGCTTAAGTTTCAAATCAAAGGTAATTACCATAAAAGGAATGTAGTAGTTCATAAACGTAAACAATATCATACCGACAACGTTCACAGCCAGCATAAGCCAATGTGAAGAAGGTGCCTCACTACCGTCAGCACGAAAAAACAAAGAAGCCGTATAAAAGTAGGTGTTAAAGCCGAAAAGAGCCCAAACAAGTAAATTGATAATACCGATAGGCAATGCCTTTTTCCAGGTACGGCGCACAGTGGAGAAGAAATCCGCCGCCGGATAAGCAAACTTTCTGCGGGCGGCATTACGGGTTACGTAGGTCAACCCCATTCTTGCCATACCGCTTGTCACGAGCGGTAAAGACAGTAGCACAAACAATATATTGGCGCGCAACAAGCTCGTCCACTTTGTACCGAATATTTCAAAGAACTCTCGCACAGCACTTTTTTTCTGCGGCGCATTTTTATAAATTCCTTTTCCTTCTTTGGTATAATACCGCTCCAAAGCATCAAACAGTCCCACTTTTTTCATTCTCCTTAAAAGCACTAGTCTTATAAAATCCAAAAGCGCAGAAGGGTATCTATGATACCGCCCGCTATAATTAACAACAAAAACAAGCCAAAACGCAATAAAAACAGCCGAAAATCCCGATACAAGCCGCCAACCGTGTTTTTTTGCATCAGCGTGCCGCTGATACACAGCGACATACGCACGCCCTCCATAACACCAAGCAACAACGCTGTGATTTTAATCAGTGCAGAAGGTAACACCACGATAACCGCAAGCCAAACGCCGTGCCACCCCGTACTGTAGTAATAGCTTTCGGTCATGCCGAGGCCTAACCCGAAAAAGAGCGGTACCAGCAAAATAAACGGCACACCGCAAGCGGATAAGCCGCAAAAGAACAGCACCCCCAACAGCAGTACCGGCAAAAAGCACGAATTGTATAAAGCGGACAGCATACCGCGCACGCCTTCTTGCGGCGGGTCCAAAGATAAAATACGTCCCAAAAACACACTTTCGGTCTGTCCGTAATTGCAGAATACTATACACCCGCAAACAAAGCCCAGCAACAACAAGCACAAGGGTAACAGCAAGCGTCTTTGCTTCTCAAACACGCGCAGCCAACCCAACAGATTTATACGGGTTGTCCGAAACATACATATCACTCCTTCCCTACACCGTATGCAAGGAAGACATCAAGTATGTCAAAAGGGTGTTGCAAAGCAACACCCTTTTTGTCATTTCACACCAACCATACCGCCTGCCATTCCGCCAAGCAGTAATGCCGTCAGCTTGACAAACAAAAACCCGATACGGATGTCGCGGTACAGAAAGAGTCCCGTTATGAGTATTATCACCAGCAAAATACCGCCCACCAACAGACCTGTCAGCCAACCGTTTTTGCCGAACACACGCGCAGCGGTAAAGCCACCGACAAAAGCCGATACCGTCGCCGCAACAACGGACAGCACGGTCACCGCCACAGGCGGCAAGTCCAGGAAGGTCATCAAAAGCGCCGCCAATATGAGGCAAACCGTTCCCGTTACCAATGCCACCGCTATACCAACACCGAGCGAACGCAGTTTCCCCTGCCATCCGTCAGCATTTTCCCTACGTGTTCTCATAGCATCCCCTCCACAACTATATACAACGTATATGTGGGAGGAGAGCGGGTTATGCATTAGATATCGTCATCGTCATCATCGTCGACCATATCGGACGGTGCATCGTGTTTGGTTTCCACCGACTGAATAGCCCACTTTTTGATCTGCAATTTGCTGCGATCAGCACCGCTTTCAATGGTAAGGGTGTCGTCTTTCACATTTACCACGCGACCGCAGATACCGCCGATGGTAACAAGTTCATCGCCAACCATAACCGCGTTACGCATTTTCTGCTCTTCTTGCTGTTTTTTCTTCTGAGGACGAATCATCAAGAAGTACATCAGCACGATAATCAGAATGAAAGGACTCAGCTGAACCAGCATGGATACCCAGCCGTTCGCCTGTACGGGTTCGCCTGCCGCGTTGGTTGCCGCAGTCAACAAAAATGCTTGCATAGTGTTTACCTACCTTTTGAAAAATTTTCTTTTATTATCATACAAAATAATTACCGTAATTGCAAGTAAAATACAAAAATTTACAGTAAATTCATCAAATACGCTTATCCAGCACCCCGACATTGGCACGGTAGAACGCCTCAAAGGTGCCGTTATCCAAATGTTCGCGGATTTTTTCCATAAGCGAATTGTAAAAATACAGGTTATGCATTACACACAGCCGCATCGCGAGCATTTCGTTCGCTTTAAACAAATGGTGGATATACGCACGCGAATGTTTTTGACAAACGGGACAATCACACTGCTCATCCAGCGGTGCAGTATCCAATGTATATTTTTGATTCAGCATATTGCGGTGTCCCGCCCACGTAAACACGTGCGCATGGCGAGCATTGCGTGCAGGCATCACACAGTCGAACAAATCTACACCGCGATGCACGCCTTCCAAAATGTTTTCGGGTGTCCCCACGCCCATTAAATACCGCGGTTTATCCTCGGGCATATACGGCTCAACGCTTTCAATCACGCGATACATATCCGCCGCCGGCTCACCCACCGCCAAGCCGCCGATGGCAAAGCCATCAAGGTCGAGCTTTGCGATTTCCTTCATATGGGCAATACGCAGGTCGTCATAGGTACACCCTTGGTTGATACCAAACAGCATCTGCCGTTTATTGATGGTATCGGGCAACGCATTCAGCCTGTCCATTTCAGCCTTGCAACGGTACAACCAGCGGGTGGTGCGTTCGCAGGACGCCTTCGCATACGCGTATTCTGCGGGATTTTCTACGCATTCGTCAAACGCCATCGCAATGGTAGAAGCGAGATTGGATTGAATCCGCATACTTTCTTCAGGGCCGATAAACAGTTTTCTGCCGTCGATATGGGATGCAAAATACACGCCTTCCTCTTTAATTTTACGAAGATTGGACAGCGAAAACACC
This sequence comes from Acutalibacteraceae bacterium, assembly GCA_045531495.1. Lineage (GTDB taxonomy): Bacteria > Bacillota > Clostridia > Oscillospirales > Acutalibacteraceae > URNF01. Next base: position 10,288 of record JAZSED010000003.1, read on the forward strand.
TGAAAACCGCCGCTGTCGGTGAGAATCGGGCCATCCCAGCCCGTAAATTTATGCAGACCGCCGAGAGCTTTCACCGTTTCATCACCGGGGCGCAGATGCAGGTGATAGGTATTGCAAAGCTGCACCTGGCATTTTAAGTCCTTCAAGTCATACGCGGACACAGCACCTTTAATAGCACCGCAGGTTGCCACGTTCATAAAACCCGGCAACTGCACCGTGCCGTGCGGCGTTACAAATTCACTCCGGCGTGCGCGTCCTTCTTTTTTAAGTATTTTCAGCATAGTTTTGTCCTTTCGTTTACGGGATATGTGAACGTAGGGGCGATTCACGAATCGCCCGCGGGTCATTCGTGAATGACCCCTACAAAAGCACCTATACAATCAACATTGCGTCACCGAAACTGAAGAAACGGTATTTTTCTTGTACAGCGTGGCGATACGCCGCCATCGTATTGTCATACCCAGCAAAAGCACTCACCAGCATAATAAGTGTACTTTCAGGAAGATGAAAATTGGTGAGCAAGCCGTCCAATACCTTGAAGGTGTAACCGGGGTAAATAAAAATGTCGGTAAAACCTTCCGCCGCCTCGATTTTTCCGTCTTGCATACCGATACTTTCAAGCGTGCGACAGCTTGTGGTTCCCACCGCAATCACGCGTCCGCCGCTCGCTTTTGCGCGATTGATTTTTTCGGCATTTTCGGCGGTTAGGGCATAATGCTCCGTGTGCATTTTATGGTCTAAAATATTGTCTGCCTTTACGGGACGAAAGGTGCCAAGACCCACGTGCAGGGTCACGTACGCAATATCCACACCTTTTGCCTTCACTTCTTCCAAAAGTTCGGGTGTAAAGTGCAATCCCGGGGTAGGCGCCGCGGCGGAGCCGCGTTCTTTCGCATACACCGTCTGATAGCGTTCCTTATCCTCAAGCGCTTTCTTTATGTAGTGCGGCAAAGGCATCTGACCGATTTGGTCAAGCACCGCATAAAACTCACCGTCATAGCGGAATTTCACCAAGCGGTTACCGTCCTCAACAACCTCCAAAACCTCTGCTTCCAACAAGCCGCCCCCGAAGGTTAAGACATTGCCCGGTTTGGCTTTCTTGCCGGGACCTGCCAGCACTTCCCACACGTCATTGCCGCGGTTTTTCAGCAACAACAATTCGACGGCGGCACCCGTTTCCTTACGATTACCGTAAAGACGCGCAGGCAACACGCGGCTGTCGTTGAGCACCAGGCAATCCCCCGCTTTTAATTCGTTCAATATATCCCGAAACGTACCGTCGGTTACCTCTCCGCTTTCGCGGTTAAGATGTAAAAGACGAGACGCATCGCGCGGAAAAATCGGTTCTTGCGCGATAAGTTCTTCGGGCAAATCGTAATAAAATTCACTTCTCAGCATATTCTTATCCTGTCTTTCCGAAAATATCCTTAAAAAACACGCTAAAGCGTTTGACACATACATTAAATTATGGTACTATAATACCGCAAATTTGTCAACGGAATACGGTAGAGTTTTTGTGTTCCATGGAAAGGAAGTTTTTATTATGCGTCAGTACAATGTTGGTGTTATCGGCTGTACCGGTATGGTCGGTCAGCGTTTTCTCACCCTGCTTCACGGTCATCCGTGGTTTAAGGTGACCGCTTTAGCGGCTTCTCCCCGTTCCGCAGGTAAAACCTACAAGGAAGCAGTGGGTGCTCGTTGGTCTATGGATATGCCCCTGCCCGAGGAATATAAAGATATGGTGGTTATGAGTGCCGCCGACGTTAATGAAGTTGCCGCAAAAGTGGATTTTGTATTCTGCGCCGTAGATATGAAAAAAGATGAAATTCGTGCCCTGGAAGAAGCGTACGCGAAAGCGGAATGCCCCGTTGTTTCCAACAACAGCGCACACCGTTTCACCCCCGACGTACCGATGGTCATCCCGGAAATCAACGCAGACCACTTGGACGTTATCGCTGCACAGCGCAAACGCTTGGGCACCAAAAAAGGCTTTGTTGCGGTAAAATCCAACTGTTCTTTGCAGAGCTACGTGCCCGCCTTATTCCCGCTGGATAAGTTTGGTATCACCAAAGTGCTCGTTTGCACCTATCAGGCGATTTCCGGTGCGGGTAAAACCTTTGAAAGCTGGCCCGAAATGGTAGATAACCTCATTCCGTACATCGGCGGCGAGGAAGAAAAATCTGAAAAAGAACCGCTCAAAATCTGGGGCAAAGTGGAAAACGGCGAAATCGTTCCCGCCACCTCCCCCGCTTTCACTGCACAGTGCTTGCGTGTACCCGTTTCCAACGGTCACTTCGCAGCGGTATACTGCTCTTTTGAAAAGAAACCCACTAAAGAGGAAATCCTGGAAGCGTGGAAATCCTTTTCGGGCAAACCGCAGGCATTGCAACTCCCCCACGCACCCAAACAGTTCCTGCACTATTTTGAAGAAGACAATATGCCGCAGGCAAAATTGCACCGTGACCTTGAAGGCGGCATGGCGATTTCCCTCGGTCGTCTGCGCGAAGACACGCAGTATGACTACAAATTTGTCGGCCTGTCCCACAACACCCTGCGCGGTGCCGCGGGTGGTGCTATGCTGTTAGCGGAGCTTCTGTGTGCCGAAGGCTATATGGATTAAGCATAAAAAGCAATATTGCAGAAGGGTGATTTTATGAGTAAAAAAGTCATTTTCAAAGGCGCGGCCACTGCATTGGTAACCCCTATGAACGCCGATTATTCGGTAAACTTTGACCGACTCACCTCGTTAGTAGACGAGCAGATTACAAGCGGTATTGATGCTTTAATCATCTGCGGTACCACCGGTGAAAAATCCACCCTCAACTATGAAGAGCATATCAAGGTTATCGAAACCGCTGTCAAAGCCGCAGACGGCCGCGTGCCGATTGTTGCGGGTGCAGGCAGTAACGATACCGTGTATTCGGTAGGC
>JAZSED010000152.1:0-10676 GCA_045531495.1 Acutalibacteraceae bacterium
CCCACCCTCGGTGACCGCGTGATGGTTGGCGCTGGTGCTAAGGTGCTTGGTCCTATCCATATCGGTAATAATGTGCGCATTGCGGCAGGTGCTGTGGTGCTGAATGATATTCCCGATAACTGCACGGCGGTGGGTATTCCCGCAAAGGTTGTGCGCCGTAACGGAGAAAAGGTGGAGGACCTTGACCAGATACACATTCCCGACCCTGTGGCACAGGAGCTCGAACGTCTCAACGATGCGCTTGAGAGTTTAAAACGGCAAATTGAAAACATTTAAGTTTGGAGGATATTGACTATGGGTATCAAACTGTTTAATACTATGACAAGACAAAAGGAAGACTTTGTTCCGATTGAAGAAGGCAAAGTGCGGCTGTATGCGTGCGGCCCTACCGTGTATAATTTTATTCACATCGGTAACGCACGTCCGCTTTGTGTATTTGACGTACTGCGCCGCTATTTTGAATGGCGCGGTTTTGAGGTGAATTTTGTACAGAACTTTACCGATATCGACGATAAAATCATCCGTCGTGCCAATGAAGAGGGTACTACTTTCGACGTGGTTTCGGAAAAGTATATTGCGGAATTTGAAACCGATGCAAGGGGCTTGGGCGTAAAGCCTGCAACCACCCATCCGCGTGCTACCGAAAACATCGACGAGATACAGAGCATCATTTCGGGGTTGATTGAAAAGGGCTATGCATACGTTTCCGAAAACGGCGACGTGTACTTCCGCACCCGCAAGGATGCGGGATACGGTAAATTGTCCCATCAACCGATTGACGATTTGGAATCGGGTGCGCGTATTGCGGTCGGTGAGCAGAAGGAAGACCCGCTGGATTTCGCACTGTGGAAAGCGGCGAAACCGGGTGAACCGTTCTGGCCTTCCCCGTGGAGTGACGGCCGTCCCGGCTGGCATATTGAATGCTCTGCGATGGCGCGCCGTTATCTCGGTGAAACCATCGACATTCACGGCGGCGGACAGGATTTGATTTTCCCGCACCACGAGAATGAAATTGCACAGAGCGAATGCTGTAACGGCGTACCGTTCGCGCGCTATTGGATGCATAACGGCTATATCAACGTGGACAACAAGAAAATGTCCAAATCGCTGGGCAATTTCTTTACCGTGCGTGACGTGGCGGCGACCTACGGCTATGAACCGATTCGCTTTTTCTTGATTTCTTCCTCTTATCGCAGTCCCATTAACTATAACGCGGAAATCATTGAGCAGTCTGCGGCGGCACTCGACCGTCTGTATAACTGCAAAAACGGTTTGGCGTTCGCGGCCAAAAATGCACCTGCGGGCGAAGCGGATGCGGCGTTTTTGGAGAAGCTGGAAAGCAGACGCAATCAGTTTATCGTGGCTATGGACGATGACCTGAATACCGCTGACGGTATTGCCGCACTGTTTGAATTGGTGCGTGATATCAACCTGATGCTTGCACCCGCTACCGCTACTTTGGGGACGATTGAGGCGGCACAAAAGCTGTTTGGCGAGTTGTGTGATGTGCTGGGTCTGTTGTATTCCCGTGAAGAGGCAGGGGATGACGATGCGGAAATCGAAGCACTCATTGAAGCGCGCACCAACGCCCGCAAAGAGAAAAATTGGGCTGAAGCGGACCGCATCCGTGACGAACTCAAAGCGAGAAATATCATCCTCGAGGATACCCCTCAAGGTGTGAAATGGCATAGAGGATAAAGAAATGGTATATACAGTTACTTTAAACCCGTCTATTGACGTTACCCTGTGGACCGATGATTTGGACAGAGACGCGGTCAACCACGTGCTGGATGAACGCCGCGAAGCGGGTGGTAAAGGCATTAACGTATCCCGTGTGTTGCGTTCTTTCGGTGTAGATAATCTTTGCGTTGCCTTGGCGGGAGAAGAGAATTTTTCGGAATTTACCGAGTTCTTACAGCGCGCACAGCTGCGGTTTGAACTGATGCGGGTCGGCGGTGCGGTGCGTGAAAACCTCACCATCCGCTTTGCTGACCAGACCGTAAAGGTCAACCGCCGCGGTCAACCGTTATCCCTTATATTTGTCAGCACGCTGATGACTTATTTGGAAACCCACATACATACGGGGGATATTGTTGTGTTTGCGGGCAGTTTACCCGAAAATATGCGTGTGCAGGATTATATTGAACTGATGTTGGCGGCAAAAAATGCGGGTGCCAGAGTGGTGGTGGACAGCGACCGCTTGACGGTGGCTGATTACGAGCGGGTGCGTCCGTGGCTCATTAAACCCAATATCCACGAACTGCAACACATTGTCGGTGAAACGCTTACTGATCGCAAAGCAATTGATACCGCCGCGGCTACCTTGCGCAAAGCGGGTGTAGAAAACATATTGCTCACCCTGGGCGGTGACGGCATGCTGCTGTATAGTGAAAACGGTGTCATTCATGCTGCTGCACCACGCGTTGAGGTGAAATCCACCGTTGGCGCGGGGGATAGCGCTTTGGCAGGCTTTATTGTGGCGACCGAAAAGGGACAGGATGCAACCGATTGTGTGCGTCTGGCGTGTGCCTGCGGCACAGCGTGCGCTATGCAGGACGGTACGGGTGTTGCAACCGCTGAAACAGCCCGGCCGTTGTTCTCTGAAATTGAGATAAAGGAGTAATTACTATGTTTGGTGCAAAAGAAGTCATTACGTTCGGTGTGGAGGATATGCATTGTGCGCATTGTCAGGCGAAGGTCGTATCCGCGTTGAAAGCGGTAAAAGGTGTGAAGAAAGCAGATGTATCTTTGGAACAGAAAAGCGCTACCGTTACCGTGCGCGCGGGTAAGGTAGATGTTGAAACGCTGAAAAATGCTGTAAAAGAAGCAGGGTTTGGTGTCACCGAATGAACCAAACACAAAAGATAACGGTTTTGGTGGGCGGTATGTCCTGTGTGCGCTGTGCGGCGGCGGTGGAAAATGCTTTGAAAGACGTAGACGGCGTTATATCTGCCTCGGTCAGCTATACCGCGGGCAAAGCAAATATCGTCTGTGACCAATCCGTGTCATTAAAAAAGATACACAAAACCATACAGCGCGCGGGGTATACCGTGGTGGAGGATAAAGAGACGTTCCACCGTAAGGAAATGCGGCAAAACGTTCTCTTGCTTATATTTTCTGCGGTGCTGTCCTTGCCGTTTGCGGTGATGATGGTGACGATGTTTGCAGCGCCGCATACGCCGCTGAATCATTTTCTGCATAACGGATGGCTGCAGTTTGCGCTGGCGACCCCCGTGCAGTTTGTGGCGGGTTGGCGGTTTTATAAAGCGGCATTCTCCTCACTGAAAAACCGCAGTCCCGGTATGGATTTACTTGTAGCGACGGGTACAACCGCCACGTGGGGATACAGTACCTACGTGCTGTTGACAAGCGGCGGACACCTATACTTTGAAGGCGCCGCTATGGTGATTACCCTTGTGTTGCTCGGTAGGGTGTTGGAAACGCGTGCGCGTGCAAAAACCTCCGAAGCGATAATGCTGTTGTTGCAGTTGCAACCCCATACCGCTACTGTGTGGCGGAATGAACAATGGCAAGCGGTGTCTATAGAAGAAGTAGCGATGGGCGACCGCCTGCTGGTCAAGGCGGGGGAAACCGTTCCAACCGACGGTGTGGTTGTTACAGGGGAGAGCCACATAGATGAATCCATGCTGACAGGCGAAAGTATGCCGATTGCCAAGACCGTGGGAGATACGGTGGCAGGCGGTACGGTTAACGGCGAAGGCGTATTGGAAATGCGGGCTGCGGCGGTGGGAGATGCCACCGTCTTGGCGGGCATTATCCGTATGGTGGAAACTGCGCAATCTTCTAAAGCACCCGTACAACGTTTGGCAGACAAGATTGCCGCTTACTTTGTACCTGCGGTGGCGGCGATAGCGCTCGTTACCTTGGGCGGCTGGTTGCTTGCCGGTGCGGGCGTTGAAACCGCCTTGCAAAATGCGGTTTCGGTATTGGTGATTGCGTGCCCCTGCTCTTTGGGATTGGCTACCCCGACAGCGCTGATGGTCGGTATGGGTCGCGGTGCGAGAATGGGCATTTTGCTGAAAAGTGCCCAAACGCTCGAAACGGCTTGCCGTTTAGATACAGTACTACTAGATAAAACGGGTACGGTAACCGAGGGTAAGCCGAAGGTGACCGACGTGAAAACGGTCACTGATATAGCGGATACCGTGCTGATAGGTCTTGCCGCAGCGGTGGAAACCTATGCACAGCATCCGTTAGCACGCGCTGTTTGCGATAGCTTTACCGACGTGTTGCCTCAGGCAGAAAATGTCGAGACGGTGGTCGGTAACGGTGTGACGGGCGTGTTAAACGGCAGAACGGTGCGGGTCGGTAAAGCAGATTTTGTATCGGACAAGCCATTTACGGATGCTAATTGGGCAGAAGACAGACGCCGAGAAGGCAAAACGGTGGTGTTTATATCGGTAGACGGCATGCCAATGGGTATGCTGGCGATTGCCGACCCCGTACATCCCGCATCCGCACCCGCGGTCGCGGATTTGAAAGCACTTGGCATTCAAACGGTGATGCTCACGGGTGACCGTAGGGCGACCGCAGAGGCGGTGGCAAAAGCGGCGGGCATAGATACGGTGGTAGCCGAGGTGTTACCTGACCAGAAAGCTGACGCGGTGATGCAATACCGCGAAAACGGTAAAGCGGTTGGTATGGTGGGTGACGGTATCAATGATGCACCCGCCTTGGCGGCGGCTTTGGTCGGCTTTGCGATGGGCAACGGCACCGCCGTGGCAATGGAGACGGGGGACGTGGTGTTGGTCGGCGGGTCCCTTGTTGCTCTGCCGCGTGCTATACGTTTGTCCAAAGCCACTATGCGAAAAATCAAGCAAAATCTCTTTTGGGCGTTCTTTTATAACGTCATAGGCATACCGCTTGCGGCATTTGGTCTCTTAACGCCTGTTATCGCAGGTGCGGCTATGGCTTTGAGTTCGGTAACGGTGGTTGCCAACTCGCTTTTACTGAAAAAATCAAAATTATGATAAAAATGTGGGTTGAACGACCCACATTTTTTATTTTCATCCATTTTCCTCGTAAATACGTGTAAAAACGCACCTTGAATGCGACAAAAATGTCTCTTAAAGTTCGGTATACTAAAACCACTATAAAACGGTGGTGAGGATGTTGAAGGAAAAGGTGTTGGCGGGTGTTGGTGTGGAAACTTCCGCCGAAAAGGAAAAACACACAGGACTCGGTACGATGCGGATTGTAACGGTACTTTCATTTGTGCTGTTAGGGCTTGTATTGCCGCGCGGCAACATTTACGGTGTGGCTGCACCGTTTGGGGTCAGCCTTGTGACCGCGGTGGACGGCGTCGGGTCTATGCTGGTGTACATAGCGGCTCTGGTGGGGTATTTGTTGACAGGGGAGTTGTCTTTTCCCGTACGGTATATGGCGGCGGTAATGGTGGCGGGTGCTGTACAATGGACCTGCGGTGTGCTGCCGAATGTACGACACAACAAACTGTTTGCACCGCTTCTTGCGTGCGGCGCTACGTGGGCGAGCGGTTTTTTGATGGGCGGCGCGGCCGGCTTTCTCGGTGTGTTGCTTACCCTGGCGGAAGGCATTACGGCGGGCGGTTTTGCTTACTTTTTCAGAGAAGCGTTTTTGTTTCTTGTAAAAACCCGCCGTCGTACGAGTATGACCTTGCCCGAACAAACGGGGTTTGTGCTGATAGGCGCTGCTACGCTGTTAGCGGTGTTTCCTTTGGAATATTTTTATATATCCGTCGGCAGAATCGTGGCGGGCCTTTTGATACTGCTGTTTGCACGTGCAGGACGTGAGCAGAGCGGCGGCGCCGCGGGAACAATACTTGGTGTAGCGCTGATGCTGGCTATGCCTGACCGTCCGTATGCGGCTTTGGGGTTTGCATTCGGCGGTTTGTTGGCAGGTGTGTTCTCCCGTTACGGACGGTTTGCCGTTGCGGGTGTGTATTTGATTGCTAACGTATTGCTGTGCCTTACCTCTGTGGCAGATTTGCAGGCGGCGGCGTGCATTTATGAGGCGGTAGCGGTTTGTATAGTGTTCACATTGTTACCGCGGTCGCTTGATAAACTGTTGCGTCGATTTTTAGCGAACGGGCAACAACTGCCTGCCGTAGAAGGCTTGCGCCGTTCTATGACAATGAAGTTGGACGTGGCGGCTACGGCAATGCAGGAGGTAGCGGATACGGTGGATGCGGTGTCCGAGAAGCTGTCGCGCTACGGTGCACCGGATATTAACGCAGTGTATCGCCGTATGGAAGATACTGTTTGCAAAACCTGCAGTTTATATGCGGTGTGTTGGGATACGCAGGCAGGGGAGACGTTGCATACCTTGCAACAGCTTACGCCGCTTTTGCGGGAAAAGGGTAAGGTGTTCACAGATGATTTTTCCGGCACCTTCAGCCGTACCTGCCGCCGCCCGTATGATGTGGCACATGAAATCAATAACGAATATGACCGCTTTTTGGAGAGAGAAAGCGCGTGGGCGCGCCTTAGTGAAGTGCGTGCGGTGGTGACCGCGCAGTTTAAAGAAACAGGGGACCTGTTATGTGAAATCGGAGAGCAGTTTGAAGGGGAGCAGCGCGTAGATACCGAAACGGCAAACAGGGTGGTTTCGGTCTGTGAAGATTTCGGTATGCCGGTGGAGGAGGCGGTGTGCCTTGTTAGCCGAGAGGACCGCCTGACGGTGGAGATTTTGGCGGAAGACGTGGGTGTGTGCACGGATGGCGGGCGTTGGTTTCAGGAAATGGAAATTTGCTGCGGCAGAGATTTCGCACCGCCTGCTATGTTGGAAATACAAGGAAGGGTGCGTATCACCTTGACTGAAAAGCCGCGGTATCGCGTGAAAATAGGCGTAGCACAGCACACCTGCACAGGTGAAAAGCTCATCGGCGACGTATGTGAACAGTACCAAGACAGCGGACGAGCAGTGTTTATATTGAGTGACGGTATGGGAAGCGGCGGGCGAGCGGCAGTAGACGGTGCGTTGGCGGCGGGTATTTCCGCAAAGCTGCTTCGTGCGGGTTTTGCGCCTGATACAGTGCTGAAAACGGTGAATACCGCGCTGCTTGCTAAGTCGGGAGATGAAACGCTCACCACGCTGGATATTATGGAGACGGATTTGTTTACGGGAAAGGTAACCTTGTATAAAGCGGGTGCGGTCACGTCCTTGCTTAAGAGCGGGGGACGCGTTTCCCGTATGGAAGCACCGTCGCTTCCTGTGGGTATCCTGAGGGATACGGGATTTGAGACGGTGAAAGACACCTTGAAAGCGGGGGATACCCTTGTGATGATGAGCGACGGTATGTTGGCAGATGGTGTTGCCTGGATAGAGGAATATTTAAAAAACAGCAATATGTCGGCTGAAAAGATGGCAAACGCTTTGCTGGAAAACGCGCTGGCAAAACAGAGGGACGCCGTGAGAATTGATGATATGACGGTGGCGGTCATTTGTGTAAGAGAAGCGGTTTGAACGGTAAAACAAAAAAATTTTCAAAATATGAAAATTTTACTTGACAAGTATGGTTCGTTTGGGTATAATAAGCAAGCGCTGAAACGAACCATTAGCTCAGCCGGCAGAGCACCTGACTTTTAATCAGGGTGTCCGGAGTTCGAATCTCCGATGGTTCACCAAAAATAACCGATGCCTTTTGGCATCGGTTATTTTTTTGTGTACCCTTGGGGTACAAGAGAACTCCTACAAGATTCGCCCCAAAAAGGGGAAACTGTGAAAGAGTAACACAGCGAAACTTGGGGAAGTTGTGCTTTGCACAACTTCATCGAATCTCCGATGGTTCGGCTTCGCTTTGCGAAGTCTTTTAGCGCCTTTTGGCATCGGTTATTTTTTTGTGTACCCTTGGGGTACAAGAGAACTCCTACAAGATTCGCCCCAAAAAGGGAAAACTGTGAAAGAGTAACACAGCGAAACTTGGGGAAGTTGTGCTTTGCACAACTTCATCGAATCTCCGATGGTTGGACTTCACATCGTGAAGTCCGTCGACATTTTTCTTTGAAAGTCTAAACGACTTTCATTTTGCTTCGCAAAAGCCAGAAAAAGTCGCAGGTGTGTGGTTTTGTGTCATCGTAGGGGCGACCATTGGTCGCCCGTTTGCCTCCCTTGCCTAAAGGGAGGTGGATTTTTGCGATAGCAAAAAGACGGAGGGATTTGTTTTGTATCATCCCGCCGGTGCGGTGCGGATACATCCGCACCCTACATATACATTTGTACAACCTTTTTGTAGGGGATTAACCCACATCGTCCCGCAACACACTGTTTATATATACTCACAATAAATTCCAAAAAACACAAAAAAACACTTGCCTTTTGGAAAAAGGTGTGGTATACTATGTCGGCATAACGCACGCGGAACCACATTTTGCGGTCGGTGCCGAACCCGAAAGTGTCGGGCGGTGACCGGAAAATGCCGCGGAGGAAAAACCAAGGAGGAAAATCTTATGTCAGTCGTATCCATGAAACAATTGCTGGAAGCCGGCGTACATTTCGGGCATCAAACCCGTCGCTGGAATCCCAAAATGGCGCCCTACATCTTCACCGAGCGCAACGGTATCTACATTATCGATTTGCAGAAAACCGTTCGCAAGCTGGAAGAAGCGTATATGTTCATTCGTGAACTGTCCGCTAACGGCCAGACCGTGCTGTTTGTAGGCACCAAAAAACAGGCGCAGGATTCTGTTCGCGAAGAAGCAGAACGCGCCGGTGCATACTTCGTCAATGCCCGTTGGCTCGGCGGTATGCTCACCAACTTCCGTACCATCCGCAGCCGCATTGCGCGTCTGCACCAGCTCAAAGAAATGTCCGAAAACGGCACCTTTGATCTGATGCCCAAGAAGGAAGTTATCAAACTCAACAACGAAATTGCAAAACTCGAAAAATTCCTCGGCGGTATCCAGGATATGAACAAACTGCCCGGCGCGCTGTTCATCGTGGATCCCCGTAAAGAAAAGATTGCTGTTGCCGAAGCGAAGAAATTGGGTATCCCGGTTATCGCTATCGTTGATACCAACTGCGATCCCGACGACGTTGATTACGTCATCCCCGGCAATGACGACGCTATCCGCGCCGTAAAACTGATTGCCGCTACCATGGCTGATGCTATCATCGAGGGCCGTCAGGGCGAAGCCACTGCCGCTGCCGAAGAAGAAGCACCTGCTGCTGAAGAAGCGCCTGTTGAAGCGTAATTCTGTAACTGAACTATCGGAAAGGATGACTTAGAAATGGCATTTACTGCTGCTGATGTAAAAACGCTGCGTGAAAAAACCGGCGTTGGCATGATGGAATGTAAAAAGGCACTCACCGAAACTGACGGTGATATGGAAAAAGCTATCGACATCCTGCGTGAAAAAGGCCTTGCCGCTGCCGCGAAAAAGGCCAGCCGCATCGCCGCTGAAGGCGCTGTATACGCGTATGTTGATGACGCGAAAAAGGTCGGCGTTGTTGTGGAAGTAAACGCAGAAACCGACTTTGCTGCCAAGAGCGAAAAATTCCAGGAATTCGTACACACCGTAGCGGCTGTTATCGCTGAAAATAACCCCGCTGATGTGGCGGCTCTTATGGAAATGCCCTACGGCGACGGCAAAACCGTTACCGAAGCGCTGCAGGAGAAGGTTCTCGTTATCGGTGAAAACCTCTCGGTGCGCCGCTTCGTTCGCTATGAAGGCGACGTTGTTGCGTACGTTCACGGCGAAGGCCGCATCGGCGTTCTCGTGAAATTCGAAGCGGACGCTGCTGCTTCCGGCACCGATGTGCTGAAAGCTTGCGGTAAAGACGTTGCAATGCAGATTGCGGCTCTGAACGCTCCGTATCTCTCCGAAGCGACCGTTCCGGAAGCGGACGTTGCGAAGGAAAGAGAAATCACCGTGGCACAGATTGCTGCGGATCCGAAGAATGCTAACAAACCCGAAAACATCATCCAGAAAATGGTTGACGGCCGTATGGGTAAATTCTTCAAAGAAAACTGCTTGCTCAATCAGGAATTCGTGAAGGACAGCAGTATGAACGTTGCACAGTACATTGCCGCGGAAGCGAAAAAGGTCGGCGGCGAAATGACGCTTGTTGACTTCGTTCGTTTTGAAAAAGGCGAAGGCTTGCAGAAGCGCGAAGATGACTTTGCTGCCGAAGTTGCCGCAATGTCCAAATAAGTTATGCAACCGAAAAGGATGGTCAGATGACCATCCTTTTTTCTTGTATATTTTCAGAAACTATGCTACACTGAGAAAAAAGCACAACGGAGTGATAAAAATGACCTTGCACGTGGTACGTTTTCCGGGCGGTAAACCTAAGGCGCTTACCTTCAGTTATGACGACGGTGTCGAGCAGGATGTGCGCTTGGTGGAGATTTTTAAAAAACATAACCTGTTTGGCACCTTTAACGTGAATAGCGGCTGCTTTGGCGGCACGAACCGTTTGACTGCGGAGCAGATTCGGGATTTGTATATTCCTGCAGGTCAGGAGCTTGCCTGTCATACGGTACATCATCCATTTCTTGAAAAACTGCCCGGTGCGACGGCGCTTTTGGAAGTTCTGGATGACCGCCGCGCGTTAGAAGACCTGTCGGGTGAGATTATTCGGGGTATGGCGTATCCTTACGGCACCTATAATGAACACACGGTTGAGCTTTTGAAGGCGGCGGGCATTAAATATAGCCGTACGGTGGTTTCTACCGA
>JAZSED010000054.1:0-2802 GCA_045531495.1 Acutalibacteraceae bacterium
TTGCCGTGTGCGGTATCCCAACACGCGCAAAGCAACGGATGGTCCATAAAATCAAGGAATTCACGCATAATGGCACCGGTAGAAAAATAATACTGTTCACCGTCCCAATTTTCTGCCATTAAGATAATATTATATTTTTCAGCCAAATCCAAAAGGTCGTTATAGAACATTTTATTGTATGTAAAAAACTGTTCTTTGCTAATCCCGTCACAGCAACACGCGTGTACCACCACGCGTTCAATGCCGAGATAATGGCAAACCTCAATAGAGCGGCGCAATGCACGAATGTTGGTTTGATATTCCGCGTTATCGTGGTCCTCCAACGCTTCAAAAACGGGATTATGTAAACACGGCGCGTGGGCAACTACATAGTTTACCTCTGCTTCCTCACGCGCTTTAACAAGTTCTTCGGCAAAGTTTTTCCACGCATTGTCGTCGTCACAGAAAAATTCTGCCGTTCTTGTGGGCAATTCCAAATTGATGTTTTTAAATTTACCGCCTCTGAAATGGCGAATGGTGTCGGGCAAACTACTGTCTGTATACTGCCAATAGTCTCCTGCCGAAGTTACAAGCTTCATTTCGATACTCCCTCTCTCTTTATGCCCTCAGTATAGCATAATTTCCCACGGGTTGCAACCGTTGATTTTTTGCTCGTCAGTTCGCCGCCCCCGTACGAATTTACCAAAACACGGACGCAGTTGCTTTCTTTTTATGTGAAAGTATGGTAAAATACAGGTGTATATTTTCAACGGAGGTAACAAGATGAGCTATCAGAATTCTTTCGGCAAATTTATTGAGAACGGTCGCGGCTTTGCCGTCACCACCCCCAAGACCCCGTCCGCGTGGACCAACTATCTGTACAATGACAACTACCAGACGGCAATTGACCAGACGCTTAACGGTACGTCCCGTTTTGTTATCAATTACAGCCAGACCACCTTCACCGAAGGCAACCGCCTTTTTTACATACGTGACCGTGAAAGCGGCAACTATTGGAAACTGAATGATATAGAGCCGTCAGATGAATATACCTGCCGTCATTATCTCAACAGCACGGTATTAGACAACAAAACCGACGGCATTGCCGCTTCGGTGCGGATTTTCGTGCCCACCTCGGATATTATCGAATATTGGACGGTCACTTTGACCAACACCACCGACAAAATACGTTCCCTCTCCCTTTTCACCTCAGTCGGTTTCCCCGACGCCAGCCCGATGGGCGGCACCTGTATGTTTGAAAACGGTGTTATACATAAGTACTCCTTCCCCTACCACGTATTCTATCACGAAAAGGAGAAAGTAGAAAACGCACGAGCATACTACTATATGACCGCAGACACTGCGCCCCATTCCTGCGATATGAGTGCGTACCGCTATTTCGGCGGTTACACCCCGTGCGGTGTGCCTGCGGCGGTGCAGAATGATACGTGCTCCAACCTTCCCGGCGAGCTTGAAGCGTTTATCGGCGCGATGCAACATACCTTTATGCTCGCACCCGGTGAGTCTCGCGCAGTTACCATCGCGGTGGGCGCGGCTATCACCAAGGAGGAGATGTTTGATTTTGCCAAAAAACTCACCCCCGCTTTCGTGGAAAACGAGAAAAAGCGTTCGGATGCGCATTGGGAACAGCTCACCTCTTCCTATTTCATCAAAACCCCCGACGACGGCTTTGACGCGCTTGTGAATTTCTGGCTGAAAAAGCAGTCTTCTCTGTTAACCCGTCTCAACCGTATGGGTACATACTGTCCTGTCCGCAACCAGCTGCAGGACGCGATGGGGTATGCGGTTGTTGATGCACAAGGCGCTATTCCCTTTATGATGAACGTGCTGGCAAGGCAGCAGAACAACGGGTATATCAAACAGTGGTATATGACCGACGGCTCCCCCGCCGCTAAACTGTGTCTTGTGGACCATTGCGACGGTGCGGTATGGCTGGTGCTGTGTATCACCGCACTTATCAACCAGAACGGTGATTTATCCTTGTGCGACAAGGTTGTACCGTACTTAGACGGCGGTGAGGACACTGTTTATAACCATCTGCTGGCGGCTATTGAGTATATGGCAGGCGATATCGGCACACACGGTTTGTGCCTGATGCGCGATGGCGACTGGACCGACCCTGTTAACGGTATCGGCAGAGAGGGCCGCGGTGAATCCACCTGGACCACCGTTGCCGCTATGTATTGCATTAAACAATTTGAAGCACTTTGCGAAGCGCGCGGCGATACAGCGGCTATCGAAAAACTTGAAAACATCTGGGCAACTCTGGATAAAGCGGTAAACGACCACGCTTGGAACGGAGATCGCTATATCGGCGGTTTTGACGACTATGGCGTACCGTTTGCCGATACCAATGACAGTGATCGCATTATGCTTAACGCGCAAACCTGGGCAATTTTAGCAGGAGCGGCACGCGGTGAACGCTTGGAAAAGGCGGTAAAAGCCATCGATAAGCTCAAAGCGCCCTTCGGCTCTTACCTTTTATGGCCGCCGTTCTACGAGTGGGACGGTCGCTGGGGCCGTATCAGCGTGAAAAAAGCAGGTACGTCCGAAAACGGCTGTGTATACTGCCACGCGACCATGTTCAAGGCGTACGCAGACGCGGCATTGGGTGACGGTGACCGACTGTTCGAAGCCCTGTTGTCCACCACACCGTTAAATCCCAATAACCCCGTAGAAGTGAACAGACAGTTACCGCTCTTTATCTCCAACTACTATTATTCTTTACCCGAATCGGCAAACTTCGGCCGTTCGAGCTGTAACTATGAAACGGGTACCGTTTCGTGGTTTATTATGGCAACG
>JAZSED010000021.1:0-18086 GCA_045531495.1 Acutalibacteraceae bacterium
CACAATATCGTATGGCGCTTATTCTTTCGCCGACTGTACCGTTAGACAAACAAGCACTTGCGCGCTGGCGAACAAACGGAAAAACCCTTTTCTTCGTGGGTCTGCCCGGATATTTTGCCGGCGGTAATATTGGCACTGATACCGAAATAGATTCAACCCTTTTACAAGATACAGCATGTCCGAGAGCTACGTGGAAGAATATCTCGTTCCCCAGTAACCCCCAAATCACACCGCACGTCGTATTAAATCCCGGCGAAAAAGACCTTGTTATTGCGCAAGATGAAGAAGGAGCTCCGATGGTGGTGGCGCATCTCGGTGATGGATATCAAACCATATGGAGTTTACCCATCCAGCCGCCAACGGCACTTATCCGAGAGCAATTGGCGCTCGCAGGAGGACACATCTACGCTCACAGCAACGACACTGTCTACGCCGATGGAGATATTGTGACAATGCTTGCCGCAAACGACGGTGAAAAACGTATCCACTTCCCATTTGCGGGTGCAGCGTACGATTACTTTACAGGAGAGAGACTGCCCGGAACGGAATTGTTAGCCGAATTTATCCTAAAAAAAGGTGAAACAAAAATGTTACGCATCCACAAAGGCGTTCGTAATAAAAAGTAATCTTTTCACCGAGCAAAATCATCACAAGGAGATTTGTATATGACCTTTTCTAAACTTTTCGTTTGTGAAGATACAAAGCATTCTACTTTCACTCACCATGTGCCTGCACCGTTGTTTAGAAAAAGTTTTCACCTGCAGCAAAGGCCGACAAAGGGTGAAATCACCCTTTGCGGACTCGGCTTTTACGATTTGTTTATTAACGGTAAACGAATCACCAAGGGGTATTTGGCTCCATACATTTCTAATTCAGATGACATTATCTACTATGACACATACGATCTTCTCCCCTTTTTAAACGTCGGGGAAAACGTCATAGGCATTATGTTGGGAGACGGTTTCCAAAACGGAAAAACCGCCACTTGGGAGTTTGTTGATAACACAATCAACTCCGCGCCCAAGCTGGCTTTGCAAGTATCAATTAAAGCAGAAAAAAATATTGAGTTTGATGCAAGCGATTTTTGTTGCAAAAAAGGTCCTATTTGGTTTAACGATCTACGTAGTGGCGTATTTTACGACGCTAGGAAGCAAGAAGTCGGTTGGACGCAAACAGAGTATGTGCAAGACAACACTTGGCACGCCCCACTCATCACCGACACACCCAAAGGTGAAGCACGGCTTTGCGAAGCAGATCCGATTGTTATCACAAAAGAAATCAAGCCGATTTCCATCGTTAAAGGCACGTTAGCGCCATACAGCGAGGATGGCGGGACAATTACTCCTGCCGTTGAATCGGCGCCTCCAAAGGCAGGAGGCTATATCTATGATTTTGGCGAAAACAACGCAGGTATTTTTCGCTTAAAAATCAAAGGAACCCGTGGGCAACGCGTGGACATTCAGTGTGCAGAGAAATTGACTGCCGACGGCAAAGCGGATTATTCCAACATCTATTATTTCCCCGATGGATATGCGCAGAGGGACATCTACATCCTCTCCGGTGAAGATGAAGAAGTTTTTGAACCAATGTTTACCTATCACGGATATCGATACCTGTACATCTCAGGCATAACCCCCGAACAAGCAACAGAAGATCTACTCACATATCTAGTGATGCGTTCGGATTTAAAACAGATTGGTTCTTTTAGTTGTTCTGACGATTTGGCAAATAAAATTTGCGACGCAGCCATGCGGAGCGACCTTTCCAACTTCTACTACTTTCCTACCGACTGCCCACATCGCGAAAAAAACGGTTGGACAGGAGATGCGGCATTATCAGCAGAGCATATGGCTTTAACTCTTTCTTTTGACAAAAGTATGCATGAATGGTTACGCAACATTCGCAAAGCGCAGAGAGAGGATGGTGGCATCCCCGGTATTATCCCGACCGGCGGCTGGGGGTATGAACTGTTTGGTCCCGTTTGGGATTGTGTCATTTTCGAAATCCCTTACCGATTATATCAGTATCGCGGAGACACGCATATCATCAAAGAAAACGCCGATTTGATGCTATCATACCTCAAGTATCTCAGCAACAAGCGGAACGATTTGGGGCTGATCGAATACGGGCTGGGTGATTTTATGTCGGTCGACCGTATTCCTGTGGAATATGCTTGTCCCCTACGCGTAGCGTGTAGTATGGCAGCATATGATATTTGCCAAAAGGCAACCCTTATGTTCAAAGCAATACATAAAAATCCCAGTGCGTTTTTTGCGCAGGATTTAGCAAAATCTTTCCTTACTGCGATACGCACGCACCTGATTGACAAAACCGCCTTAACTATAGAGGGTGACTGCCAAACTGCACAAGCGCTCGGTTTATATTACAATATTTTTACCGACGAAGAACGTCCTGCCGCTTTTCAAAAATTATTGCACATTATCCACCGAGATGAAGAACGTATGACCGGCGGCATATTAGGACTGCGGACCATCTTTCACGTATTATCTTCGAACAATGAAAGTGAACTGGCGTACCGCATGATTACCCGTTTAGATGCACCATCATACGGTAATTGGGTTTCTCGTGGAAACACCACCCTGCCGGAGCAATTTTTAAGTTCCGATTGCAATTGGCTTCGTTCAGATAACCACCATTTCTTCGGCGACGTACTACACTGGTTTATGCGTTGGATTGGCGGCCTACAGATCATCGATCATAACAACGTTGTCATTGCGCCTCATTTCATTCACGCATTACAATCCGCCGACGCAACACATATCCTGCCTGCCGGCGAGATTTCTGTACATTGGGAACGAAAAAACGATGAAATCACCCTCACTCTTTCTCATCCAAAAGAAATTCAGTGTACAGTGCAAACGGCTGAAAATATTAAGATTTGCAGAACCACATTCTAAATCAAATAAAAAAGCGTATGAAAAAACCGCATGGCATTCCATGCGGTTTTTCTCTTTTTAAAACAAAATTTTATTTGATAACAATTTTCCTGAAACCATTCGGCAGACGGAATCTTGTTTCATTTTCTTTGCAAGCAAATTCTACTGCTTCACCGTCTGCTATAACCGCAGTTGCTTGCACACCCTTTACAACAACCGCATCCACCTGCGCATTATTCTTATTCTCTAATACCAGCACCGCATCTTCTGCAACGTCGGTCACAAAATCAGCATAATTTTTTTCATCAAAATAATGGCGCACTTCGCGTCGATTTTCTGCGGGCGTAGTTAATAAGGTTGTAATCGTTGCTTTGTCGACCATGTTTTCGCCAAATTCCAGACTTTCGGTAGTTTTAAGCAGCATAACTGCGCCTGCTCTTAAATAGACGGGAACTGTCTCCTCCGGTGCATCCACTACTAAACGACGACCACCTTCAATCCGTTCGCCGGTCCAAAGGTTGACAAAATACCCCTTCGGAAACACCACCATTTTTATCCGACTCTCCGGCTCTAAAACAGGAGCAACCAGCAACTCACTACCAAACATATACTGCGTATCCACCGCATCTATACCTTCGCCCGGGTATTCCATTGCCATTACACGCATCATCGGTGCAGCAGTAAGGTGCGCATCCACAGCGGAAGAAAAAACATAATCCAGCATATTTTCGCGCCACCAGTACATTTTCTTAAACAATTCTGTCGCCTGCTCGCCGTACTCCCACGGATTGCGTGCCAAACCTACGCCGTGCGAACGCATCATAGGTGAAAAAATAGCAAACTCCAGCCACCGCATATACAACTCGGGTGTCGGCGTACCGTTATATCCACCAAGATCGCTACCCCAAATGTTAAAACCGGAAGACATCATATTGAGACCGGAATAAAACGCCTGTTTCAAGCCGTAAAAACGAGCAGCTTGGTCGCCGCCAAACTGACCGACAAACGCCTGTGAGCCGGCACAACCCGAACGTTGAAACAACACAAAGTCATCTCCGCAACGTTCTTCGAAAATCTCTTTCATGGTTTTAGCATACCAATACGAATGCTCGTTGTGCATAGCATTACCATCTTTACCGTTATACAATGTTTGACCGGTATGTACAAATTCACCGAAATCAATCATTGCTCCTTTTAAGCCCCAGTCAAAATACTCCTTGTAGAACTCGCGCAAAGCGGGTTTTGCATTGGGATGGGTGAAATCAATCCAATTGCCTTTCCATGCCTGTGCCTTTTGCGGAATATACAAAAGCGGCTGTGCTTTCGGATCATCGGTGCCAAGCAATGCGCTTGTAAACTCCTTTTCCAAGCTGGGATGATTCCAAATAAACATGCGCATACCGGTTTCCGATGCAATTTCGTACCCCTCCTTGTTTAAGGAAGGCGCTCCTTCGCCGTAACAGCCGGCAATTTGCGGAATACCCAGCTTTTTATACCCGTCAATATACTCCCTAAACACCTCTCGCCAATGTTTACCTTGTTTCAACCATTGATCAGCGCCGCCGCCCATCCAATATTGAAACACCCATTTAGGCGGAATAATGGAATGACCGGTCAATTCGGTGTAGGAAAACATATTCTTCTTGGGTGAATCGGTAAAAACAAAGAAATCGCACTCAGGCCCATTAAAATCAAAACTATAATAGCCCGGACAATCTACACCAAATTCCGCCCAACCGGCATACATTGTGTTAGCAAACAAAGAATATCCCTTATTGCTATGTAGTAACGGCACGTTTTGATATGCCTCGTTATGGTCCACACCACTATCCCTAGCAGGACCGTGAATAGCGGTGTCCACATTCCACAAAAGTGCTTTATGTCCTACTTGATTGAGCGTGTTGCTTCGTTCTCCTAAGCCGTATAATATTTCTTCAGATGTAAAAGAATGGCTCAGTTTAATCTTTTCAATTTTCTTGATTTTATTTCCGGTAAGACCATATTTGAGATCATTACCATTGAAAGAGAATACCGTTATACCATCCTTGTTTATGACGTCCAAGATAAAACCGCGGTCCGTATCTCGCTTAAAGATTACGGTTTGTTCGCCGGCCTTCATTTTAACAATTTTGGATCCGGAATACTGAATGGGATATACCTCACTTGCCGTAAAAAAGCCGGCATGTTCGCAAAGACGCACACCACCTATTTTGGGGAAGGTCACCTGAAAAGACAACACCTTGTTATATATTTTTGCACGGAAAATAAAAACGTTTTCCTTTTTGAAAATAGATGTAATTTCACTAATCTCATACCATTCCACCGGAATAACCGGCATTTTAGGACAATGTTCCCAAGCCATACAATTTTACCTCCTTATTTGTGTAGAGAACTTCTTTTCGTGTATTTAATATCACATTCATATTATAAAGTAAAACATTTTTCAGTGTCAAACAAATCCCCAAAAATCAACTAACAGGTAAGAAAAGAGCATGGAAGTTTAGACTACATCCATGCTCTTTAAATTATTCTTTTAACAATTCATCCAAAGTTACGTCAAATATTTCGGCAAGTAAAATGATATTTTCTACACTGGGAATCGCTATACCGTTTTCCCATTTTGAAACCGACTGCGGAGAGATATGCAACAAAAGTGCCAATTCATTTTGTGACAAATCTTGTTTTTTGCGGAATCCGTATATTTTACGTCCAATGATTCCCATCATGGTTTGCGAACCAAAGGCACCTAATTTATCGATTTGAGAATCCGCATTGTTAGGAAGTAGCGGAGCATTGCCCTGTGCAAACTTTACATCCGGCATCAATGCAACGCGGCTCAAAATTTCATCTACAGTACTTTCGGTATCCCAAAGCATTTCCGCATACAATGCAACCGGAAACCAAATTCCTGATTCGAGCATACCATCTTCCACCAAAGCACCAACAACGTCATCTTTATCAAATACCTTTACCATTTCGTAAAGGTATTTTGCGTTACTGATCCAATATGCTTGAATATATTTCCAAAACTTCTGCTTTTCGGCAGTGCGTTCCTTAATTACACCCTTGCTGGCCGCCCCTAAAATAAAAGTACCGGGGCGATGTTCAAACGTGGTCCAATCTAAGCAAGTCATGCCTTTGAACATCGCTCCAAAGCCGCCATTACGTAGCCGCTTTAACTTTTCTGTAAAAGCCACCGTTTCGTCGAAATTTTTAACATTCTTCGGAATATAACTATACGGAAACGCACCACAATCTTCCCAAAACACCAGAACACGCGGATCAATATTTGCGATATATTCCAATCGATTTTTCACAGGCGGTGCATGCAAACCAAACTGTATATATAAATCAGGGTATAATTCAAGCAACTTTTTTGCGGTCATATTGACCAAATCTGTCACTGCCTCTGCAACAATAACGTCACCTATTTTTTCCCCCACTGACTCAGTAAAAGCTTGCACATAGATTCCATCGCCACCCAAATCAGCATACTGCTCTTGATAAGCTCTAATTGCCTCATCTGAAATTTTTTCCAGATTTTTTACATCCACTTGAGCACAATTAGTATCCCATCCCCATGAATACCCCCAAATGATTTTTACGCCTCTTTCATGTGCATAGTCCACAATCTGTTTTGCGTTTTCCGGAGGGAAATCATTCCATAAAATAAGACAATTCAATTTCAGCATAACCATGTTGTCGATATATCTTTTATAATCATAAATGACATAGCCCCACGTCCAAAGAGAACGCATCTTCACTACAGGCGTAAAACTGACATCAATTTCAGGCATCAAATCAACAAAAGGCCTTCTAAAAAAATACGGTCCGTTATGCACATCCGCATTCATTGCCTTTACCAAATATTTTTCTTTGAAATCAACCGCAGCATACACCGTATTAACCAAATCGCAGCCGGTAAGTATTACGACCTGGGTCCCCCATTTGGTAATGAGTGATTTCAATCGATAACCGTCCTTCGGTGCAGGATATTCTCCGCACGCGCCGATATAAATAATGTTGTTTTCCTTTGCTAACGATCTGCCTGCATCTTGCAATTTCATGCAGTTGATAGAAGTGTTAACCATATAATCCATCACAGCAGAATATGTCATTTCTACCGCGTAAGAATACCTGTCATACAGAATCGTCCAATTCACAGCATCATCTCCTAATAAAGTGCAGCATATTACTACCTATATATTCTACCAAATGCATTGCAATATTACAATATCTTCAACCAAAAAGTGATAAAAGGAGATATTGGATTTTTTCGAAACTAACTATGTAGTTGAGTTGTTGCGATTTAATTGCTATATGCATCCTCACTTGTTACAATATATGTAACGGTAATCTCTGCCATTTACCATACTGTAGTAAGGAGTTCATATATGTCAACCCGTATAGACGTATGTAATTACATAGAAAACAATTGGAAATATTGTATCAAAGAAAATCACGAGGACAAGGGCACGCTTATCGGCCTACCCCATCCCTATACTGTCCCCGCCGTTGGACATTTTGATGAAATGTACTATTGGGATACATATTTTACCAACAAAGGTTTGGAAATCGCCGGGAACTACACACAGGTGAAAAGCAACACCGATAACATTTTATATTTGGTAAATAAATTCGGGTATATGCCTAACGGAAACCGCATCGGATATCTCTCGCGCTCCCAACCACCTTTTTTATCCCTTATGGTGCGAGACGTCTGGGAATACTATCACGATAAAGAGTGGTTACAAAATGCCTATACAACCCTTCAAAAAGAATATGCGTTTTGGACAAAACAGCGCATTACCCCTATCGGACTCAATCGATATGGACACGTCGCCGGTACAAGCAAAGAAGAAATACTTGAATATAGAGATCTGTTTATTAACCGTGTCGGCATTTCACTTGATGCATCTGCAGAAAGCATCGGTGAACACTTTATGGTAAACGCAGAAAGCGGTTGGGATGTCACTCCACGATTTGCTTTTACCGGTCAAGATTTTGCGCCTGTTGACTTAAATACACTTTTGTTTGCCTTTGAAACCAACATGGCCACCTTTGCAAACATATTGGAAAACGGTGAACAAAACGAATGGGCAACACGCGCGGAATCCAGAAAGCAACGAATGATTTCCTTCATGGAAAATAGCGAGGGAGTACTGGTAGATTACAATTTCAAAGAAAAAACGCAAAGCAGTATTCTCTCTGCCGCTTCCTTCTACCCCCTTTTCGTAGGTATGGCCGAAAAAAAGCACGCCGAAGCAGCAGTTCAAAATCTCCTACCCCGATTGGAAGCTGACTATGGTATATTAACCTGTGAAAAGAATGATGCCATTGGCAATTATCAATGGGATTATCCTAATGGTTGGGCTTGTCTGCAATACATTGCTATTATCGGTCTGCATAGATATGGTTACAAAGCCGAAGCAAGGCGCATAGCGCAAAAATATGTTTCATTGGTGGAAAAAATATTTGCACAGACCGGTAACCTGTGGGAAAAATACAATGTTGTTGAGGGAAACATCAATGTTTCCAACGAATACAAAATGCCCGCCATGATGGGTTGGAGTGCCGGCACCTATCTCGCAGCACTAAAATATCTGAACGCATAGGATTCTTATATCCTACCCGAAACAGACCGCTATGGTTCTCGCTTTGCAGACCATAGCGGTCTGTTTTATGTCAAGTTTACATCGCTTCCCCTTTTATAGATCTGCTCCTGTCGGCATATGGTCATTCAACCAAGCCATAAGAATACTATTTTTTACATTTCATAACACATTCAAGTGAAAAGACCACATCTCTCAAAAAGAGATGTGGTCTTTTACTAAATCATTGATGTATGATTGTTACATTATCCAACAAACTTATGCTGTCGCCTCGGCGTAAGAACATTCCCATGTATCTGAGTACCAGGTTGTATCACCGTATTTTACATACATACGACAAAGAACAACCTTATCCTGATATTCTTCCGGAATATTCAAAATCATTGCCGAAACATCAATATACGCTTCCGAATAGTCATAATAGCGGAAACTGCTATCCTTGTTAGAGAACGTCTTAATATACGGACAGTTGTTATCCAAAGTCAGTTCCGCACTGTCGGAAAGCGCAGGGTTAGATACAACCTCTTCAAGGGCAATCATCAAACCGTATTCTTCCACAGCAGTTCGTGTGCCATTCACCATAATAAACTCGCCACCGGAATCACGACCGATATATGCACGGTGCACAAAACGGAAAGCGGCTAAATCCTTGTTATACGAGGTGCCAAGCGGCGCATAGTTGACGGTAGTCGGCTGAATAAAGTTTGCAGTTAAAACAGCTTCTTCCCGAACAGTAAACACAAACTGATTGCTTTCCATGCCATCCCTATAACCGTTTCTCACAGGGTACACTTTCGTATTGTCAGCATACTGTGCAATCAAACTGTTTGCAGCGAGTTCGTATCCATCATCAGCATTCACTTCTACAAGATACTCCCAGTTACCATTGGAAACGGAAAGAAGTTTTTCAACTTGAACAGTGCCGTTTGCAAGAGCGGCATCAACAGTCAAAGTCGGATCTTGAACATCAATGTCCACGTTGGCAAAACCGCCACCGGTTGCTCCTATTGCCGCAAAGGTAATGGCACCGGCGTTCACCCATGTGGTAGTCATCTGTTTTTCAAAATAGACCGTCTGCTCATCCTGAGAGAGCACTTTCAAAGTAACAACATCGTTATTGGCAACCAGTTGCACACGCACTTCGGACAAGCTTTCAGCACCATTCTGCCACGGCTCAATCAAATTGCAATACGTTGCGTTGCCGGTTGTTTCGCACGGAGAAGCATAAATCTGTTTGTAGGTTGCCGTCTTTTCAGGGTGTGTACCGTTTTCAATTGCCTGATGAGTAGCAGGGTCGGTCAGCCAAACACCTTTTGTATTAAGCAACACGAAGGCTTTAGCATCATTCTGCACCCAGTTATTACCTGCAACCCACTTGCCGGGCGTTTTATCACGGAATGCAATCGCGACACCGCCTAAATGCGCATTTGCGCCGGTATACAGTTTTACGTCCGCTGTCAAAGTGAAGTTTTGTGCGTTAATCTGATTACCGTTTGCGTCTTTAGCCACTGCAGAAACCGTACGTTTGAACATTTCCCAGCAGAACTTATTGCTACCATCAGTAACGTCTGCCGTTAAATATTTCCCGGAAAGTTTCCATTTGATATTGGCATCACCGCCATCAAACGGATTGGTCATCGCCACTTGGTACTTGCCCGCTGCGTTAATAGACGTATAGAAATCAAACTTGGCGTTCAAATAGTCGTTAATTTCTTTATCTGTTGCATTGGCAGTATCGGTGAAGAAACCGTTCACGTTAGTCAACCAAGCTTTTTCAGTAGCAGTACCGGTTGCTGAAAAATAGTTTGCTTTCTTAACGTTATCTTTGCGATAACCTACACCGTTACGCGACTCAACAATACCCGCAAAATCGGCCGCAAAATCAGCATCTTTTGCTTCTTCGGCATCAAAATCGACCGGGTTACCGTTTTCATCCCAACGGGTAACAACAATGTTTGCGAAATAAGCACCAAAGTTCGAACCGCCAATATACAGTTCACCGCTGCCGGTCGGAATGTTCTCTTCCAATGCCAAAATCTCAGTGCCCGCCTTGGTAACAAGCACCTTCGCAGCGTTCCCTTTTACCTCTAAAGCTAAATGATAAATATTAGCAAGGCCGGTACCAAGCGCCGGAACAGCACCTTCATATACCGCCTGCGTTTTATTGTTGGAAGACGCAAAATTCATACTACCGGTGTAGGTGTTATACAGGGCATTACCGGTATAATTGCCGTCTTTTCTCGCAGGAATATACTGTGCACCATTGGTGACGGTATAATCATTGCCAAAGAAATATCCACCGTTCGGAGAAAGCGCAAACAAAGCACCGTCACCCATACCTGCACAAATTGGATCGTTTGCGCGGAATTTCACCGACAAGTTGGAACAGTCGTTATACGTATCCGGGAGCAAAATGAAATCCATATCCAATTTGAAGTTTTCTAACCGCGCCGCAGTACCGTCTTCTGCTTGTAAACGCATAGAAAAAGAGCGACGATACATAGAATCCTGATAATCATTGGTATACGCATAACCCAACCATTTATTGCGGTTAAGTACCCATCTGTTAGCGCTGAGCGGAGCAGCAAGTTCTGCGCCGGTTTCCGGCACACCCGAAGTTATTGCGCCAACCGCGTTCGGCGTTTCCGACACATACGCGCCACGGGAAGCGAAGAAATCAAACTTGCTTTCCAAGTAATCGGTTAATGCCGATTCCGCACCCACAACATTACCCTGAATTGTATATTGATTCTGTACTTTGGTAGTCAAATGCGTGCCATCAGCATTAAAGCCACTCGCAACCGCCGGATCAAGACTATAATAATAATAACCGTCCGCACCCGCAGTAGCTTGATCATAGTTCACATCCGGCAAACCGGTAAAGTTCGCGCGGAACTGCTGCACGTGTGCAACGTTCCCCTTTACCGTATCATCATATGTACCAAAATCGACAGCATTACCGGCATCATCCAATTCCGTGATTTCCAAAGAACGGATGGTATATTGCGCCGCACTCACACCAAACGAAACATAGCCGCCACTGGTGGCATAAGTAGACGAATTGCTATATACAGTTTCATTGGTAGTCTCATCTACCAATGAAACTGTCATCGTGCCATTTTTGGCAGTTACTGTTAATGCATACACGTTATGCAACGTTAAACCGTTTGCAAAAGCAGTTGCTTTCAGGGCAGCATCCCCATCATACGACAATCTGTCATTCGGCACCCACTTGGTTTTCAAGTTGTATGCGATACCATCGCTCGTAAAACGCGTATCTTTAGCACTATTACCGATAACAATGGTGTTCGCCAAGGCGCCGGCATTTGACTTGAACCGTCCGGGAACATCTTCGTGGAAAGTAAATACAATAGCGTTGCCGTTTGTATTACCGACAACCTGTGTACGGGAGAAGCGCAAAGTCGCTTCAAAGTTCTTCAACTTCGCTTCTTCGCCGCGATTTTTAACGGTCATAGTTTCTACTACACGCAAAAACTGCCAGTTACCACCGGAAGTCTGCGGCACTTGGTTTCTGATACCGGCATATTTGCCGTTTTCCGCGTCAGAACCTACTTTCCAGTACAAATCACCGGAATACGTATCTGCAGCGGTGCGGATAGAAGCACTGCTCTGTCCCATCCACGCATGCTTTGCATACATATGGCTGTTGTAGATAGAAAAACGTTCCGCCATCCAAGCATTAATTTTTCCGTCTACCGTTTGCGTGTCTGTAGATTTCGTGTAACCCGGGCGATAGGTGTTGTCCGCTGCGAAAGAAACGCCGCCTGCCACCGCAATTTCGGTCAATTCACTGAAATCAGCCACGAATTTTTCGGGTTGTGCCTCTGTTTGTGCTACTGCGGAACCGGCACCCATCACAGCAAACAAACTCGCCAACATTGCAAATGTCAGCATTACCGCCAAAATTTTTTTGCTCGTTTTTGTGTTTAGCATATTAATCACTCCTTACCAATTTTTTTGGAACCTACATACAAGGGTATTTGCTACATTTACATTGTACTAATCAAGGTGTTTTCGGAATTAATCCACTGAAAAACATCTGATTGTCGTTTGCTATCGCTTCTTCGCTCTCCAAGCAAACCACTTGTACTTCAGGGGTAACATACTGCATTTCTCATTCTCCTTTCAAAATCAATATTCAAGCGAAATATCCGCTTCGTTTTGCTTATTTATTGCTTCTGCGATCACTTTTTTTCTTTTTTTAGACAATAACAAAATCAAAAGTGTAATACCGGTGATAACAATGACTCCACCTGCAACGCAAAGAATAATCACCCAAGTGGGAATATCGTCATATACGATTTTCTTCTTTTTGACAGGCTTCTTGTTGGGCTTTCCATCGACTTCTCCCTCTACATCTTCATCTGATTCTTCGTTGAAATCCTCCCAGACATCCTCAAAATCTTCCTCATCATAAACGGGGAGTTCTTCATCATCTTTTGCAAGAGGAACGAAATCATCCGGTGCATACACTTCAAACGAATATATACCGATATTGCCAAGTACCTCGGCATCCACTTCCCTTGCCTGTTGGATACCGACAATGCGCAGATACTGCGCTTCCACCTCGTCAACGCTTATCACGTCAAACGAGCCGGCGCCGTTTGTTACCGTATGTTCATCCTCTGGGTTTTGCGTGATGAGAGACCACTCTTCACCGTCCACAGAATATTCGATGTCATACGTGTTGTAATAATTTGCAGCCCATTTGGTCACAATTCTACCAATTTTTTGGGGTTCGTCGTAATCTAACTCTACAACCGTTTCATTATCTGTACCATGCGGCAAAGAATAAAATGTCTTAACGTCTGTATCCAACATTTTTTCCACTGCTTTTACGTCGGTAGATAAGAGTTTATAGGATTCATATGCCGCATCGCCCTTCACAATGGAAATTTCTTTCCAACCGGCAGGCAAGTACATTGTAGTGAGCCCGCTCAATTCCACATAATAGCCATATTCCTCTTGGAAATAATCCGGCATGTGGTCAAGTCGCTCAAGAGTTTTTCCGTCATATTTGATTTCGGACGCCGTTACACCTAAAGCCAAAACAATCGTTCTGTCCGAACCTTCCTTGTTAGTTAAAGTAAAGGTTGCATCGTTCACCGGCTTTGAAGTGTACTGTTCACTATGGGATTTATACGTACGGAAATCGGTAACATTGCCATCTAACACATGGATAACGGAGGTACGTTCTTGATCGGGCGGAGTAATTAAAAGAGCATCGTGCGGTTCATAAATTTCTTCTGCATCCACATCATCCGCATCATGCATTTCTGCTGCCAAAGTCATACTTTCGGGCAGGTCAATCGCCTTTACTGCACCGTCCTTTATAAAAACAGGCATAAATGCAGTGGGCGCATCCACCGCCACGGTTTGGCCGCCCTTATATCGACCATAGGTAAACAAACTATACCATGTATCTCCATTGGGCAAAACCACATCCAAAGAATGTTGGTTTCCGGACGTAACCGCACAAACAAGAAAATCATCACAGAAAAGATACTGATTGCTGACGTCCACTAATTTTAACTGATACGGATATGCCACCATCATGCCTTTCACTATAGGATTTGCGGTTTTATTCGCATCCATGGCAGCGCTCATAATGGTGGGGACAATGTTCTTGCGGAAATAATAGTACTTTCCAAAATTCTGCTTGTTTGCTTCGCCCTGTTCCCACGGCTTATGAATATTTGCACCGTGTTGGCGCATCCACGGAGAAAAAGTGGAAAGCACCGTCCAGCGAGACATCAAATTGTTTTCGGCTCTGCCACCAAGTCCACAATAGTCACCGCCATACAAATTACAGCCGGATGCACCCAATGACACCATTGCATAGATTTGTTTTTGGTACCCCGTCCAATCAGAAGACTGGTCACCAAAAAACTGTCCGACAAATTTCTGTGTGCCGGCAGTTCCGGAACGTTGGAACAGCACATAATCGCCTTTCCACTGTTCTTGCCATGCCTTTTCAGCGTTTTTCGCATAATAATAAGAATTCAAATTATGCATTTCCATACCGGAAAGTCCGTTAAAGCACGAGCCATCAAAGCCCAAATACTCACCATAGTCAATCATGGCACCCGATACGCCAAAATGCCATATATCCGCCATGCGCGCTCTGATAACGTCAACCACAGACGGATTGGAAAAATCATACCACTGTGAACTGGTATTTTGATACACGCCATATTTTTCTAATGCAAACGTGATAAATTTATACGGATACCCGGTAGTGCCGGCTTTACTGTCCGGCAAACGATTTATACCGGGCAAGTAATTTTGCATAGACGTAACATCCGACTTCGGTTCAAACCAAAAAGCTGTGCGAATACCTCTCTCTTTTTGGTATTGAATATTTGTCTGTTGTTGTGAGTTTTGACCCTCGCCATACATCACTTCGGGATAAAAATTGTAATTGTCTTTATACCCTTCCAGTAAAGACACCAGATTTTTCATGGCATTTTTTTCTCGGGTTTCATCAAAGGCCCGCGACATCGCGCCTGACCAAAAACCAAATGTCCATTCGTTATACATACCGGAGGTGCCCGTAATATCTGTGTATTTCTTAATGTTCTCTAACGGTGTGCCAACCCACAGGTAAAAATCCAGTTTTTCGCCATCGAATTGGATGGAATATTTATTTTTGTTGCTCCATCCCATATCCGCCTCTCCGGGGTAGGTCATATTAAACCAAATACTGTAACCACGGTTAGAATGAAACAACGGCACATTATGATAAGATGAATCCTCTGCAGACCATGCATCAGAATTGGTCAGGGAAGTGTATTTTCCCACTTGATTGGTACTGTTGAAACGTTCACCGCCCTGATAAATGCCTTCGCCGTCTGTCAACGGAAGTTCCACCCGCGTTTTAACCACTTCATTCTTGTAATTATAAGCGAAGAAAATTTGCTTGTTGGAAATACCAATCAACTTTTTGCCGGTTTTGTTGCAAATGTCCAGTGTAAACCCATCAGCCGTCTTTTGAAACTTTAAATTTGTGCCATCCTTACCATTTATAACAACGACACCATTTGCATCCTGTTTGTATGTAATAGTTGCATTTTCTGCTTCAAACAACCCCACATTACTCGTTGTCAGCGTTGCTTGATATTCGTGTTTGGATTGCAAGCGAAAGCCACCCGCCGTAGGCAGGGAAAGATACAACTGTTCCTCTTTCTCCCCTGCTTTTACGGTCACAATGAAACAATGTGCCGTCTGTTCTGTCTTTATTACAGAACCCAATCCACTCCAAGCGCCAACCACATTAGGATACGCCGGACTCGAAGGTGTTTTCGACCACTGATAAGCTTCGGCTGTAGCACAAACACAGCACACAAACATCAACAGCACTGCACTGGCAAGAGCTATCAAACTTTTAAAAGCCTTCGTTTTCATTGCTTCCTCCCACCTTTCTTCATTTGATATCACGTGTTTTCCGTTGGTGCTCAAACCAATATAAAATATTGTTCATTTATTTGTAATTCTTTTTGAACGTCTTTTCAAAATCAGCCAAGTCTTCTTTTAAATCCCTGTTGATCTTCGCCGCAGGCTCGGCCAAATCCACATCTTTACCATCGGTGATTTGATCGATAGAATCGCCCCACGACTGCGAATTGCCAAAGTTATAAACCAATTTAAAACCATCATATCTAACCGAATTGCCGATATTTTTCAACAAATATTCATCTACTTCGTCCGTACAGGATAATTTGTTGAATTTATCGATAACAGCTTTACTGGTACTGGTGGGATAATAGACATGAGAATTCAAAGTGTATTTGCCTTTTTGAGAGTCCTCGTACATGGTCAAACGAGCAAGGTTTCCGTTAGTAGAAACCGTCATAAAACGCAAAACCTGATAAACCGCATCCATGCGATCCTCAGGGGTCGTTTCCGTGACAAAGCAGTGGTCAACATGAACCATCATTTTGCCATCTTTATTAGGATATGTCCACTGTTTCCACTCCAGATTCGGATACTCTCTACGCCATTTTTCGGTGTAAACCGTGAGAGTATCGTCCATAAAAGCTTTGCCGGAAAGCCAAAGTTTCCCAAAATCATTTACACCTAATTGTTGTTGTAACAGGTTTACGTTAGCGGTTTTACTTTGTTGCATAAACCAGCCTTCTGCACCGGCAATTACACGCCAATCGCGCATCTGCTTTGCGCCTTTATGAAGCCAAGTTGCTTCATATTGATTGGTTTTATAGTTAAAACCGCGCGGACCATACTGCGCATCTTTTGAACTGTTATTTGCTAAATAGAACGAAACGCGATTATACGTTTCAAACAAGTCAGGAACCGCCACACATTTACCCGCACTAAATCCCGTGGAAGCCTTTCTCAACAGTTCTTCATACTCTTCCAATGTCCATTCCAAACCGGGCATTTCCGAATCTTTGATGCCCAACTCGTTTTGCAATCTTGTATTAAAAACAAGCGTCTCATACGTTGCCTGGTGAGGCAACGCGAACACTTCTCCAAAATAAGTATAGTCCTCTAACAGATTTTTGGGACAGTTTTTCATTTCCGGATCGTTAGCGACATATTTGGTGATAGGTTTAATCCATTTTTGATATAAATACGTCGGCAAAGCTGACGCATCGTCCCAAATAATGTTTGCTGCCGTACCTGTCTTGGAGCGCGTGGTCATATACTCACGAGAGCTATCATCTGCCGTAGTATGTGCCCACCAATCGAATTCAAATTTAATGTTCGGAAACAACTGTTGCATCGTATCAAACATCGCTTCATAGTCAGTGACACGCACCGTATCTACCGCGATCGAAACGGTACCTTTTACATCATAATTCGCGCCGCTATCATCAACCGGTTTGAAAGTTAAGGCATCCGCCGGATCTTTTGTAACTCTGGTCTTCCCGCGAGTGGTGGCCGTCGTTCCCTTCCCGGAAGTAGTACTCTTTATACGTCTCGTCCTGGAAGTAGAACCAACGGTGCCAATATCAGTTGTTTCAGTTTCAGTTTCGGTTACATATTCACCTGAAACGCTATACCAAACTTCTCTGCCTTTTCTGCATCCGGTCATAGCACCCAGAAGCATTACTGTGGCTAAAAGAAGTGCAAATAGTTTTTTAGTCATACCTTCTAATCCTTTCTGTCATACGTCATTGTTGCACCGTAAACGATGCAACAATGACAAGTCGGCAACTCATTTTTCGTATTCTTTACCCCACTCAAAGAACCACTCGTCTTTGAACGGATTCCAGAATTCAAAACTCGTGTCGATAAAGAATTCGGGACGCCAACCTTTTTCCGCATCCGCAAGCGACACCTCATTACCGTTTACGTCAAGAGCGGTGATTTTCAAGTTATCAAACGTACCGTTTTCTCCTTGTGCTGAAAAACCAAGCAAACCGCCCATAGCACATTCGTCTAATTCTGCGTAATAATAACTGGAATCATCCATCCACATACGGATACCGCCGTTAACTACTTCAATAGTCATTTTGTGCTGTTTGTTGCGATTTTCTGCCCAGTTTGAGAAGTAGCCGGAATATTCCATTTCTTCTTCCCTGCCGCGTAAATA
>JAZSED010000064.1:0-2302 GCA_045531495.1 Acutalibacteraceae bacterium
ACTCGAAACCAAACCTGAATAACATAAAAAACAAGCACCGGTCGGTGCTTGTTTTTTTAAAAAAATTTTTCGTGTGAAGTTTCGTGTGAAGTAAGTGTGAAAAAAGGGCTATTTTGTGTGAAATTTTACCGAATTTCAATAAAAATCACTTCACACGAAAAAACGTAAAAACCCTTGAAACGCCTGTGTTTTCAGCGTTTTCAAGGTTTTTTAGTTGGTGGAGTCGAGGGGAATCGAACCCCTGTCCGAAAATCACTTGATACGGCTTTCTCCGAGTGCAGTTAATCTTTTAAGATTCCCCTCACGAATCGCCGATTAACAGGCTATTCGCTACGGTAGCCACTACGCCATGACCGAGAGTGTGGCACCTCTCGGTTCATGTTCACCGCTAATCGACGCCTTTATCCCGACCGCGGTCCTTCGGGTAAAGACGGGGGCCTAATTAGGCCGCCAAAGCAACAGTATTTCTGTCGTTTACTTTCAAGTTTGCAGGGTTTATAGCGGTCCTGCACCGCTACTCGCTTACCGTACCTCACAATCCCCGTCGAAACCTTTGCGACCCCATATAAAGCACTGTGAGTGGCAGAATTTATTGTACCATATTTTCAATTTTTGTCAACACTGCGCTGCGATATGCTAAATATTTCTTAAAAAGGACTTTCTTTTTTTATAAATATATGTTATATTTATTTAGATATGTACAAGAAAAGGGAAGGAACGTGACGAAAATGGCAGAAAACGGCTTTTTTGCAACCGCATTTCGCGGGTTTAAAAAAGAGGATGTTTTAACCTACATAGATTCCCTCAACGCAGAGCATTATGAAGAACTGACAGCACTGCAACAGGAAGTTGCCGCGCTGAAAGAAGAAAATGAAAAACTCGCCGTAGACGTACCCACGATGCAGGCGGAATTGGAAACCTTGCGCACGCAGGTGGCGGAGACGGAAGTGTTGCGTTCGACTTTGACCAAAGCCGAACAGCGGATTGCCGAGTTAGAAAGTCAAAAAGGACTGTTAGAAAATAAAGTATCGGAATTGGAACCGCGTGCCGCAGAAGCAACGCGCTTGACCAACGAAAATGCGGTGCAAGCAGAGCAGTTGGCGGCACAGCAACAGCAATTGGCCGCTTTTGAAGCGATGTTTGGCAAGAGCAAAGATGCGGTTGCCTTTATACGCGAAAATGTAACGGCAAGAATGCAGGAGGGTCGCGCAAAAACCGACAAGGTGTTGTCTGCGGCAGAACAGACAACGGCAAGGCTTGCTGAAGAGTTAGAAGCGATGCGTTCGCGTCTTGCCGCGGCACGCGCGGAAGCGGCTGCTGCGACTGCAAGCGACGCCGAAACGCTTGATAAATGGTTGTCACAATTTGAAGATGGGTCATCTTCGGGTGGCAACGGTCAATTTTTTCGATAAGCCGCCTGTGAGTACACGCCCGGTGTATCGACTACGTGGCGGCGGAATCAGACAAAAACCGTCTCGCTCTTCAGGCATCGGTAGCTTGCTGGATGCTATCAGCGAATGGTTGTTGGGCTAAATTTGCCAAACGGTGCATATACTGTGTTGGCTCTATAATAAAAAGGAGTGTTGAAAATGCCTGAATTAAAGTATGAAATCGTAAAAAACTGTGGTGTGCTGTCCGAATCCTCTAAAGGTTGGACCAAAGAGGTAAACCTTATCAGCTGGAATGACCGTGCCCCCAAATACGACATCCGTGAATGGTCCCCCGATCACACCAAGATGGGTAAGGGTGTAACCTTCTCAGCGGATGAAATCATCTTACTGCGCGATCTCTTGAACGAAATTGATCTGTAGGGTGAGACATTAAACCCAAAACCGCCGCAAAGCGGTGTATTTCGGGGCTTTTTGCCCCGTTCGTTCTCGCAAGGCGAGAGCATTCCCTTCGCCCGAACGCAACAAAAATCCCTCAAAATATTCTCTCTTTGCGGTCGCAGATTTTGAAAAGAGCGGATTTTTGTTCAATCGAGGCAAAAACACAGTGAATACTGTATGTATTCACGAGTATTTTAACAAAGAGTGAGCGAAAATCCGCCTTTCCAAAACGGGGTTCGGGTTTAACGGCTCACCCTAAAGGATGAGATTCTCTTGTTGTTTATCTTAATACTGCAAGCTATTCTGCAAGGTATTGTGCAAGGTGTTACCGAATGGTTACCTATCAGCAGCACGGGACACATTCTGCTGTTGGATGCCGTGTGGAAAATGGATGTAACGGCCGACTTTTTCGACGTGTTTAAGGTGGTTATCCAACTTGGCTCGATTTTGGCCGTGGTGGTGTTGTATTTCCA
>JAZSED010000082.1:0-6899 GCA_045531495.1 Acutalibacteraceae bacterium
GTTTTCTATGCATACTACCGACGGAAGGAGTGTGTGGTATGGAAAAGAAAGAAATTAAAGACCCCAAAACCAAAAAAGAGCCCTTGCACACCGTCACCCCCATTATTGCGGAGGCGCGGATTATGCAAGAGCAGAGCAAAAACGGTGTGCCGTCGGATGTAAACGGCAGCTATACGGGCACCCCCATTGACGGCGGTGTACCCGAGCAGGACGCGGACGATCTGTAAAGAAAAACACGGTGTATTGTAAGATACACCGTGTTTTTCTTTACATTATTCTGCGAATTCTTTGGGGTTGCACATTTTATAGGCGCGTTTATCTACTGTATAGGTGAGCTTCTTGGCTACCTCTTCCACTTCCTTGTTGAACTCGTCATGCTTGATACCCAGCAGAATGTTCTGACGGTTTTTGGTGAAGGCATCCTCATAGCCTTCGCCCTGTTCGGGGTCCAGGCGAAGAATCACCGCCGCGGTCAAGGTGGTACCGCCCGCTTTATAGGTCACCAGCTTGGCTTCGCCTTCCTTAATGCTCTTAATGGCATCGGTAAACTGTGTATCGTTTGCCGCTTTTACCTCAATGTCCTGACGGGTGTCTTTGTCGGTCAGAGTTTCGAGTTTCTTATCGCTCTTGGTGCTGATATCGTAGTTATACTGCGCGATAACCTTGTTAAAATCGGTGCCCTTGTTGTACATATCGAGATAGCCCTGCAGGTTATCGGTAACCTTTTTCTGCTCGTCTGCGGACATCTCTTTGTTATCCGCCGTCATCATTTCCACCGAAATCATTTTGTAGCTCAAATAGTTTTCGTCGAAATATTTACGGATATCGTCCTCGGATACAGGGGTGGTGCCGTCTTTGTCATAGCGGGACAGGAACAAGGAAAGCTCGTTGCGATAGTATGCCTCACACATCGCTCTGTAGCTTGCCATGCTGACGCCGTAGGAAAGCAGGGTGCTTTCCGAAATCTGCGCAAGCATTTCTTCCACGTCTTTGGTGGTTTGCTCGGAGGGCTTCACGCCCGCCTCAGCCATCATATTTTCAAGTGCCTTCTGGCGGATAACGGTGTCCACCGTCAGCTTCTTGATGTATTCATCCAGCTTGACCTTCTGGTCATTATAGTTGTATTCCTGTGCCCATACGTCTACACCCTGCTGTGCGTAGTAGTAAAGACCCTGGTTGATGTATACCTGCTGAAACGCGTCCAGCATATATGCCAGATATTCTCCGGTGGGGTAGTCTTTGCCATCCACCGTCATAGCAATTTTAGGGGTAGAGCCGCACGCCGCAAAGGAGAACAGCATAACCGTCACCAAGGCGAGCGCCAATATTTTTTTACACAATTTCACGTCAGTTTCCTCCCGAATCGTTTGTTCTGTTTATTATACCAAACTTTTCGAGTGTTGTCTACTGTATTTTTTGTGAACTTTTTTGCTTTTAGGGGTGGCGTGGTTGAGAAATATGTGTTATACTGTTTTTAAGTATGGGTGTAAAGCGCGCACTTTGCTTTACACGGTAGGAAAAGGAGAAACATCATTATGGACGCATCTGCAAAAAAACGCTTATCTATGATTGCAAATCGCATCCGCCAACACATCATCGTGGGTACCTTCAACGCAAAAAGCGGTCACCCCGGCGGTTCGCTGTCAATTGCCGACACGTTGGCATATTTGTATTTCAATGAAATGAACATTCGTCCTAACGACCCGAAATGGGCCGAAAGAGACCGCTTTGTGCTGTCTAAAGGTCACGCCGCACCCGCTTTGTACGGTGCGCTGGCGGTACGGGGATACTTCTCCGAAGATTTAATTCCCACACTGCGTAAAATCGGCTCTATCCTGCAGGGGCATCCCGATATGAAAAACATTCCCGGCGTGGATATGTCCGCGGGCTCTCTCGGTCAAGGTGTTTCCGCCGCCGTAGGTATGGCGCTGAGTGCCAAGCTGTCGGGTGATGCGTTCCGCACCTACACCATTCTCGGCGACGGTGAAATCGAGGAGGGGCAGGTATGGGAAGCGGCGATGTTTGCCGCACACAAGAAGCTGGATAACCTTGTGGTTATCGTGGATAACAACAATCTGCAGATTGACGGTACTGTGGAAGAGGTTAACTCCCCCTACCCCATCCCCGAAAAATTTGAAGCGTTCGGTTTCCACGTTATCCAAATCGACGCACACGATTTTGACGCCATAGAAGCCGCCTTTAACGAGGCGAAAACCGTAAAGGGCAAGCCCACCGCCATTATTCAGACCAGCATTAAAGGTAAAGGCGTTTCCTTTATGGAAAATCAGGTGGGCTGGCACGGCAGTGCGCCCAACGCAGAACAGACAGAAATCGCGCTTGCGGAATTGACCGCGGCGGCAAAAGCATTAGAGGAGGCGTAAACCATGGCTGAAGTAAAAAGAATTGCTACCCGCGACAGCTACGGCAAAGAGCTGGTCGCGCTGGGCAAAGAAAATCCCAACATCGTTGTTATGGATGCCGACCTTTCCGCCGCCACTAAAACGAGCGTTTTTGCCAAAGAATTCCCCGAGCGTTTTATCAACGCGGGTATTGCGGAGGGCAATATGATGAGTGTTGCCGCAGGTCTTGCGGCAACCGGTAAAACCGTGTTTGCTTCCTCCTTCGCTATGTTTGCGGCAGGCAGAGCATTCGAGCAGGTGAGAAACTCCATCGGCTATCCCCATTTGAACGTAAAAATCGGCGCTTCCCACGCAGGCATTTCTGTCGGCGAAGACGGCGCTACCCACCAATGCTGTGAAGATATTGCGCTGATGCGCTCTATCCCCGGTATGGTTATCTTGAATCCCGCTGACGACGTGGAAGCGCGTAAGGCTGTGCGCGCTGCCGCAGAAATGGACGGCCCCTGCTACCTGCGCTTTGGCAGATTGGCGGTGCCGGTGCTGTTTGAAGAAGATTACAAATTCGAAATCGGCAAAGGCGTCACCCTCACGCAAGGCACCGACGTGACCATTGTTGCAACGGGTCTTATGGTAGGCGAAGCCATAAAAGCCGTGGAAATGCTCAAAAACGAGGGCATTTCCGCCCGCCTTATCAATATGGCGACCATCAAGCCCATTGACCGCGACATTTTGATTGCTGCCGCCAATGAGACGGGCGCTATCGTTACCGCGGAAGAACACAACGTTATCGGCGGTCTTGGCAGTGCAGTCAGCGAAGTGATTTGCGAAACCGTACCCGTACCCGTACTGCGTGTCGGCGTAGAGGATACCTTCGGCATATCCGGTCCCGCGCTCGACCTTCTCCCGCTGTTCGGCCTTTGTGCCGACAATATCGTGGCGAAAGCCAAAGCGGCAATAGCAATGAAAAAATAATTGCGGGGTGCTGTTATGAAAAACCTGTATTCCATTATGCCGCTGGATACGGCACATATTGACGAAATATGTAAAGATATTCAGTGGCAATACGAAAACGGCGTCGCGGATTGCGCGCTGTTTATGGTAAAATTGGTGCCCGAAGGTATCCCCGCCATTGACAAAGCGTCGATGCAGTGCAAGGATTACGCACTGTTTCGTGACCGCTTGGCACAAATGGGGCTGGAATGCGGCGTTTTGGTGCAGTGCACCATCGGTCACGGGTATGCACTTAACCAACCGTCTGCTTTCCAACCGTACGTAAATTTCTCGGACGGTAAAGCAGACGTCGGCACGCTGTGTCCGTATGATGAAGCGTTTTGCGACTATCTGCGCGAGCAATTTGCAACGATTGCAAAATATGCGCCCAAAGAGATTATGGTGGACGATGATTTCCGCCTTATCTACCGCGGCGGCAAAGGGTGTACCTGTCCCTTGCACGTAGCGGCATTTAACCGCTTGGCAGGCACAAGCCTGTCCCGTGACGAAATCGCGGATATCGTTAGCGGCAAAACCCATCCCGAATTGCGCGAAGCATACACGGATGTGTATGTGGAAACCCAAAGAGATGCCTTGCTCGGCGCGGCAAAAGCGATGCGTGAAGGTATCGACAGTGTTAACCCCGCCATCCCCGGCACCTTCTGCGCCGTAGGACATACAGTGGAATTTGCCGCCGATATTGCCGAAATATTGGCGGGCAAGGATAATCCTGTTGTGGTGCGTATCAACAACGGCAACTACACCCCCGCAGGTGCGCGCTTCTTCAGCAAGGTTTCCTACCGTGCGGCACAGCAGATAGAATGTTTGAAGGGCAAAGCCGATGTGGTACTTGCCGAAACCGACACCTGTCCGCAAAACCGTTACAGCACAGGCGCGCAATCGTTACACTCCCACTTTGTTGCGTCCGTTTTAGAGGGCGCTAAAGGTGCGAAGCATTGGATTACCCGTCTTGCCACCTTTGAGCCGCAAAGCGGCAAGGCTTTCCGCAAAATTCTTGCCAAACATCGCGGCTTATATGATACATTGGCAGAAATGGTGCCCACCATGCAGTGGGTCGGCTGCCGTATCCCGTTGCCTGTAAAACCCGATTACGGTTTAACCGTGCCGGGCTGGTATTCCTTGTCGGATGCGTGGTCCTCGTGTGTTTTGGAGCGCTTGGGCGTGCCGCTGTACTTCTCTTCCAAAAACGGCGGCGCCGTTTTCTTGGAGGGAAATGCTGTCAACGCCTTTACCGATGCGGAAATCGAAGAAATGCTTAACGGCACGGTGTTTTTGGCGGCTGACGCGATAGAAAAGCTCGAGTCCCGCGGTTTTTCCAAAGACATCGGCGTTACCGTCCGTCCTTGGAAAGGTGCCCGCACGAGTTTTGAGCGGCTGTACGTCAACGGCAACAAAGCCAACGCGCAAAAATGGATTCGCGAGCTTGTCATCACCGATGAGCGAGTGCAAACGGTATCTATGACTATGCATTTGAAGGACGGCAAGGACGAAATTCCGCTGTTCCCCGCTGTGACGGTGTTTCATAACGACCGCGGCGGCACGGTGGTGGCATTTTGCGGTTCGCCCAATACCAATTTCAATTATCTGGAAGCGTTTTCCTTCCTCACGGCATCCCGCAAGCTGCAGATGGTGGATCTGCTGAAGAAAAGCGGTAACCTGCCCGTCTACTATCCCGACGATTCGGAGATTTATCTCAAAGCGGCGTATCTGCCCGACGGCGGTTTGTTCACGGCAGTGTTCAATATCAGCTTAGACCCGCTCGAGGAGGTACCGCTTGTCACCGAAAAGCCCGTTTCCCGTGTGGAAATGTTAACGGCAGACGGCACACGCGTTGTCTGTCCCTTCCGCAAGGAAGACGACCGCATCATTTTGGAAAAAACGGTTATTACATTAGACCCCGCGTGTTTTATATTGTATGAATGACAAAAAAGAACGGCGAATGTTTTACATTCGCCCTTCTTTTTATTTCGCATAAAAGCAATCCTCTTCCCATTTGAGCGGGTTGTTGTCAATGTATTGCCAAATTTCCAGATAATCCGTTTCTCCACGAATGATGTGGTCGTGGAAAGAGCGTTGAAAAACCTTTTCTCCGGCCGCGCCGCGATAACCATTAATCTGTTTTGTAATCTCATATTTCATCCACCCCACCACATCCGATATCGTAGGGGCGGGGTTTCCCCGCCCGTCAAATCGGAGAAGGAGATGGATGTGATTCGGCATAATAACGTACCGGTCTACGGTACACGTCTTATACTTTTTGGAGATTTCGCATATCACACGGTCGGCAATCTGTCCATATGGTGACAATTGCGGGAGGGGAGACCCCTCCCCTACGATATGAGACAAAATATTTGCTCTCTTTTCGGTACACACGGTCACAAAATACGCGCCAGGGGCGGTGTAATCGTATCCCTGTAACCGCGTGTTTTTTCTGACGGGAAAGTCCATCAATGTTTACAATTCCTCGGGCGTTTTGCCAAAAGGACGATAAGCACAACAAGCGCCGCTATCAGTAATACCGCGCCCGCGGCGAGAAGAATCAGTCTCGTCATACCAAAACGGGCGAGCAGACTGTCGTACCAGCCCTTCACAGTACCGAAAAAGCCCTTTTTCTCTTCGGCAGGCTCCTCGTCTCCTACCTGTGTAGTATCATCGGGTGCCGCAGTGAAGGCGGTGTACCGTTGGAAGGTGCCTTCCAACGTATCATACTGATACAACCCTTTGTTTCCCGCGGGGGACAGGGCGTACACAAGATAATATTCCTGCATCGCTATGTCGGGGAAGCTCCAGGCGGTAATGGTCTGTTCCCCTACCTTCACAAAGGTCTGCGTAAAGCCTGCAGGCACCGTCACATTGCTGTCGGGGGTCAGGAAGGTGTACACCCCTGTCGGCATGACTGCGTGGTTGAAATCCGAAAAGGTCATCGTTGCCGTGTCGTATACATAAAACTTGCCGTTTTTGCCGTTGGCATCGATAAGATACAGCAGCACAACCGTACGGGATTTGTCCTGTACCGACGGGAACTGTGCATCGTTGACCGTCAAAGCCACCTGCTCAAAGCCGGTCGGTAAGGTAACGTCCTTCAGATCCTTCGCAATATACAGCGTGTCCTCGCCCACCGTTACCTTCGAGGAGTCATCCGTTTTCCCGGGTGTTGTGGTCGTGCCGGTCACATTGCCTGTGCTTTCCTGACGGGTGATATTTAAGGTATAGGTTTTCTTCGTGCCGTTAGGGGCGGTCACGATAACCTTACGCACGTTTTTGCCCACCTGCATATTTTTACTGCCTTCCACCGAAATGGTAGCATTCTTATCGGCGGTCTCCGCACTGACGGTCAGAACGGTCACGTTGTTGGGAATGACAATGTTATATTCTGTCACCTTAGATGAAAACGCGGGAGACAGCGAGCCGCTGGAAATATACAGTTGGGTCAAGTCCGCATTACCCGACAAGGACGGATTTTGCACGTTAACGGTAACACTGCCGGAGGCAGAGCCCAGCGGCTCTAAATCCCAATCGGCTATACCG
>JAZSED010000139.1:0-2466 GCA_045531495.1 Acutalibacteraceae bacterium
TATATGACCAATGTCGACAAGAATTTCGGTGCCAATTTGAACGGTCAGTGGTATACGCTGACGGTGAAGGCGGTTAACGGCACCGCTACCTTTACGCTGACCAGCGAGGACGGCGCTGTCAACGAAACGATGACAAAAACCTATTCCTCCACTTCCGGTAACGTTTCTCTTGGCTTTTCCGGTCGTGAGGTTATGGTGCGTGAGATCAAACTGGTAGAACTTGACGCCGAGGGCGTTCCGGTTGATATCGGCACTCATATGGCAAACTCTGCCGTCGTCGAAGGAAGTATCATTACCGTGAAATCGGCTGAGGGCTATGAACTGAAAGCCGGCTCGCTTATCGTGACCGATGCTAACGGCAATAAATTTGTACCCACCCGTGTGGGTTACCGTGACGGCGGCGACGGTTCTAAGTATGAAGTGCCCGCACAGGCGGTAGCACCGTACACCGTAGATTACGAGTTCTATCAGCCAACTCTCAATGCTCCCAATATCGGTATGATCGGCACCTCTTACAACAAAGAAAAATGCGGACTGCGCTTTATCACTCGTTTTACCCGTCAGGTCATTGACGGTGTGGAATATGTGGTGATGGGAGACGGTAGCAAGTATGCTATCAGTGACTACGGTATGCTGTTGGCGGCTGAAAGCGGCCTTGCAACCACCGCTGCTACGGA
Organism: Acutalibacteraceae bacterium; assembly: GCA_045531495.1. Classification (GTDB taxonomy): domain Bacteria; phylum Bacillota; class Clostridia; order Oscillospirales; family Acutalibacteraceae; genus URNF01. The sequence continues at coordinate 678 of JAZSED010000139.1, forward strand.
TGCAGAGGATATGGTGGTAGGCAGTGCTAACGCATATGTGAAACGGTTCAGTGCGGTTGAACTCAACAGATACTACGATATTTGCGATGACCATGTCGACCTGTCCGCTTGTATTATCAATATGGACAAAGCAGCCAATTTTGAGGAAATTAAAAATATGAAAATATACTTTCGTTCGTATGTCCTTGTAGAAGTAGGTGGAAACGAGCATGTTTTGTACGGTGACATATCCACTGCTTCCTATAACGATAGTTTGTACGGCATGAGGTCTACTTCTTCTGTAGCAGAACTTTGCAAGGAGGGCGTTGTGCGTATTGACGGCAGACATACCATTACCGAAGACGGCGACGTGAAAGTAAGCTTTGGTAACGCGGGTATTACTCTCACAGGTGAGCTTGCAGGTGATATTTACCTGGATGCGAAATACACCAAATACGCGTTCGGCGAGTGCCGCATCAACGTGAAGGTGGACGGCGAGTACGTGGACGACGTTGTTGCCGTATACGGCGATAATTATCTCAAAGTGGTGGAAGACCTGGAACCCGGGTATCACACCGTTACCATCGCAAAAGGTGTCGGCACACCGTCTCTCGGCGATCTTGTATTTAAGAACGTCACTTATAACGGCGCTCTTGAAACGCCGACGGTAAACGACCTGCAATTTATGTTCCTGGGCGACTCTATTACCGATACCGCCGGTATTCTCGGTGCTTATGATAGCAGTGCTCCCGACGCGGCGGGTCAACAGCTCCCGAGTCAGAACATCCGTCTTGGCTACGCGGCGCTGACCTCTAAGGCCTTCGGTGCAGATTTTACGCAGGTATCGTTTGCGGGTTTAACGACTTCCCAGGTACAGTGCCTGTTCAATGAAGAAGCATTCCCGCAGGGCGGTACTATGATACCGTATGCATACGGTAGCGGTGATACTACCGAAAAGGATGTTGTGGTTATCAACCTTGGTACCAACAATACGGCGGGAACGGTGAATAGTGAGGCGAAAGCTTGCCTGAATGCAGTTCGTGCAAAATATCCGAATGCGTACATCGTTTGGACTTACGGTATGATGTTTACTACGAACGATCAGGCGTTATCCAACGCGGTAGCGGAATGGGTTGCACAAACGGGAGATACCAAAACGTCTTACTGCTCTTTGACTGCTGCAGCGAATACCGACGGCGGCGCAGAACATCCGTTGGCTTTTGCACATAAAGATGCTGCAGACATTCTCACCGCACATATTGCTAACGTACTTGGTGCGGAGACGGAGTAAGAAACATCTTTGATACGACAAATTATCCCGTGGGGTGCCAAAAAGGTCATTTATGTAGAATAGTATGTCAAAAATGGCACCCCACGAGAAAAATGTGTTTGCTACAATGGTAACAGCGGGATTGTTCCCGTTTTGCGTACATTATCTCTAAAAATATTATTAAAAGGGGAGAAAAGTATGAAATTAGCAAAGTCCTTAAAATCTGTGGGCGCGGTTATGCTCACGCTGGCGATGCTCGTTGGAATGCTGTCCGTTATGGGCACTGTTTCCTTTGGTGCATCTGCCGAAGAGGTCACGAAGTTTATAGCAAACTTCCAAGCGGGATTGGATCGTAATGATCTGGTCTGGCAAAGCAACCAAAGCGCCAATGACCAGGTGCTTTTGAGCGACCCCACTGTTGAGGGCGCTACGGATGCGGTAAAAGCATCTCATGATTGGTTGAGCGCTCGTTTCAATTCGTATATGAATTTCCATAACTATGGGCAGCGCTCCTACTTTGGTCAGAAATGTGAGAACGGT
>JAZSED010000016.1:0-14814 GCA_045531495.1 Acutalibacteraceae bacterium
GGTACAGCGCCCGCAGCCCTTTTTGCGTGTTAAGGTGGTACGCACCGTTCAGTATACCGAAAAAATCGATTATACCACCGAAAAAGAGTATGATAATACCCAGCTGGTCACCTATGAAAAGGTGAAGGTCAAGGGTGTGGAAGGCAGTCAGAACGTCACGGCTGAGCTTACCTTTGTAGGCGGTGTACAGCAGAGTAAAACGATTATATCTATTGACGTTACCAAGCAACCTGTCACCAAAGTGGTGGTCGTAGGCACCAAAAAGGTGGTCAACTCCAGCGGCGGCAATATCACGGTGGGTGACGGCGTCACACACGGCAGTATGCTGTGGCCCGTACCTATTTGTCGCAATATGTCCCGCGGTTGGGGATACGGACATTACGCGCTCGATATTTGTAACGGCCCTGTGACCGTTATGGGTAAACCGTTTATTGCCGCAGATGGCGGCACGGTGGTGTTTGCAGGCTGGAACGCGGGCGGTTACGGCTATATGGTAAAAATACAGCACGCTAACGGTTTGCAGACCTTGTATGCACACTGTCACTCGCTGTACGTGGTAACCGGTCAGAAGGTTACCCGCGGTCAGACCCTCGGTCTTATCGGCTCTACAGGACGCAGCAGCGGTCCGCACCTGCATTTTGAGGTGATAAAAAACGGGTCACGTCAAAATCCGCTCAAATATGTAAGTCCGAGATAAATCGAGATAAATAATATATACAAAAAGCAGGCATTTGCGTGGCAAATGCCTGCTTTTTTTTGCAAATATTTTAAAAAGCACATTTTTTAATTTTAGAGTATTGACAAATTTTAGTACCCGTGCTAAAATTTGTATGTAACGAAAAGGTAGCACCTGTGCAATACTGCCTTTTAAACCACTGAAAGGAGAAAATGCCTATGGCGCGCATAAATAAGAGCGAGCTGACAAAACTTGAAATTATTCAGGCGGCGAGCAGACATTTTCTGACAAACGGGTATAGTAACACGCCCGTAAAAACGATTTGTCAAGACCTGGATATGAGTACAGGAAATCTGACCTTCTACTTTCCGACAAAGGAGCATTTGCTGGGAACACTTGTGGATATCTTCTGTGACTTCCAATGGAAGTTGATGGAAGAGGAAGCGCAGGAAGGCGTGAGTTCTATTATGGCGGTGTGCCTGGAATTTGTCGCTTTAGCGGTGATGTGTGAGGAGGATGCGGTGGTAAAAGACTTCTTCCTTTCCGCATACACAAGCCCCATTTCCTTAGAAAGCATCCGCAAAAATGATGTTACGCGGGCAAAGGAAGTATTTAAGGAATACAGAGCGGATTGGAGTGACGTGCAATTTGCGGAGGCGGAAATTCTGGTTTCCGGCATTGAGTACGGAACACTGATGACCGCAGGGGCAGAGGTGCCGTTGGAAATACGCATAGCCGGCGCGCTGGATGCCATTCTCACGTTGTATGGCGTGCCGACAGAGCTGCGAGAGACCAAAATACGCAAAGCGCTGTCAATGGATTGCCGCGCGGTCGGACGACGTGCACTGAAAGCGCTGAGAGAGTACGTAGAGCAAGTAAATGAACAGGCCTTTTTAGACCTGCTGAAAGTCTGATAAGGAGGATAAGGATATGAAAACAACAAAAACCTTCCAAAAACGGATACTGAGCATTGCGCTGTCGATAGCGCTTTTGTTGTCCGTCGTGCCGTTTGGCGCCTTTTCGGTTGCGGCGGCATCTGCCGAGTATTATGACCGTGTTGCAGATGTCAGCACGATGGATAATTGGCAGAAATATTTTGATTTAGAAAGCCTTGATACCGTGAACGCAGGCGGTGTGTGGACAGACAAATCGGTGTTCACCGATACGTCTTTGTTCCCTAATAGCGTGACAATGAAAGACGGTGACCGCAATTTCTTAACCGCCCTTTCTGCTATTGCGGCGAATAAAGAAATTGTCGGTTATTCGAGTATTCCCACCGACACGGTGCTGGTACTCGACCTTTCGGGCTCTATGACCAATGCGCAAGCAGAGGACGACCTCGTCGATGCAGCAAATGATGCTATTACGCGGTTGCTTGCCGTCAACGAAAATAACCGTGTCGGCGTGGTGCTGTATTCGGCAAGCTCTACTACCGGCACCTCCACCTACAGCGAAAGCGTTACGCGCCTGCTTCCCATCGACCGCTACACCACAGCGGCTGACGGGAAATATCTCAATCTCCGTTATGAAGAGATGGAATTCAATAATAACGAGCGCGATTACGGCATCGTATCGGTAGATGAAGATGTCGTAGGGGCCAAGACAGCGGCGAATGCGCTTACAAAAGAGAAGGTGTTTGTGGGCGGCACCTATATTCAGGCAGGTCTTTGGGAAGCCAAAGAAATGTTTGAAGAGATGGACACCCAAATCGGCGACAACAACTGGCAGTCCGGTGACGACCGTATGCCTATTCTCGTGTTAATGTCCGACGGTGCACCGTCTACCGGTACATCTTACTATGATGATGTTAAAAATTCACAGTACACCACCGGCAGCGGCTGGAACCAGCGCACGGTATACGAATCCAACGTCGGCAACGGCAGTGAGACGGGGCTTTTGGCAGGCAACGCCTTTTTGACCCAGCTCACCGCGTCTTATGTGATGAACCGCATTGAAACGCACTATCAGCAGAAGGACGCTAACGTGCGCGGTCTGTTCTATACGCTCGGCTTTAATATCGGTGAAAACAGCCTTGCGCAGAGCGTGATGAACCCCGATGCATCCACCGCTACTGATACGCTGTGGGCGACCTATAACAGCCTGACGGGCGGCAGTATGTCGGTAAACGTCAGAGGTCGTAACGGCAACAATACCAACGTTTCCATTGCCAAAAACTCCTATGCGACAAGCAAATCCTACGTGGATCAATATTTCTCCGCGGCAGAGGACGGTCTTTCTTCCGCATTTGATGCTATTGTGGAAGAAATCATTCTGCAGTCCCGTTATTATCCCACCCATTTAGCAGGCGGCAACCCCGATTTTTCGGGTTACGTGGAATTCACCGACGAGCTCGGCGAATATATGGAAGTGAAACACGTCAACGGCATTTTGCTCGGCAACACCCTGTTTGACGGTCATATGATGGCTTCTAAGCTCGCTGATAACAGCGAAGACGGTTTGGGTACCCCTGCCCGTCCCACCGCCCTGGGTGATGAATTTATCCGCGCCGTGAAAACGCGTCTGGGTATTGCCGAAACTGCCGATGCGCAAGCGTTGGTAGCCAAAGCATACGCGGATAAACAGCTCTATTATACCGATGCAAACAACTGGTCCAACTATATCGCGTGGTACGCCAAAGCCGACGGCACCTATGCGGGTTTTTATGACGAGGACGGCACCGAAGCAAAACCTGCGGATGCTGTGTATATCAACCGTTCCTACGGTTTCCTCGGTGAAACGGTTGGCAGCATCAAAAACAGCGATATGATGTATATGTCGGTGCAGGTGCGTACCAATATCGAAACCGGTAAACAGACTGTTTTATGGAAAATTCCTGCATCTTTGGTACCGATGGTGACCTATAAGGTCTCTCTGACAGGCACCAACGTGGATACCGCGACCAATGTGCAGTTGACGCTGGCGGACGAAAACGTGGCGCCCATTCGTCTTGTGTATGAGACGGGCTTGCGTTCCGATTTGAATGCGTTTAACATCACCCGTATTACCGAAACAGAGGCAGACGCTAAGAGCGACGAAGCGCATGTGGCAGACGACGGTTATACTCGTTTGTTCTGGAACAACGCGTATGATATTGCCGCGGCTGACCACGAGCATCACAAGACCGCAATGGCGGAATTTACCCCCAACAAAGAAAACGAAAGATTTTATTACACCTTCGACTCCGCTGTACACAAAAAAGTCGGTAACGACTACGTGTTGGTGGATGACAGCGAACCGCTTGACGGAAACGGTAAGTTGAATAAAAACGGCGAATATTACCATCGCCGTTATACCTTCAAAGAAGACGTTTTAACCCCCATCTTCACCTACGAAAAGATGTCTGCCGCTTCTATCCAAGAGGCGGTGTGGAAACCGAACTTTGAGACCTTAGAAGGTGATGATGTCGGCGCGTGGGTGGTTGCAGAGGGGACTCCTGCACGCGAACTGAAGATGTACAGCGAAGAAAAGGCTACCAACGTGACCGATTCTGCGCACATGATCTTCTACCCCTATTTGACCGAGCAGAACAGCACCTACTACGTGGATATGAACCTTGGCAACAACGGTCTTTTGGCGGTTACTCCTGCACAGGGCATCAAGTTGTCCAAGACCATTGACGTGTACGAAAACGGCACATCCACCGATTTTGCGTTCCGTGTCACCGTGCACAACGCAAACGGCACGCCGTATACGGGTTCTGCCGACAGCTACGTAACCGCGCTGGACGTAACCCCGAGCGGTACCCCCACGGCGGTCATCTTCTCCGCACAGGGCACCCACGTGTTTGATCTCGCGGCGAACGAAACCCTGTGGTTAGCAGGCTTGCCGACAGGTGCTACCTATACTGTTGAAGAAGTTTCCGCTAACAGCGATTACAAGGTGAAATCGGTACACGTGAACGGGCAAGCGACCGGCAATATTGCCGCAGGCACCGTTGCCGCCTACTATATCGACGACGTAGACTTTGTGAACACTGTTATCGGTGAGGGTCATCTGGTTATCACCAAACAGGTGGTGGATACCAACGGCAACAGCGTGGATATTGCTGACAGCGTTACATTTACCGCTGAAGTCACCTTAACCGATGCAACCGGCGCACCCGTTTCGGGTACGTTTGACAGCAGTAACGGCAATCTCACCGTTCCTGCAAACGGCAAATTCACCGTAACCTTAAAAGAAGGCGAGTCTTTCATTGTCAGAAACATTCCCGAAGAAACCCGTTATGCGGTTTCGGAAACCAATATCCCGAACGGTTTTGCGCTTGACACTGCGAAGAGCGTTCTGAACGGCGTGGTGGATGCTTCTGCCAATGACCAGGCGCTGATTGTGAACACCTACGAGCCCACCGATGCGACGGGACAGGGTGTCCAAGTGAAGGTTACCAAGCAAATTACCGGTAACCGTACTGATTGGGTTGCAGGCGAAAGCTACACCTTCCGTCTGGAGCGCTTGGGCAACAACGCCGCAGTGCTCGGCACCGCGACCGTTGCGGCGGGCGACACTGTCAAAGAGCATCTCTTCTCGCTTACCAACGAAGTGTACGAAACGGCAGGCACCTACTATTACCGTTTGACCGAAGAGGTGGGCACGCAGGGCGGTATCACCTACGATACCGCGGAACGCCGCTTCTCGGTTGAGGTTGCGGATACCGATATGAACGGCACCCTCGAAATTGTCGCTGTAAACAACGAGATGAACACCGCTGTCAGCGGTAGCTGGTTGGTAACGGCTGACTTTAACAACGTATACGCACCGACAGGCTCTGCTACGGCTACCGTCAACATTCAAAAAACCATGAACGGCAACGCGCCGCTCTCCGGCTATCGGTTTGCACTGTACGAAACCGACCCCGCTGTTGATGCGGATGCTGAAGCGTTGCTTACCTCCGTTCCGACCGATGCGGCAGGCACCACCGTGATGCGCCTGACCTATTCCGCTGCCGACGTAGGCAACACCTACACCTATTATCTGGCAGAGGTGGGACGCGGCGAGCTTATCAACAACGTGCAGTATGACGACACCGTGTACAAGGTAGAAGTTACTGTGACCGATAACTTGGACGGCACCATTTCTGCGGCAACGGATATCACCAACCTGCCTGCAGGCGCTACCGCCCCCGTATTCGAAAACGAATATGTGCCTTCTGACTCCGATTACGTGACCCTGTCGGGTCGCAAGACTATCCGCGGCGACCGCGTACTCAACGCGGGCGAGTTTGAGTTCAAACTGACCGCCAAAACCGCAAATGCACCGATGCCCGCAGGTGCATTGTTATCCACTGAAATGGTGGTCAGAAACGCATCTAACGGCTCCTTCAGCTTTGGTGCGATTGAGTTTAAGGATGAGCACAAAGGCAACACCTACGAATACACCGTCACCGAGGTGAACACCGACCCGATTGGCGGCTTCACCTATGACGGTACTGTGTACACCGTAACCGTGACCGTCACCGACAACGGTGACCGGACCATTACCGCGTCCACCGTTATCAACAACGGCGCTGTGACCGATATTGTATTTACCAACGAATACGATGCAACCGATGCACAGGTAACCTTGACCGCCACCAAGATGCTCACCGGTAAGCCGATGACAGACGGCGAGTTTACCTTCCGCATTGCTGCGGTGACCGACGGTGCACCAATGCCCGCATCCGCGACCGCGACCAACGATGCGAACGGCAACATTGCTTTCGGTACTATCACCTATGAAAGAGCAGGCACCTATGTGTACACCATCGCAGAAGTAGACGGCGGCGATGACCGTTACGACTATGACAAGTCGGTGTATACCGTGACTGTGACTGTCACCGATAACTCGGTCGGCACACTGTCTGCAAGAGTAACCTTGACCAAAAACAATATGCCTGCAACGGCGGTTGTGTTCCAAAACGGTTTTACGCCTGCACCCATTCTGTACGATATCCACACCGATTTCGGCGGTGAGAAATTCCTTGACGGACGTCCTTTGGAAGAAGGCGAATTCGAGTTCGCACTGATCAACGCGCTCAACGGTGAACAAATCGGTGATACCGTGAAAAATGCGGCTGACGGCACCTTCCGATTCCCTGCGGTGACTATTGCGGCGGCAGGTGTTTACCACTTCAAGATTACCGAGGTGGTCGGTACCGAGAAGGGCGTCTCGTATGATACCTCCTCCTTCCACATTCGTGTGGTGGTGGAGCAGGACGATAACGGCGTGCTGTCCGTTACGAATAAACGCCTCTACAAGGGTACTGTTGAGAAGCAGGAGGTCGGCGGTGTGCTGACCGAGGTCACCAATTACACACAACTGACCGACACCGATGCGGTTATCCGCTTCAACAATACCTATAAAGCGGAACCCGTATACGTGACCCTGGAAGCTACCAAAGTGTTGCTCGGTCGTGACCTCAAAGACGGCGAATTTAAGTTTGATCTGTACAAGACCGACGATACCTTCGCTATTGAAAACCTTACCCCCGTACAGGACGACGTTACCTTAGTGCTGAACAATGACGGCAAGGGCGATGTCACCTTTATGGCGGAAATGTTTGATACGGCAGGCACTTACTACTACGTTATCGTCGAAGACGAACTTGACGAAAAAGGCGTTACCGCCGACAAGACCGCGTATAAAGTGGAAGTTGAAGTGACCGATAACCACCAAGGCAACCTTGTGGCTGCCCTCAAGGTGAACGGTCAAGCGGTAAACGGCGCATTGGCGGATACCATCACCTTCGAAAACGTCTACAAAGCGGCGGCGACCGAAATCGTCATCAGCGGCGAAAAGACCCTTAATGGTCGCGAGCTGCAAGCAGAGGAATTCTCCTTTGAACTGTATGATGAAAGCGGCGCTAAAGTCGAGACGGTGAAGAATGCGGCTGACGGCAAGTTTGCTTTTACCGCTATTCCGATTGATACAGCAGGCGAATACGTCTATACTGTCCGTGAGTTGGCAGGGGATGCGGAGAATGTGACCTATGATGAGGCGGTATATACCGTGAAAGCGGTGGTTACCGACAATCTTGACGGTACCTTCTCGGTAGCGTATACCTACCTGAAAGGCACAGTAGCGGCAGAGGGTGTCACCTTCGTGAACATCTACACCGCACCGCCTGCACCGACCCCCGAACCCACGCCCGAGCCTACTCCCACGCCCGAGCCGGTTCCCGAACCCGAAATCCCCACCGTACAGACGGGTGACACGGCACAATACGGTTGGTTGGCGGCACTGCTGTTCGTGGGTGGCGGCGGAATGCTCTTTAGCTTCAAAAAGAAGCGCAAAGAAGATGAAAACGCATAAAAAGGCAACAATTTCGCTATACAGACATCGTAAAGGTATGCGGCGGGCGGAGGTAAAACCCCGCCCTACGCAGAGACCGTAAATGCGCTGTAGGGGAGGGTCTTGCGTGCCCTCCCGCAGACGAGAAACATGTAAAAAAGGAGATGTACGAAAGTACATCTCCTTTTTTGTTGCCTACCCTTGCCAAATTTTTACAATAAACTATATCCCCCGCCACACTCATCCGGTAAGAACACTAACCTTTCCACCGGCGTTGCTGCTATCGTAGCATCCACAAAATCGGATGTCCCATTCCAAAAAGCAATCACCGCATCGGGTCTTCTGCTGTCGGTTGCATCCATTACAATACCAAACCGTGCTGCGTACACCGCTAAACACATTTCGGCATCCCGCGACCCAAAAAACCGTATTTGTGTCACCTTTTGCGGCAGATATTGTTCCCAACAGGGTATGCCTATCCCCTCGCTCAGCATTACCCATACAAACACACGCATCACCCTTTCCACGTACTATAAATGCTCTTTTTGTTCGTTTGATATTTTTAGTATATATACAAACAATAATAATATCAATAGTATCTAGAAAAGTTTTGCCAACGCTTATAGAGTTTATTTGAAAGGGTGGGATGCCGATATGAGTACAATTACTGTAGCTGTAGGACAACGCATACGGAATTACAGGACGAAGAAAAAACTAAGCCAAGAAAAATTGGCAGAATTATCGGGTTGTCATCCCACATATATCGGGCAGGTGGAACGCGGCGAGAAAAATGCCACCGTGGAAAGTTTGGAGAAGATTTCTATGGCGTTAGATGTACCGCTTTCGACCCTTCTTGAAAATTTGGGTGGCGGTACAACACCCGCCGAAAATATTCCGCTTGCCTGTTATGAGCTGGTTTGCTCCAAAAGCGCAGAAGAACAAGCGGCATTATACCGTCTTTTGTGTGCAGTAGATGAATACAAAAATATGTAAACAGGCAAAAAAGGAGATGTACGAAAGTACATCTCCTTTTTTTTGTAACGGTTATTCCGGCGTCACCGCAGTTTCTTTTTTGCGGGTATCTAACGATTTCCCGAACACAAAGAAACGGTCATACAAAAATTCCAATATGAAATTGAGCAGCATGGATAGAATAAATACCACGTCTTCATTCCAGCCGACTTTTACCAGCACGGCGCCGCCCCAGGTGGAAAGCGGTGTAAATACCGCGTAGAACGCTGCCACTTTCAGCATGGCAACAGGAACGTTTGCGGCAGAAGCAAAGGTGATATTGCGGTTAAAGGTGAAATTCCAAACAACCGACAACACCAATGCTAAAACGTAACTTACCCAATAATCCCAACGCAACACCTTCAGCATCAATTCGCCGCTTAACAGTTGAATGATGCCTGCACTGAGAGAAAACAGGGTAAACAGGATAGCGCGACGAATTTCCTTGCTTTTTTGATTATGCATCACACGCCTCCGTTATTCCAGCTCAAACGCACCTGTATACAATTGATAATAGGTGCCTTTTTGGGCGATAAGGTCATCATGCGAGCCGCGCTCAATGATGCGACCGTGGTCAAGCACCATAATTACGTCCGAGTTTTTAACGGTGGACAAGCGGTGTGCGATAACAAATACCGTACGGCCTTCCATCAGCTTATCCATACCGCGTTGCACGATAGCCTCGGTGCGGGTATCGATAGACGAGGTCGCCTCATCCAAAATCATAACAGGCGGGTCGGCTACCGCCGCGCGGGCGATAGCAATCAACTGCCGCTGACCTTGCGAGAGGTTGGCGCCGTTGCCCGAAAGCCACGTGTCGTACCCGTCGGGCAGACGTTCGATAAAGTTATCCGCACCTGCCAGCTTTGCCGCTTCTTTACATTCCTCGTCGGTGGCGTCTAAGCGTCCGTAACGGATGTTATCCATAACCGTACCCGTAAACAGGTTGGTTTCCTGCAATACAAGACCTAAAGAACGGCGCAGGTCGGATTTTTTGATTTTGTTAATGTTGATGCCGTCATACCGCACCTTACCGTCCGCAATATCGTAAAAGCGATTGATAAGATTGGTAATAGTGGTCTTACCTGCACCCGTTGCACCGACAAAAGCAACCTTTTGACCGGGCTCGGCATACAGTGTGATGTTGTGCAATACCTGTTTTTCGGGGACGTAGCCAAAATCCACATCAACCAGCCGTACATCACCGCGCAAGAGGGTGTAGGTGGTAGTGCCGTCGCCGTGGGGATGCTTCCACGCCCAAATGCCGGTGCGTTTTGCGGTTTCGTGCACCGTTCCGTCGGGGTCAACCTCAGCATTCACCAAGGTGACGTAGCCGTCGTCGGTTTCGGGCTGTTCATCCATCAGCGAGAACACACGAGAAGCGCCTGCCATACCCATAACCACCGCATTTATCTGCTGGGAAACCTGGTTGACGTTGCCCGTAAACTGTTTGGTCATATTGAGGAACGGCACCAAAATACTGATAGAGAACGCCATACCCGACAGGCTGATGTTTGGCAGACCCGACAGAAGATACAGACCGCCGACCATCGCAATAATCACGTAAATCACGTTACCGATGTTCATAATGATGGGGCCAAGCATATTGGCATACGCGTGCGCCTGCTTGCTGTCCTCGTAAAGTTGGTCGTTGATTACTTTAAAATCTTGTTCGCCTGCCCGTTCGTGACAGAATACCTTGACAACCTTCTGTCCGTTCATCATTTCCTGAATGTAGCCTTCGGTGGCACCCATGGATTTCTGCTGACGGATAAAGAACTTGGCGGAACCGCCCGCAAGCTTACGGGAGGTGAATAACATCGCCGCCACACCGACCAACAAAACAAGGGTCATAGATACGCTGAAATACAGCATCACCGAGAATACGGTCAACACCACGGCAGACGCCTGTAAAAGGGAAGGCAACGCGCGGGATACCAATTCTCGCAGGGTGTCGATATCGTTGGTATAATGGCTCATAATATCGCCGTGACGGTTGCTGTCAAAATAGCGGATAGGCAGATTTTGCATACCGTCAAACATCATACACCGCATTTTGCTTAAGAAGCCTTGGGTCATATATGCCATCAACTGCGTTTGGGTGGTGGTGGCAAGCAGGGAGAGAAGATAGATGCCCGCAAGGGTCACTACCTTGGATACAACTTCACCCGCAGCGGATGACCAATCCCCTGTCACCTGCCACACTTCAATAACCGCGATAATCTTCTGAATGAAAAGAGAAGGTATAGCGGATGCGACGGCGGCAAACAGAATACAAAGGACGGTAAGCGGTGCTAAAACGGGGTAAAACTTAAACAACAGTTTCAGCGTGCGGAGGAGAGTACCTTTTTGCGGCTTGGGTCTTTTTCCGTTCATTCGGCGTCACCTCCATTCGTCTGCTGTTCATAAATCTCTTTGTAAATATCGCAAGAGGTGAGTAGGGTTTTGTGGTTACCTTGCGCCACGATACGGCCGCCGTCCATCACCAAGATAAGGTCGGCGTCCTGCACAGACGCGATACGCTGTGCAATAATAATTTTCGTGGTTTCGGGGATGTAGGTTTTGAATCCCGCGCGGATACACGCGTCGGTGCGGGTGTCCACCGCGCTGGTGGAGTCGTCCAAAATGAGGATCTTCGGCTTTTTCAGCAATGCGCGCGCGATACAAAGGCGCTGTTTCTGACCGCCTGACACGTTGGTGCCGCCTTGTTCGATTTTGGTATCGTATTTCTCAGGAAAACTCTCGATAAAATCGTGCGCCTGTGCGAGTTTACACGCTTCAATAAGTTCTTCGTCGGTGGCGTTTTCGTCACCCCAACGCAGGTTTTCTTTGATAGTACCCGAAAATAGCTCGTTTTTCTGCAACACCATAGCAACCGCACCGCGCAGGGCATCAAGACCGTATTCCCGCACGTCTACACCGCCGACCAGCACGCGGCCTTCAGTGACATCATAGAGGCGCGGGATAAGTTGTACGAGGGAGGATTTACCGGTACCCGTACCGCCGATGATACCCACCGTCATACCCGATTGAATGGTAAGGTCAATATCGGCTAACGCGTACTGCTTTGCTTTTTCAGCATATTTGAAAGACACATTGTCAAATACGATACTGCCGTCTGTTACCGTCTCTACGGGGTTTTCGGGGTCGGTAATAGTGGACGTTTCGTTTAACACTTCACATACGCGCTTAATAGACTCAGCGGACATAGTGAGAATGACGTAAATCATAGACAGCATCATCAGTGACATCAAAATCTGCATACCGTAGGTGAGCATAGCGGAGATTTGCCCAACGTCAATGGTGGTGCCTTTGCCGGTGATGGCCATATACGAGCCGACAAGCAGCACGAAAATCATATTGAAGTTCATGCATAACTGCATAACGGGGGAGTTCAATGCCACGATACGCTCGGCTTTGGTGAAATCTTTGCAAATATCCGCCGAAGCATCGTTGAATTTCTCTCTTTCGTAGTTTTCGCGGGAAAAACCTTTTACCACGCGCATGCCGCGTACGTTCTCTTCAATTGACTCGTTTAAACGGTCATATTTTTTGAACACCCGACGGAAAGCGGGCATGGCTTTACGGCTGATAAGAATGAGACCTGCCGCAAGCACGGGGATGACCACCACAAAAGTAGCGGACAGCGCGCCGCCCATCACATACGCCATAATGATAGAAAATAAAAGCATCAAGGGGGCGCGGATAGCGGTACGGATAATCATCATATAAGACATCTGCACGTTTGCCACGTCGGTGGTCATTCGCGTGACAAGCGACGCGGTGGAAAACTTATCGATATTCTTGAAAGCAAACCCGCCGACAGCGTGGTAGAGATCACTGCGCAGGTTTTTGGCAAAACCTGCGGATGCTTTTGCACAGGTAAGTGCCGCCAGACCGCCGCAAGCCAGCGACAGTATCGCCATACCCGCAAGCAGAACACCCGCTTTGATAATGTACGGCATATCCACGCCGTTTTTAATGCGGTTAACAAGGTCAGCGGTGATAAACGGAATGAAGGTTTCAATAATGGCCTCGCCCACGATGAAGATGAGGGTGAGGATGGTCGGTTTTTTATATTCTCTGATACAATGTACCAGCCGCTTCCACATAAGCAAACCATCCTTTCAATCAATTTGTTAATTATTGGTATTATATAAGAAAACCCGAGCAAATGCAACAGGTATTTACTCGGGTTTACATTTTGTTTATTTTTATTCTATAACTTCAATCCAACCTTCGGGCGCTTCAATGGTCCCCATCTGGATGCCGCGTAAGGTTTCATACAACTGTTTGGTAACGGGGCCCATCTCGTCCATACCAAAGCAGTATTCTGTGTCGTGGTCCACGATTTTGCCCACGGGGGAGATAACCGCTGCCGTACCGCAAAGACCACATTCCGCCATATCCGCCAACTCGGATACTTTAACAGGGCGTTCTTCCACCTCTAAACCGAGGTAATCCTTCGCAACTGCGAGCAGAGAACGGCGGGTAATAGAGGGGAGAATGGTATCGGATTGCGGGGTGACCACCTTGCCGTCTTTGGTGACCAGCAGGATATTCGCACCGCCCGTTTCTTCGATATAGGTGCGGGAAGCGGAATCGACGTACACGTTTTCATCGTAACCTTGTTCGTGTGCATCCACGATGTTATACAGGCTCATTGCGTAGTTAAGACCCGCTTTAATGTGGCCCGTACCGCGGGGTGCCGCACGGTCAAGGTCGGAGATGCGTAAGGTGAGCGGTTTCACGCCGCCTTTAAAGTAAGGACCTACGGGGGTGCAGAAGATGCGGAATTCGAATTCGTCCGCGGGTTTTACACCGATAACGTTGTTGGCACCGAACATAAAGGGACGCAGATAGAGCGAAGCACCGCTGCCGTACGGCGGTACGAAAGCCGCGTTGGCTTTTACCACCTGACGTACCGCTTCCACGAATTTTTCCTCGGGGAACACCGGCATTTTCATACGGCGGCAGGAATCCGCCATACGTGCTGCATTAAGGTCGGGACGGAAGCACACGATGTTACCGTCTGCGGTGGTATAGGCTTTTAAGCCTTCAAAGCAGGTCTGTGCATACTGCAATACGCAAGCGCTCTCGTCAAGGACGATTTTTTCATCACCTGTCAAGGTGCCGTTGTCCCAAGCGCCGTCTTTATAGCGGGAAACATAACGGAAATCGGTTTTGATATAACCGAATCCCAAGTTGCTCCAATCAATGTTTTTCTTTTCCATAAGGTATAACCCCCAAAAATAATGCTGATAGTGTATATGTTTATTGTCCGGTTTTTTCCTGATCCAAGGTTTGTTCAATGGTCAGGACAACAGCCTCCTGCGCCTCATCGGACAGCAAGCGGAAGCGGCACAGCATATGGCGCTCTGTGTCGGTTAATTGTCCCAACGCAAATTCCCGCACCATATCGGTTCTTGTTTTGTCCGCCGCTTGTGTTCCCTCGTGGCCGCGTTCGGGCAGATTGGAAAGGCCGACGAGATAATCAATGCTGACACCGAAAATCTTTGAAAGGGCAATGAGCGTATCAAAATCGGGTTTACTGCGGTCGCGCTCATAATACGTATAGGCGGAACGGGAAACGTCCAGCATATCCGAAACGTCCTTTTGGGTCATACGTCCTGCGTGGCGGAGTAATTTTAACCGTGTGGAGAGCAAGGATTGTTCTGCTTCTTGCACGCGCGTCACCTTCTTAACAAATTGTGTGTTATTGTTACAAATATACCACGAATTTTGTCGTTTGGCAACGGCAAAGGAGCAACTTTTTTTGCATTTTTCAAAAAAAGACACGCTTTGCACTTGACGGCAAGGGGTGATGCTGGTATAATCTTCGGGTAGAGTGAAAAGCCGCCTTC
>JAZSED010000156.1:0-4686 GCA_045531495.1 Acutalibacteraceae bacterium
TTGCCAACCTCGACGAGGAAATGGCGCGGCAAAACGCAATTGCCGCCTACTGTAAAGAAAATGAAATCCCCTATTACAACTACAATGACCCCGTGTTGGCTGCGGAAATCGGCCTGGATTATGCGCGGGATTTCTACAATAAGGACCATCTCAACAGAGGCGGCGCTGTAAAGCTTTCAAAATCCTTCGCCGCAAAGCTGGATGCGTTGTACGATCTGCCCGACCACAGAGGCGACGCGACGTATGCGTCTTGGGAAAAGGATTGGGAAGCGTTTTACACCGCAAATAAAGACCTTTTAGAGGAAAAGGTGGGATAATTTTGTCACTGTTTTCATTCGCATTTTTGGCTTTCTTGGTGGTGGTAACCGCCGTGTATTTCGTTGTGCCCAAGAAATGCCAATGGGTTTGCTTGCTGATAGCCAGCTATGTGTTTTATATGTGGGCGGACGTGCGCATTGTGGTCTTTTTGGTGTTTGCAACAGGTAGTACATATCTTGTGGGCCGTTGGCTGCAGACAAAGAACGACCAACACGCCGCTATTATCGATCGAGCCGCCGCGAGCGGAGAAAAAATTGATAAAAAAGCGCTCAAAGCGCATTTCACCCGTGCAAAACGCTGGATTTTGACGTTGGGTGTGATATTGCCCTTTGCGGTGCTGGCGGTGGTGAAATATGCCAACTTTACCATCGAAAATATCAATTTGCTGCTCGGTGCCGCAGGTGCGGAGGTTTCGCTTGGCTATTTGCAGATTGTGTTGCCGCTGGGTATTTCCTTTTATACCTTCCAATCGGTGGGCTACCTTATCGACGTATACAGAGGTAAGGTGGTTGCAGACACAAACGTTTTTAAATATGCGTTGTTTGTGTCGTATTTTCCGCAAATTATCCAAGGACCTATCGGCAGACACCGTGATTTGGCGCACCAATTGTTTGAGCCGCACAGCTTTGACTACACGCGCGTGAAATTTGGTGTACAGCGCATCTTCTGGGGCTTTTTTAAGAAGATGGTGATAGCGGATAGGGTGGCGGTCATTGTTAACGAGGTGTTTAACAATTTCCGCGGCAACGGCTATGAGGGTGTTATTGTTTTTTTGGGTGCTTTTTTCTACAGTATCCAGATATACGCGGATTTTTCGGGCGGTATGGACATCGTTTGCGGTGTTTCGCAGGTGTTCGGCATTGAACTGACCGAAAACTTTAAACGGCCGTTCCTTGCAAAGAGCGTGGCGGAATTCTGGCAACGGTGGCACATCACGTTGGGCAGTTGGATGCGCGATTATCTGTTCTACCCGATGGCGCTTTCCAAACCGTTCAATAAAATGAGTAAAAGTCTGCGAAAGCTGGGCAGTAATTATGCCGCAAAGGTCATTCCTACCTGCCTTGCCTCGTTTATAGTGTTTGTGCTTATCGGTGTGTGGCACGGTGCGAATTGGAAATTTGTGGTATACGGTTTGTATTCCGCCATATTCGTTTCCACCGCCACCCTGCTGGAGCCGTTGTATAATACGTGCAGGCGTTGGTTGCACATTCATCCCGACAAGCGCTGGTTCAGAGCATTTCAGGTGTTGCGAACGGTGCTGTTGGTAACGGTCGGACGGTATTTGTCCCGTGCGGACAGCCTGACCGATGCGGTGGATATGTTTGTCGCCACTGTCACCGAGTGGAATCCGCGCGCATTGATAGACGGAACGCTGTTGCAGCTTGGATTGGACGCTAAAAACTTTTTGCTTATGCTGGCTTTTATCGTGGTGCTGTTCACGGTGGACGCTTTGCAGGAAAAGGGCTGTCATATAAGAGAAGCGCTTGCACGTAGGCATATTGCAATACGCTTTGCGGTGTATTTCATTGTATTGTTCAGTATTATACTGTTTGGTATGTACGGCCCCGGCTATAACGCATCCGATTTTATCTATCAAGGTTTCTGATATAGAGAAGGGTTTGGAGATGGTATATATGACCGTTATCGATTATTTAAGAAAATCGGCAAGCACGTATCCCGATAAAACGGCGTTTTCAGATGAAAACAATACTGTGACCTGGGCGGAGGTGCTGCACCGCGCCGAGGTGTTGGGTACCGCGCTTATCAAACGTTTAGGCACGACGAATTTGCCGATTGCGGTGCTGATTGACCGTAATGTAGAGAGCGTTTGTGCGTTTATGGGTATCGCAATGAGTCGGAATTTTTATGTACCGATTGACGTGACGCAACCCATTCAGCGCATCCGCACCATTTTGGAACAGATGCAGCCGCAGGCAATCATTGCTATCGGCAATGCGTTGGAAGATTTGTACACGGACGGTACAGTTCCGATTTTGGAATATGCGGAGCTGATGAACGAGTGCGCGGATGCCGCGTTACTTGAAGCGGTACGGAAAAACTGTTTGGATACCGACCCGCTGTATGCCATTTGCACGTCCGGCTCCACCGGTGTCCCGAAAGGGGTGCTGATTTCTCACCGCAGTGTGATGGATTTTATCCCTGTTTTCTGCGAAACGTTCGGCTTTGATGAGCACGAAATATTCGGTAACCAGGCTCCGTTTGATTTTGACG
This sequence comes from Acutalibacteraceae bacterium, assembly GCA_045531495.1. GTDB lineage: Bacteria > Bacillota > Clostridia > Oscillospirales > Acutalibacteraceae > URNF01. The sequence goes on from JAZSED010000156.1 coordinate 2,551, forward strand.
TGTCGGTGAAGGATATCTACTCGGCACTGTACTGCGGTGCAAGCGTGCATATCATACCGCGTGTGTGCTTTTCTATGCCTAAGCTGTTGGTGGACACTTTGGATGACCGAAAAATCACCACGGTGGTGTGGGCGGTGTCTGCCTTGTGCATTGCGGCAGGTGTGAATGCCTTTAAGAAAAAAGTGCCGCAGTATCTCAAGAAGGTGCTGTTCTCCGGTGAGGTAATGCCTATTAAAATGCTTAACGTCTGGCGGCAATATTTTCCCGACGCGATGTTTGTAAACTTATACGGCCCCACCGAGATTACCTGTAACTGTTTATACTATATCATCGACCGCGCATTTGAAAATACCGATAAATTGCCGTTGGGTGTGCCGTTTAAAAACGAAGGCGTGATGTTCTTAAACGACCAAAATCAACCTATCAAGGTCGGTGAGGTGGGCGAAATCTGCGTTGTGGGCAGTTGTTTGGCACTCGGATATTATCGCAATCCCGAAAAAACGGCGGCGGCGTTTGTACAAAACCCGTGTAACGACTGTTACCCCGAGAGGATGTATCGCACAGGCGATTTGGCGGAATTGGCGGAAAACGGCGAGTATTATTTCACCGCACGCAAGGATTTTCAAATCAAGCATATGGGACACCGCATTGAATTGGAAGAAATCGAAACCTTCTTGAACGCGGTGGACGGCGTTTCGCGTGCGAGCTGTCTGTTTGACACCGAGAAAAACAAAATCGTGGCGTTTTATGTCGGCGATATTGATAAAACCGCTATTGTCGGCGCGTTGAAAGAGCATCTGCCTAAATATATGATACCCAATATTTTTGTGCAGATGGATAGTTTGCCTATCAATAAAAACGGCAAAATCGACCGTCAGCGTTTGAAAGAAACCTATCAGCAAACGAGGTAGTATCCGAATGCAACAAATCAAAGATATTCAAGCGTATAAGGAACTCATCCGTGCGAATAAACAGCGGCAGGGAACAGTAGACACCAACTGCTTTTTGATGCCTTCGGCTTTTGAAAGGTGGATAGCGCAGGGGGATTTGTATGCCGCAGAGTACGACAACGGGGTTGTCTTATACGCGGATGAGGGAGCGTATTATACGCTGTATTATTTCTGGAAATCCGGAGAGCCGTTTGCAGATTTCACCCGGGGTAAGCCCGTGGTGGTGGAAGAACTCAACAACCGCGGTGCGAGAGACGGGTATCTGCAACGGATAGAGCCGCTGTTATACGGTGCGGGATTTACACATTTTAAAACCAATTTACAATTAGAGCGCGGCTTGACCGATGCCGCCGAAATAGCGGCGTTGGCGGAAGAAAAGCAAGCGCAGCTGTCTGCCGGACAACTGCATTGTACGTATTGTGTCACCGCCGCGGATATGCGGCGGGTGGTTGCCCTGTGGGAGAGTGCGTTGGATGTTGCAGATATTCCGCTGGACCATAAACGGGTTTCGGACGACGCCAAAGTGCTGTGTGTAATGACCGCGGATGGCCGTTTGGCGGCAGCATCGTGGTGGAAGCACACCAACAGCACCAGCGAAAGCCGACATATTGTGACCGATAGCGCGTTTTATCGGCAGGGGTTGGCATCCACTATGTTGTCCGTGTGGTTAGAGGATGCTTGCCGTGCAGGGGTTTCCAGGTGCTTTACGTGGATCAGTGAGCACAACTTCCGTTCGCTTTCGATGTATGAGAAGATGGGATTTGTGCGTAATGACAGAACGAGCAAACAATATATTTTAAATAAAGGAGACAGGTAACATGGAAAAGATTTTGGAGATTTTGGAAGGTATTCGTCCGGATGTGGATTTTGTGAACGAGCAGAAGCTGATTGATGACGGCATTTTGGATTCGTTTGACATCATCACCATCGTGAGCGAATTCAACGACGCGTTTGACATTGAAATTGATGTTGAGGAGCTGGAGCCCTACAACTTCAACACCGTTGCGGCGATGCAAGCGCTTGTTGAAAAACTGCAAAACGATTGATTCTGAAAAGCCGAAACCGCCGTGGTGGTTTCGGCTTTTTGTATTGAAAAATCCGCACATTTATGGTACGATACCGATGAAAGAAGGGGTTAGATGAAAACCGAAAAGAATATTCTCATTGCGTTTTTATTGAATCTGTC
>JAZSED010000043.1:0-7835 GCA_045531495.1 Acutalibacteraceae bacterium
ACCGATTGGGACGGCAACGAGCTGCTGTTGTCCGACGTGCTGGGCAGTGATCCCGATGACATTCACCGCGGGGTGGAGCAGGAGGCAGAACGGGAGCTTTTGCGGGAGGCGGTGGCACGTCTTTCCGAGCGGGAACGCACCATTATGCAGATGCGTTTCGGCCTTGACGGCAAACGCGAGCATACGCAAAATGAGGTGGCGGATATTTTAGGCATTTCTCAATCGTATATTTCCCGTTTGGAAAAGAAAATCATTCGTACCTTGCGACGGGAATTAGAAAAAGCAGACGCATAGCACGGACCCTCTCCGACCATACTTTGAGTATGAAAGGAGAGGGTCCCCGTGTATAATAAGGTCGAAATCTGCGGTGTCAACACGTCAACGCTCAAGGTGTTGACCGAGAAGGAAAAAAGCGCGCTTTTGCGACGGGTTAAGGGCGGTGACAAGGCGGCAAGGGATGAAATGGTCAACGGTAATCTGCGGTTGGTGTTAAGCGTGGTGCAACGGTTTGCGGGCAGGGGCGAAAATCTTGATGACCTGTTTCAGGTGGGGTGTATCGGTCTGGTGAAATCCATTGATAACTTTGACATTTCACAAAACGTGCGGTTTTCCACCTATGCCGTACCGATGATTATCGGTGAAATACGGCGGTATCTGCGGGATAATAACAGTATCCGTATCAGCCGTTCCATGCGGGATACGGCGTATAAAGCGATGCAAGCAAAGGAGCAGTTAACCGCCCAAAACCAACGGGAACCTACGGTGGATGAAATCGCCCGCCATCTTGACCTGCCGCGGGAAGAGGTGGTTATCGCTTTAGAAGCGATTGTGGAGCCTGTCAGCCTGTACGAACCGGTATACGCGGACGGCGGGGATACCATTTATGTGTTAGACCAAGTGGGAGATAATAACGATGACAGTAATTGGCTGGATGAAATTGCATTAAAAGAAGCGATGAACAATTTGAGCGACAGGGAAAAGAAGATCCTGTTTTTGCGGTTTTTTAAGGGCAAAACGCAGATTGAGGTATCCGAGGAAATCGGCATATCCCAAGCGCAGGTCAGCCGCCTTGAAAAAGGCGCGCTGCAACGCATTAAAGGGGAAATATAGTCATATACTGTCCCGAAAGGGGACATTGCGTATGATTTGCAGAATTACCGATATGCACAGTAAAGAGGTTATCAACGTGTGCGACGGCACGCGGCTTGGGTGCGTGGACGACGTAGAGGTGGACACCTGTACAGCCGAGATCGTGGCTATTGTGGTACATGGGCGGGGACGGTTGTTTGGTTTGCTTGGCAGGTGTGATGATATTGTTATCGGTTGGCGGGAGATAGAAGTGATAGGGGAAGAGACGGTGCTGGTCAATCATACCGTACCCGCCAATCGCACCTGCACCCGCAAAAACGGTCACAACATTTTGGGCGGCTTGTTTGGATAACGCCTTGCTTTTCCCACGCATTTGTAGTATAGTAACACCAAAGAAGGTGTGAAATATGGATATACGCGAAAAAATGCATAGCGGTGATATATATGTGTGTACCGATGAGGCGCTGGTTGCAGAACAACTGCGGTATCTTGACCGCCTTTACGAATTCAATGCAACTCGACCCACCGAAATGAAAAAGCGTACCGCAATGCTGAAAGAAATGTTTGCGGAGATTGGCGAAAACTGCTATATTGAACCGCCGTTTCATGCCAATTGGGGCGGGAAGCACTGCCATTTCGGCAAAAACGTGTATGCCAATTTTAACCTCACATTGGTGGACGATACCCATATTTACGTGGGAGACTATACGATGTTCGGACCGAATGTGGTGATAGCGTCGGCGGGGCATCCGATTTTGCCGTCTTTGCGTGAAAAGGGGTATCAGTATAACGCGCCCGTACACATCGGCAAAAACTGTTGGCTCGGCGCAGGTGTCATCGTGGTGCCGGGTGTTACCATCGGGGACAATACGGTTATCGGTGCAGGCAGTGTGGTGACCAAGGATATCCCGTCCAACGTAGTGGCGGTGGGAAACCCGTGCCGTGTCTTGCGGGAAATCAATGAGCACGATAGAGAATATTATTTTACGGACAGAAAAATCGACCCTACCCTTTTAGACGAATAAAGAAACCCGACTGACTAAAGTCAGTCGGCTTTCTTTGTTAGGGGTATGTTTTTCCGCTTACCTTGTTTTTTGTGTTTTCTTTTTACGGATACACACAATGACTACCGTGGCGGCCGCAAGTGCGGCAACAGCACCTGCGGCAATCCAAACCCATACACTTACGGTTTTCGGTAATACGTCTACTGTGATACGGAATTGGTTATCTGCAAGGAAATGCCCTTCTTTGGCGGTGGAATAGTATTCCACATCCACCGTTTTTCCGCCATCCGAGAAGTACAGCATTGCCACCATACCGGTGGATGTGTATGTTTCATCGGTGGTCTGCGGGTCAATCAACACTTCGGTGACGGTATTGCCGTGCACGCCTTCGCGCTGATTGACAATGATGTTATCGGTGGGCACGTGACCGCACAGCACCATAGAAATGTTTTCGTGCTGACTGACCACCTTGTCCCAAAGTGCGTCGGGATAGTTTTTCGCGCCGTATCGATCGAGAGAAGAGGTGCTGATGCCGTCCGTCTTACCTGAGGCGCCGATATAAATGTGGGTGGTAATAATCACGTTGTGGTCCTTGTGCTGTGCAATGATCTCGTTTGCCCATGCCAGCACATCGTCTTCCATATGAAGGTCCAAATTCAAAAACAGGTACTTGTTACCCTTCACCTTAATGGTATGGTAGGTGTTGAGCATAGAATCTTTGAAACTGCCGGACACGGTGTCTTTATATTCGTCAAAACTGAAATACTTTTCATACTGTTCTACGGAGTCGTGGTTACCGCGTACGATCGAATAGGGGACCACACCGTTTAACTTCGCTATCTCCGGCTCCGCGCGTTCCCATTCCAGATCCGAATCGGCATCGGTGATATCGCCAAGCCCCGCCACAAAAGCTATTTTTTTGTCTTTTGCATTATCAACGATCCAATCGTAAAGGCGGGTTAAATCATCCGGATACCACAGCGTAATGGTCTGGGTGTCACCGATAACAGCGAAGGAATAGTCGTAGTCGGTTACCGACGCATAGTTCTTTATAAAGGTTTCGCGTGATGTCAGTACAAAGTCGGGGCCGACACCTGTGGGGTCTTTATACACATCGGACACATCTGTCGGTTGATAATACCCGAGAAGATTGTCGGTGTCGGGGGTGGTTGCCTGATAATCGGCGGCAATTTCGTCGGCGGTACGCAGGTCGTTATACAGCGTCACGTTGCGTAAACTGCCCTTGAAATATTGGTTGTTGCCTGTGCGCAAATCGCCGCCGAGAGCAAAACGGCTGTTCATGGTAATGTCGGCAGGCGCTTTTAACGTTTGTGTTTCTTGCAATTCGCCGTTAACGTAGCAGGAAACCGTACCTGCAACCGCATCTCTCACCAACGCAACGTGTACCCATTCACCCGTATACACATTCACGTCCTTGAATTTATAGTCGTACACCTTGCCTGCTTCATCGGCAATATATAAACGCGGGTTTCCGTGCTGGTGGATTTCAAAGTTGATACACGCCTGACCGCCCTTTACAAAATTGCCGAATACAACACCGCCGCGGTCATTGTACGGCATATCCGACGGGAATTTCATGGTCGCCTCGAAGGTGGATGGGAATACAGACAAGGACTCTTTGGTTATATGGGCAAAGTTCTCTTTGAATATAGAGTCACCTGCGGCGGTAGCCGTCATACTGCCCAAAAGCAGTGTCAGGAGACAGCATACCACCAAAAAAGCAAACCATTTTTGGCATTTCATTACAAACACTCCTTATGCGGAAACGGGTAACGCTTCCTCTTGCGCATTGCGTAATTTGTGTGCTGCGCGGATAATGAAGGTCATCGCTATCATTACAGCAAGCATCGCCGCGGCGAAAAATACAAAAGCGGGAATGTAACTGCCGACAAGATCAAAAACAAGATTGATGATGGGCGTACCCAAAGCATACCCTGCTACGTTAACCGAAACAAACAGACCAAGCACCTTGTTATATGCTTTATCGCCGAATAGGTCGCCTGCATATATGGGTAACATAATGGTTTCCAGCGGCAATGCCAAGGAAGAGATGATACCGTATGCCATCGCCATAAAACGCCCGTACACAGAGTTTGTCACCAAGGAGAGCATGGTTAAGGAGACCAGCGCCGCGACAGAGCATACGGTCATGGTGACGCGCAGGCCGCGTTTGTCGTATAAAAAACCGGTCAAAAACTTAAAAGCGGCAAGTGCTATAGAGTGCACGCTCATTACCGTAGCAACGAAGGCGGCATCTAACTGTACATCCTTCAGGTGTGCGGCAGCAACGCCGTTAAAGCCCTGCAAAATAAAGCCGGTAAGGAAAATACACACCAACGCCGCGTAAAACAGCGGCATTTTTGTGATAGCGGTATATTCGATGCCGACCCAACTTTGTCCTCTGCGCTTTTTAGCGACGGGTTTGCCGTCGTCTATATACGCTTTGGGTTGGTTTTTGAAGAGTAACACAACAAGCAACCCTACTACCGCCAAAATGAGTGCCACCAAACGGTACGCGTTACGGTAGCCAAATGCCGTGCTCTCATCGTAAATGAGCGGAGACACAATTTGTGCCGCCAGGGCACCACCCAGCCCGTTTGCCGCTAAGACAAAGCCCATTACGGTGCCGCGGTTTTCGGGGAACCATTTTGCAACAACACTACCGATAATGGTGGTACCCGTCCAGGCAAAGCCCAGGCCGAGCAGAATACCGCCGAGATAGAATACAAGCAGCGATTCCGCTACAGAATAGAGCAACACAGCAGAAATTAAGCATATAAAACCTGCACACACCATTTTTTTGGCGCCGAAACGCGCAATCAGTTTGCCAAAAAACAGGTTAATAAAGGCGGTGGAGACGAACCGCAGGGTGTTGGTGAGCGAATAACTGCTGCGTGAAAAATCCAATGCTTCGGTAATGGCGTTTAAGTATAAACTGCTGTTAGAGCTGCAAAAACCGAGACAGGTGAAGATCATTAAAAAGCATAGGATAGCAATAATCCATTTATAGTCAAACGTTTTCTTTTTCATCGTTATACTCCATTGCAAAACAGCTTGTTGATTTCTTCTACCGAAATTCTGGCCAACATATTGCCACCTTCGTGACCGACATTACCGCTGGAAATGTACGCACTGTAATGTCCTGCCTTCTCCGCTTTTTCGGTGGGCAGATACCCGCCCCTACCGCAGCAAAGCTGGATGATAAAGGTCTGCTTTGCATAGCTTCTCGCCTTCATATAATTGCCGTAATCGAGGAACAATTCAAACGGATTGGTGGCAAATGCCACGTCGCCGAAACGTACAATATGTACTTCGGTGGGATAGAGCTCCTGGTTTTGCTGCTTTCTATATCGTAAGACTGTACCCAAATGCACGTGTAAGGCGGCGGTATCTTTGTAGTTGAATTCCGCTTTGTCCTTGTTCTTGTCGATGTAATAGGCGATTTCACGCATTGCCGTCTCATATTCTGCTTTGGTTGCTTTTCTGAGGGGGAGCGGTAAGGTCATCACCTTGTGTTCAAAGGGTGCATCTTCTTTGATGTCGGTAATTTCATCGTACAGGGCGATAATTTCGTTGGCAACGCGTTTGCCGATAAGACGGCAACCTGACAGGTCGAACATAGACGGGTCAGCTACACGCTCTATGTAGTTTTCACGGGTGATGTTGGGGTCTTTGATAGGTGTTTCGGGGTTTACCCAACGCACAAGGTCGCGGGGGCATTGGTCACCGCCCGCACCGCCGAGCGCCAAAAGGTAGATATGTTCACCGAACTCGCGGCGGATATATTCCTTCACCTTGCCCCAATAGTCTGAGGAAATAAAGCTTCTGTGCTCCAATACCTGCGACGGACAAGCGATGTTGGCAACGATACCGGTTAGGTTTTTCTGCGTATCAAACATATACAGCAGTTCAATGCCCGAATCGTTACCGCCCTCCATAGCCGTAAAGTTAGCAGAGTTGGTATCGCCCCACATCTGGGCAGAACCGTCATCGTAGGCAACACGGCGGCAGAAACCCACTACGGCTCTGCCAAAGGCATTGGCGTACATAGCAGGCTTGCGGTTGTCCCACGCCTGCTTTGCAACAAGGGCGATGCGGTCGGACAGCATTTCCAGCGCTTCTTCGGAATCGATAACGCTGTCGTCGGTTTTTACCAGAGGGGTATACTGCTTTTCTGCCGGCAAGAACTCGTTCAGCGCACGAATAGCAGGGGAAATCCCGTCTTGGGTATATTTGATAGATGTGTGCGTATGCGTCACGCTGAGAATTAAGTTCTCAGGCGATACTTCATCGGTCAAAGCGGCAAACTTGTCACGAATCCGTTTTAAAATATCCTGATAAAATCCTGCTAAATCACAAGAAACGAATATCGCGTTTTTGCCTTCCGATTCTACCGCCATAGCAGTGGCGGTAATATCCGATTCAACGTATTCAGCGATACGCTCATAAAACTGACCTGCCAGCAGCACCTTTTTCTCTTGCGGCGGAACAAGGCTGATTTCGGACCAGCCAATCGAAAATTTTCCCATATAACATTCCCCTTTCATTTTATTGTATTATAATATCGCTCTTTTTCAAAAGCAACGTTGTGGCTTCCGAAACTTTTTCGATTTATCTTGACCTTTTTCGGTATCCGTTTATAATGATAGTAAAGGCGGTGAACAGTATGACTATGCGAGAATTGGCACGGCTTGCCAACGTTTCGGTTTCAACCGTTAGCAAGGCGTTTCACCAGGCGGGTGACATAAGCGCGGAAACAAAAGAGCATATCTTTGCGGTTGCTAAACAGTACGGCTGTTACGGCAAGTTCTTTAAGGGAAAATACCCCAAGCGCGTTATCGCTATTATATGCCAGGAGGTAAAAAGCAATTATTACTCCGTTTATGTGGAAAAACTGCAGAAGATTATTGAAGAGCATAACGGTATTCCGCTTGTCCTTTCGTATAACTTTGATTCGGCAACACAAGCAGAACTACTCGAATATTTTTCCGCGTATTTACAGGTGGACGGCATTATCGTATTCACCTTGAAAAACAATCTGAAAAAAGGGTTTAACACACCGATTGTGTCGTTGCTTGGTTCGCGGGATAATACGGTGGATACCGTGTCGGTGGATATTGTGTCTGCGGCGAATGAAGCTGTTTCCCGCCTTCGCGCGCTCGGACACCGCTGTATTGCTGTTGCAGGCGAGAAAAAAACGCATAGCCGCCTGAAAATTTTGAGTAATGCGATTGGCTTAGACGACAATGACGCCGCCGTTTTTGTTTCGGAACATCGGTTTGAACAGGCGGGTATCGATTGTGCCGAAAAGATATTACAAGACCCGACACCGTATACCGCAATACTGTGCGCCTACGATAATATTGCCATTGGTGTTATGAAACATCTCACCGAGTGTGGATACAACATACCCGAAGATTTTTCGGTGGTCGGCATCAATAATATTCCGTTTTCGCAGTATGCGGAGCCGTCTCTGTCAACGATAGACGAGCGTATTGATGAGATTTGCGATGCCGCGTGGCAACTGTTGGAGAAAAAGATGAAAAATATATATTATCACCCGCCTGAGCCGCTTTGTTTGACGGGGACGTTTTTGCTGCGTGAATCGGTCGGCAAGGCAAGAGAAACCAATGAAAATACATAAAAAAGGAAGGTATCAGTCGATACCTTCCTTTTTTTGAAGATTTATCTTTGTACGCGGCCCGAACCGTCGCCGCCCGC
>JAZSED010000122.1:0-6111 GCA_045531495.1 Acutalibacteraceae bacterium
GCGAGTGCCGACATACTTTTGTATTTCAAGCGAGCGTAACGCAGTTACAAGCAAAAATTTTTTTAATAAGGCGGGGCACGTGAGGTGCCCCGCCTTATTATTAGGGAACTACATTAGAATTTTTCGTTCAGCAGGGTGATACCGTCGATGCGGATATCGAAGTAAGGAGCGGAACGATGTTTGGACTCGAAGAACACGCCGTTTTCGATAGCTTCGGTGTCGGGCGCGAAAGCAGCGTCGGTGTCAACGTCAGCTTTGTAGGAGTCGAGCTTGGCACCGTCTTTGGTCCAATTGGCAGTATCAAACACGTTGAGGGTGCCCGCTTTGAATTTCGCGATAGCTTCTTCAACCGCTTTTACGGTGCCTTCGGCAGCCGCATCCTGGTTGATACCGGTCAATACTACAGAACCTTCAGCGATACCGCCGGTCCAGTCAGCATCAATTTTGGTGTTGGTGTTAACCGCTTTGATGATGTAGTTGTAGTAGGGTGCCCAGTTGATAGCGGAGGATACGAGGAAGGTTTCGGGGCAGGTTTCATAGGTGCTGCCGTTGTAGGAAACGTTCGGAATACCCGCAGCTTCGCAAGCGGAGGGCGCGCCCATAGAGTCAGCGTGCTGGCTGATGAGAACGCAGTTGCGCGCGATAAGCGCTTTTGCCGCATTTTCTTCTTCGATAGCGTCATACCAAGAACCGGTGAACTGTACTTCCATAGTCACCGACGGGCAAACAGATTTCATGCCGAGGTAGAAAGAGGTGTAACCGGACATAACTTCCGCGTAGGTGTAAGCACCAACGTAACCAACCTTCGCCTGTTCAGCAGTGATTTTGCCGTCTTTGATCATTTCGTTCAGTTTCATACCCGCAACCATACCGGCGAGGTAACGGCCCTGGTAGATGGAAGCGAACGCATTGTGGAAGTTGTCAAGACCGGAGGTGTGCGCCATGGTGCCGGTCGCGTGGCAGAATTGCACGTCTTTGAACTCTTTCGCCGCTTTCAAAATGAAGCTTTCATGGCCGAAGGAGTTAGCAAAAACGACTTTACAGCCCTGGTCAACCAGGTCTTTCGCCGCGGTGTAGCAGTCATCCGTCTCGGGAACGTTTACCTTGATGATAACCTGTTCGTCTTTGAGACCGAGGTCTTTCTGTACGGCTTTCACAGCGTTGATGAAGTTTAAGTCGTAGGTGGATTTTTCATCATGCAAGCAGATGAAACCGATTTTGAAATCGTCAGCGATTTCGTAGTCTTTGACAATCGCGGGTGCTGCCAAAGGAGACTCGCTCATGCCAAGGAGTTTCTCGTCTTCCTGTGCGCCGCAAGCCGCGAGGCCCAGAACCATGACGAGTGCCAAGAGAAGTGCCAGGATCTTTTTCATTTTCTTTTCCCCCAATTTTTTATTTACTACGGGCTTCACTACCCGTTAGCAACCAAAATTATACAAACTCCACGCCCGTTTCAGGATTCATGGATTTTATCCGCGCCAACGATTCCACGCGGACACCCTGTGCGCGTACCATATCGCCGCCGGGCTGAAACGCTTTTTCAATCACGATGCCTGCGCCCGCCACCGTCGCACCCGCCGATTTCACAAGCGAAATCAGGCCGAGCAACGCACTGCCTTCTGCCAAAAAATCGTCGATGATGAGCACTTTGTCTTCAGGATGTAAAAATGATTTCGAAACGATAATATCGTAATTTTTCTTATGTGTAAAAGAGGTAACAGGCGCGGTGTACACGTCGCCCGCAATATTCACGCTCTTATTCTTCTTGGCAAAAACCACCGGCACGTTAAAATACTGTGCGGCAATACAAGCAATACCGATGCCCGACGCCTCAATGGTCAAAATTTTGTTGATTTCGGTACCCTCGTACAAGCGACGAAACTCTTTGCCGATTTCACAAAGGAAATTGACGTCAATCTGATGGTTCAGGAAACCGTCTACCTTCAGCACATTGCCCTCGTAAACTTGTCCTTCAGCACAAATTTTTTCCTCTAGTGCTTTCAAGCTGTCTCCTCCCATCGAATTCTGTAGAAAATTACATACATATCATAGCAAAACTTTCAAAAAAAATCAAGTATTTTACTACTGCAAAGCATAAAAATATGGGGTGAAAAAGCAAAGCCGCACGGGCTTTAACCGTGCGGCTGATATTTTTATTCAGATTTCGGAATTTGCGAAGAACATATTACCTATAGTTTTAGTACACTACTTGAAAGCGTTACCTCCGTTTTCTCGGGGTTTAGTGGCTTCTGACGAACTATATAGTAGATATTCTGTCGATTTTTTCTTTACAAGCAACCCTTTTTGGGATTGCGGACATCGCTAAAGTAAAATTAGTACATTGGACTCACCATTTCTTCAGATTTCTTTAACTTGTTTTAACCATCCGATCTTCATAGTGGACCACCCTTACGGGTAGAGCGAACATCCCAAATTCCGTTTTGGAAAGGTGAATTTTCGCTCATCCTTCGTTAAAGTACTCGGTAATCCGCAAGGATTACCTGTGTCTTTGCCTCGGCTGAACAAAAATTCACACTTTCCAAAATCTACGACCTAAAAGCGGAAGGGTTTTGTGCGATTTTTATTCAAGCGGGGCGAAACAAGGATTTTTCCTTGTGAGAACAGATTGGGTAAAAAGCGCCGAAATCAGCCGCTTTTAGGCGGGTTCGGGGTATTCGCTCTACCCGTCCGTTATCCTTTTTTTACAGCGGTGTCAGCCCATTGGACTCGCTCCCTTCAAGATTTTAGACTTCGTAGTCCGGCGGAGTATCTCTCATCTTGTATACTCCTTTCTTCTTTCTTTGGTCTTCCTTGCATCTACAATATACCATACGGGTGCATTATTGTCTATTCGCAGAATACCTAAAAAACAAGAAAAAATTTTTACTTGCGTTTCACGGTTTCCCGTGTTATAATAAAAATGTTGAGGCGCTCAATACGGTGTATTGAGCGCCTCTTTTTATTCGTTTTCTTGTATAACCTTTGCACACAGCTGTGCCAATTCGTCGAGAGTAGTGATGGTACCGCAAGCGGCGCGTAAGGACGCCGCGCCTTTCAAGCCGCGCATATACCAAGCGGCGTGCTTTCTCGCTTCAAGCAGTGCCACCTTTTCTCCTTTAAGCTGTGCCGCCATAGACACCTGCTTAAACAACAGGGACATTCTGCGGGACAACGGCGGGGGCGGCAGGGTGCGTTCTTCGCCTAAAAGCGCGTTGATTTCGGTAAACAACCACGGCGCGCCCAGGGCGCCTCTGCCCACCATAACCAAATCACAGCCCGTTTCCTCGTACATACGTGCGGCATCGGCGGCGGTATAAATATCGCCATTGCCGATGACGGGGATTTTCACCGCTTCTTTTACACGGCGGATGCAGTCAATGTCTACCGGCGGTGCGTACATCTGGTCGCGGGTGCGACCGTGCACCGTCACGGCGGCGGCGCCGCCCGCCTCGCAAGCGCGTGCTACCTCTACCGCTACGTCATCCCCTTTATTATATCCTTTGCGGATTTTAGCGGTGACCGGCACGTCTACCGCATTCGCCACCGCACGCACAATATCGCCGCACAGCTGCGGCTCGCGCAGCAGTGCACTGCCGCAATGGTTGCCTGCGATTTTCGGCGCAGGGCAACCGAAATTGATGTCAATGATGTCGGGCTTTACCGCAAGTGCCATTTTTGCCGCTTGGGCCAACGTGTCGGGGTCATCGCCGAACAACTGCACTGCAGCAGGACGCGCGGTATCATCCAATACCAACAGCTCTTTGCTTTTGCGGTCGCCGAAGGTAAGACCCTTGGCACTCACCATTTCGCCGACGGTATACGCCGCGCCGTGGTCCACACAAATCTGTCTGAATGCGCGATCCGCCACACCCGCCATCGGTGCCAGCGCCGCATAGCCTTTGATTTCCACATTTCCTATAAACATATCTCAATACCCGTTACTGTAGCTTTGTCCTGCCTGCATACCGCCTTTGCGTACCGACAGCAGTTCGGGCACCGTTACAAACGTATACCCTTCTTTTTCAAGGCGCAGTATCATTTCCTTAGCGGCATCCACCGATTCTCTGTGAATGTCGTGCATCAAAACGATAGAGCCGTCCTTGATACCTTTGTCACCGAATGCGACCTCTAAAATCTTGTTTTTGTCGCGGGATTCCCAATCCTTCGTATCCACACTCCAATAAATAATAGGCAACGCGGCCCCTGCCGCCACGTTACGCACGGTGGCGTTGGAGCTGCCGCCCGGACAGCGCAAAACGGCGGCATTACGGCCGATTGCTTTATAAATAGCGGCGTTGCAATTACTGATTTGAGACGAAACGCCCGCCGCCGACATCCCTGCAAGGTTGGGATGAGAATAACTGTGATTGCCGACGGTGTGCCCTTCCTCGTCCATTCTTTTTATCAGGGACGGATAAATGTTAGCGTTTCTGCCGAGCAAGAAAAAGGTCGCTCTCACCCGATGCTCCTTCAGAAAATCCAACAATTCTGCCGTGTATCTTCCGGGACCGTCATCAAAGGTAAGCGCGACCAATTTTTTCCCCTCGTACGCTGCCGCAGGGTAAATACCGTCTTTCTTGGAAATTTCGATTTTCAGAGCATGGTTCTCATCTTCCAACGATGCCACTTGGCTTTTCAACGTATCATTTTCCTTGCCGAGTGCGTCGTTCTTTCCTTTTTCACTGTCCAACTGTTGCTGTAAAGCGGCAATGTCCCGGTCCTTTTCCGCAATGCGCGCACTGCTTTTCATACCCGCTATTGCAAACACCAGCAAGGTCGCCACACACGCAACCGCAAGCAAAACGGCGAGCAACATAAGCAGTAACCGATTCCGCTTTTTCACAGCCACGCCGCTTTGGGCAATTTTTTCTTTCACTACCATAATTGCTCGCCTCCTTCCTACAGCCGAACGCCCTTCGGCTACTATACTATCATTTTTTTGACAAATTGCAAGACGTTTCCCGTATTTTTTGCAGGAATTTTCTGCTATTCGATTGTTCTCTCTTAAGGTATAACCGCGCCGCCGACTCGGTAATACCCATCAACACCATACAGGTGGATATCAGACGCGGTATCATCAACGGGAAATCGAAAACACCGAACACAAACAGCGCACCGCACGCGGCAAACACGGCAAATCCGAGCAGCCACGCTTCTTTTCTGCCGCGTTGACGCAAAAGACGCACGCCGCGTGCTGACAGCAGATACAAAATGCCGCAAAACAGCAGCAACGACACAATACCGCCTTCGCACAAGATTTCTAAAAACAGATTGTGCGCGTGCTTAAAGTACCGCCCGTTGGCATACAACATCTTTTTGGTGGTTTGCACACCCAGCCCCAAGCCGAAAACGGGATGCTCTTTAATAGAGCCCGTTGTTGCCTTCCAAATGAGGAATCTTTCACTTACCGAGCCGTCATTCTCATAGCGAGTGGTGACCTCTTGCTCAATCTGCTCCAGCCTTTCGGGGAGATCCATCGGCAAATCGTCGGGAAGTGTCTCCACAATGGTGTCCGCAGGCTGGTCGGGGTTGGCGGGAATAACCGACAACAGGCGGTTACCCACCGACGACGGCACCAGCAAAACAACATATATAACGGTCAACATGGTCAGCATAAATCTTTTGCGGATATACAGCAATCCCAGCAAGCCACCCACCAATATGAGCGCGAGGTATCCCGCGCGGCAGTAGGAAAAGCCAAGGGCATATACCGCCGCTATCAACGCAATGCGGGCAAGCGCTTTGGGCTTAGAACGGTTACCCGTCAACACAAAAGCAATAGAAAACGGAATGGTCAGTGCCAGATATGCCGCCATTAAGTTAGGATTGTTAAAGGTAGAGGAAACACGCGCACCGAAATTCACTTCACTCACAGAAATGTTCAAAAGGCCGTATATAAAACGGTCAAACCTTTCCCACAGCATATCATCGACATGCAGCTTGAACCACTCGCGCAAAACAAACTGTATGACAGCCACACCGCCGACGGCACCCGTGGTCATGGTCATACACAAAATGGCGGTACGCAGGCGGTGACGATTATTTAAAACGGTCGCAATCGTGAGATACCCGAGGAACATACACAGCCACATCAGCAAGGTCCAAAAGCTG
>JAZSED010000037.1:0-2720 GCA_045531495.1 Acutalibacteraceae bacterium
GGACGGTTGCTTGGCGCTGACAAGGTGATGACCTTGCTGGACGGAAAAGTGGGGAAAATACTGCATTTTAAGCGTGCCGACGTGGAAAGTGCGATGGAATGGTTTGAAAAAAAGGGCGCAGCGGGGGTGCTTATCTGCCGATGCGTGCCGATTGTGCGTAGCGTGATTTCGGTGCCCGCGGGTATGGCGAAAATGCCGTTTTTGCCCTTCTTTTTGCTGACAACGGTTGGCTCGTTTGTTTGGAATACCGCGCTTGTGTATCTCGGCTCACTTGCGGGCAACTCATGGGAGAAAATTGCCGCTTCGGTCGGCGCATATGGTGATGTGGTAATGGTATTGCTACTTTCTCTTGTGCCGATTATCACCTTGTGCATTTTACATCGTAAAAAGAAACAATAGTCTTTACTTTTTCACCGTTTTCTTGTAGAATAGCAGGGTAGAAGGTGAAAAAATGAAAACAACCTATCGCTCGACCTATTTTGCCTGCTATTTCGGTTACATCATACAGGCGTTGGTCAATACGTTGGCACCGCTCCTTTTTGTGATATTTCAGAAACAGTACGCGGTGTCCACCATCACTATCGGCAACTTAATATTTTTAAGCTTTGCGGCACAATGGATGATGGACTTGCTTTCGGTAAAACTTATCCGTACCTTCGGCTACCGTACAATGACGGTGGCGGCGTATTTCTCGGCGGCGGCGGGCCTTGTGTTGCTGGGGGTTTTGCCGCTTGCTATATCGAACACGCCTATCGCGCTCGGTATTGCCATTTCGCTGTATGCGTTCGGCAGCGGCATTATTGAGGTGACCACAAGTCCTATTATCAGCGCGTTACCCGGCAAGCCTACCGATGTAAAACTGAATTTTCTGCACTTTTTCTTTTGCTTGGGACAGGTGCTGACCGTTGTTATCACCACGGTGGCGTTGCTGCTTATCGGTGACGGCGCTTGGCATCTGATTCCGATTGCATGGGCTATCCTGCCTTTGTGTAATGCGTTTCTGTATATGAAAGTGCCGTTTGCGGAAATGATAAGCGAAGAAGAAAGCAGTGGGTTTAAAGAACTGTTTTCGGGCGCTTTCCCGTGGCTTATGGTATGTATGGTGGCGGCAGGTGCCACCGAAATGGCGATTTCCCAATGGGCGAGCCTGTTTGCGGAAACCGCCCTCGGCATCTCTAAAACGGCAGGTGATCTTTTCGGACCGTGCTTATTTGCGGTGATGATGGGCCTTTGCCGTATTCTCTATGGCATCTTCGGAGAAAAAATCAATGTAACCCACGGCCTTTTTGCGTGCGGTATCATTTCTACGGTTGCGTATTTGCTGGTAGCATTAGCCCCCTCACCGTGGGTATCATTGCTTAGTTGTGGTTTGTGCGGTTTTGGCGTTGGTCTGATGTGGCCGGGGACTGTAAGCAAAGCGGAAAAATGGTTTCCCAAGGGTGGCACTTTGATGTTCAGTATGTTGGCATTTTGCGGTGACGGCGGTTGCTCGCTCGGCCCGTGGGTGACAGGTCTGGTGTCGGGTGTCGCTGAAAAGTTTTCCTGTTCGACCGATGAAAGTTTGAAATTGGGTGTTTTATTGGCAACGGTTTTCCCGTTGCTGTTGACGGTTGGCAGTATCGTTTTGATGAAAAAGGAGAAACAATATGAACATGGAAGCAAAACGTAAAAGAATTCGTATGATTTTGGTGTTGTGCGGCGTGATGCTCGCTATGTATTATCTGTTGCCGATTATCGGTATGGGTATGGATGAGGCGAGCAGAAACGCCTTTATGACCTCCGGGCTTTTATATTGTGCGTTTCCGCTGTATCTGTACGTCAGCAGTGTTTTTCTCGGCATCAAACACGGGTTTTGCTCTATCTACGCGGTAGCGGCGGCGGTGCTTTTTTTGCCGACATTGCTTATCTATTTTACGCCAAATACGTGGGTTGCGGCGCTGATTTACGGCGGTATTGCATTGGCGGGTAACGTGATGGGCTTTGGCGTACATACGATTTTGAAAAAATTAAAGGACGGCGAATAAGCCGTCCTTTTTTGTATACACTACCCGCTGAAAGGGTGGATAGTCATGCAAATGAGTGCGGGGGAGTATAAGCAATTACAAAAGCAAACGGCGCCTAAATCCCCGAGCGTCAAAAACTGTATTTGGGCGTTTTCGGTAGGTGGCTTTATATGTGCGCTCGGCGAAGTGGTTTTCCAGCTGGTAGGGAAGGCAGACGTTTCGGAAGAATTATCACGTCTGACCTGTTGTGTGGCTTTGATTTTTTTGAGCGTGCTGTTAACAGCACTCGGTTTATACGACAACATCGCAAAGCACGCGGGAGCGGGTACGATAGTGCCTATTACGGGCTTTGCGAACGCAGTCGCTTCTCCTGCCATTGAATTTAAGAGTGAAGGGTTAGTGCTCGGTATGGCGGCGAAGATGTTTTCTGTCGCAGGACCTGTCATTGTGTACGGTACAGTGGCAAGTGCGGTGTATGGTTTGATTTATTGGATAACCACATTGTTTTAATTATGCGGATTGCTTTTGTGTGATTGTAATATAAAACTTTTTGTGATATAATACTACCGCTATTGAATTAAGGGTGGTGTGTCATGAAAATCTATACCATCGTTGCCGGAGTAAATGGCTGCGGTAAGAGCAGCTTGACCGGTGTTTTGAGGACAGAGATTAACAATCTGGGGAAAATTATCGATGTGGATAAGATCACAGCAGCCT
>JAZSED010000089.1:0-6485 GCA_045531495.1 Acutalibacteraceae bacterium
GCGGCGGCGGCGGCCATTTCGGTGCCGGTGGTTTTGCCGCCAACGTCGTTGGTGCCTGCGTTTACCACCACCACGTCGATGATAAACGCCAAGTGCGCGGGCTGTTCATCGGCAAATGTGGCGGAAAGGGAAAATCCCGTACCGCAAAAACGGAAGGAAAACCCCGCAAAACTCCACCAAAGTGCGGCGTTGCCCTCTGCGTCAAACGGGACACGCCCGTGTATCTGTACCTGTGTCTTTTGCTCTGCTAATTTCATAGTATCACCCCAAATGATTGGTCAATGTCGCAAACTGTTCTAACGTTAACTGCTCCGCGCGTGCGGTGGCGGGTATACCTGACGCTTCACACGCGGCGGCGGTGACATCTTTACTGTATCCTGCGGTAGTAAGTGCGTTTTGCAGGGTTTTTCTGCGCTGACCGAAGGCGGCGCGGATAACCGTAAATAACCGTTTTTCGTCGGTAACCTCTACGGGTGGCGTTTTACGGACGGTTAAGCGTATCACCTCGCTGTCCACATTGGGTGCGGGCATAAAGCTCCCGCGGGATACCCCGAACAGGCGGGCAGGCTCTGCGTAATACTGCACCGCAAGCGACACAGCCCCGCAATCTCGTGTACCCGGTGCGGCACACAGCCGTACCGCCGCTTCCCTTTGCACCATCACTGTAATGTCCTCAATCGGCAAACGGCTTTCCAGCAGTAACATCAAAATGGGCGATGTAATGTAGTAGGGAAGATTGGCGCATACGTGAATGGGCATATCCCCGAATTCCTGCTTAAGTAACGCGGGAAGGTCTAATTTCATCACGTCTCCTTGCACGATTTTCACGTTGTCAAAACTGCCGAGTGTTTCCGCTAAAACAGGGGGGAGGCGGTCGTCGAGCTCGATAGCGACCACCTGTTTTGCCACCGTGGCGAGTTCTTTGGTTAACACGCCAATGCCCGGACCAATCTCCAAAACGGCGCTGTTTTTGTCCGCGCCGCAAGCCTCTGCCATACGCGGACACACCGACGGGTTGATAAGGAAGTTTTGTCCCAGCTTTTTGGAGAAGGAAAAGCCGTGACGGGACAGAAGGTCTTTAATATAGGAGATATCGGTAAGTGTGCCTATCATCTTTTTCTCCTTTTCATTCTTTTACGGCGTTGCTGGCGTCTGGCATCTAACACCGCGTATGCAATGTAGCCGCCGAACAACAAAACGACCGCACCGATACTACCCCATAGCCAGCCCGAGCCGAGTACCGCGCCGATGCCCGAAAAAAACGCCGCGATAGCGCTTTTTTTCATAGCTTCGGCGGCAACCAATTCGATTTCACCGATTTTTTCGTCAACGTTGACAATCAGCTCCACCTTGCCGAGCACCGCACCCTTTTCAATGGGTGCTGTAACGATAGGCTCGTTTACGGTCACCTTTTTGATAACATCTTTTGGTTCCACGTTGTTGTAAATCACCGTGGAAAACGCTTGCCCAGGAACAAGGTTCACCGTGTCCTTGCCCAAAACGTGTTTTACCTTGACACTTGCTAAAATCTCGCTGTCCGCAAGCAAGGTTTTGTAGGTAAAGTTGCGGAAAGCCCAACGGTATAAGGCGGCGGTGTCGGTATAATGCGCACCCACTCTGCCGTCGGCGGTTTTGGCGGGACTGCCCAGCAGAATGACCATATATTCGTATCCGCTGTCCGCGGCGACGGTGGCAAGACTCCAGCCCTCATGCTCAGATAACCCCGTGCGCCCGAATTTCAACGGCGCATAATAATAGCCGGTGGACGCGCGCAGCATATCCACGCGATTGACAATGGTGTACGGCTCGCCGCCCGTTACGGGTTGCACCGCGTACTGCTTTTGTGAAATCATCGTTTCAAATTCGGGGAAGGTGAGAGCGTACCGCATAATACGGTAGACATCCCTTACGGTGGTATATTGGCTCAGCGAGTCAAGACCTGTAACGTTAGCAAAATGGGTGTTTTTACAGCCTATCTTTTTGGCGAGCGCATTCATACCCTCCACAAACTCTTTTACCCCGCCGCTCACGGTGTATGCCAGGGTGGTGGCGGCATCGGAAGCGGTTTGAATCAGAGAAACGGTAAGCAGGTCGCGCAGCTTCCAGGTTTCACCAAACTCCATACCCACCGCGGTAACACCGGTGCCTGCAACATGGGTGTTGAACATCTCTAAGGTGTACGCACCTGTCACCGTATCCATATCGAGATTTTTTTCTTTTACCTCGGTCAGCACGTACGCGCCCGCCATCAGGCGGATGAGTGCCGCGGGTGCGTGTATCGTGTCTGCGTTTTTCTCGTAAAGGAAAATATCCTCGCTTTCGTTACCGCCGAGAAACACCACCGCAGCGGCATCCGCTTGAGGGGTCAGCTCGTCGGGCAGGGTGTATGCCGCTGCACCCGGTGCCGCCGCCAAGCCCATTACCGCCAATAGCGAGAGAGAAAGTATTAAGGAAAGCAATTTTTTACATTTCATATCTATCACCGTTTTCAAAAAATGCCTCCCTTGTGTAAAGGGAGGTGTCAAAACGTTAGTTTTGACGGAGGGATTGTTTTACTGAAAGGTCTATATATTCGCAAACGCCCAAAAAATTGCGGGTTACTTCGTTGTTCGGCACACGAACAACACGTATGCCGTAATTGTTCAGATAGTTTGTTCTTTCGGTGTCCTTTTCTGTATGTGCCCTTTCAAAGTGTTGCGAACCGTCTAATTCTACAACCAATTTTGCTTTTGCACAATAAAAATCTACGATATACTTACCAATAGGCCTTTGCCTTAAAAACCGTATAGGGTACTGTCGCAAAAATCGTACCAAAGATGGCGTTCTTCCTTTGTCATGTTTTTTCGCAATGCTTTTGCTAAGGGTACATTTTTTGTGTTGTGTTTTCTTTCCGTAACAATCCCTCCGGTTTCGCTTCGCTCAACCACCTCCCTTTGCACAAGGGAGGCTTTCACACTGCAACTCCCCTTTACACAAGGGAGGTGTAGAAATTATAAACCCAATGCTTGTTCTATCCGCAAGGCGTTGTCGGTAAGGTCGCCGCCGTCGCAATCCACCGTAATATCGGCGTATTTTTCATACAGCGGGGTGCGTTCGTTAAAAATATCCGACAGAGTTTGTCCGTCACGCATCAAAATACCGCGTGTTTCGAAGTTGCTGACGCGTTTTTCGAGTTCTGCGAGCGGGACACGCAGATATACCACCGTGCCGATGGATTTTAAGTGCGCCATGGCGTCTTTGCCGTACACCATACTGCCGCCTGTGGCAATGACGGTGCGTTTTGCGTCTATCGAAGCACCGATACGGTTTTCAAGCTCGGCAAAACAGGCGGGACCGTCATCCCGCAGGATTTCAAACAGGCGTTTGCCTGCCGCCTCCTGAATTAAAAGGTCTACGTCGGTATAGCGAAATCCGAGTCGTTTGGCAAGTAATACACCGACGGTGCTTTTGCCGCAACCGGGCATACCGATAAGAATAATGTTGTCCATAAAAACCTCACGAAACGATGTTTTGCATCCAGCGGCCGCGTTTTAACAGCCACGCGCCTAAAAAACATTTGATACTGTTGAGTGCCTCATATGCCACGCACAGCCACACCACCGACACGGACGTATACCGCGACAGCAGAAAAATGACCGGCATCACGCAAAAATAGGAAACACCGCAGTCCATAAAAATGGTCACCAGCATATTGCCGCCCGAGCGGATGGCAAAATATGCAGAAAACGCATACGCTTGCAGCGGAATACCGCAAGCGGTGATGATAATCAGTTGGGTGGTGAGTGCTTTTACCGCGGCAGGCGTGTTGTACAGCATCGGAATGACACCCGACAACCCACCGAACAATGCCGCCATCGCAAGCGATGCGACCACAGCAAACGCTAACAATCGCGGGTAATCCTCTTTAACCTTTTTGAATTCACCTGCGCCGAGTAATTGTCCCAAAATGATGCCTACCGCGATACCCACCGCCTGGTAGGACACCGAAAACAGATTGTTAAAGGTTTGGGTGATGTTGGCGGCGGCAACCGCGGCAAGACCGCGGGTGGCGTAGCATTGGTTTAAGAAAGCCACCGATAACGCCCACAACGCCTCATTACACATCAGCGGCACACCTTTGGCGGATACCCGACCCACAAGGCGCAGCGGAATGTACAGACTGCGGAATGCTTTTTTAATAAACGGGAACTGTTCGCGGTGGCGGACGGTCCAAAAAGCCACGATAAACAGCTCGACAAAGCGGGAAATGACGGTTGCTGTTGCCGCGCCCGCGACACCCAGAGCAGGAAAGCCGAGATTGCCGTAGATAAGCAGCCAATTACAAACAAGGTTTACGGTTACCGCGATAATACCCGCTTGCATCGGCAGTACCGTCTCGCCGCATTCGCGCAGGGTGCCCGAAAAGCATTGGGTGAGCGCAAACGGCAAAAGACCGATAAGCATCACAAATAAATACTTTTTCGCGGCCGCCGCGGTGGCGGCAATAGCGGCGGGGTCTTCTCCCGCTTCAATGTATAAAGAGATAAGCGGTGCCTGGCAGGTGAGAAAAACAGCCACCGCCGCTGCGGTCAAGCCAAACGCTAACAGCAGTTTGAAACGGAACACGTGGCGGATGCTGTCCCAATCGCCTTTGCCGTAAAATTGGGTGCTGAAAATACCCGCACCCGCCACCGCGCCGAATATGCATAAATTAAATATAAAAATCAGTTGGTTGGCAATCGCGGCGCCGTTCATCTGGGTGATGTCCAGCCGTCCCACCATAATGTTGTCCAGCATACTCACAAAGTTGGTAATGCCGTTTTGCAGCATAATGGGGAGCGCTACTGCAATCACCAAACGGTAAAACGCCTTATCGCCCACGTATCGTTTAAGCATAGAAAATCCTCAAAAAACAGGAGTATTTATTCTGCCTTCTCCTCGAGGAGAAGGTGGCACGGCGAAGCCGTGACGGATGAGGTGTTATTGTTAATATGTTTCAAAATATCCAAACAAACACCCTCAAAAATTTTATTAACATCCAAATTAGAATAGCGTAAAACGGTTAATCCCAGCCCACGGAGAAAAGCATCTCTTTCGCTATCTTTTTTCAATCCTGCTTGTTCAAAATGTTGTGACCCATCCAATTCGATTACCAAATGGGCACAGGCACAGTAAAAATCAACCACAAACGGGCCGACAACTTTTTGACGGTGTACAGTGCAAGGTAGGTTTTTCAAAAAATCATACCATAAATGCCGTTCTTCTTTTGTCATATTTTTGCGTAACGCTTTAGAAACGGCGGTTAATTTTTTGATGTGGGTTTCGTTCATGGGAACACCTCATCCGTTTCATTTCGTTTATGGCGGCGACACCTCATCAGTCTCGCTACGCTCGCCAGCTTCTCCTCAAGGAGAAGCCTTTCCAACAAATGCACACACCCCTGTTGCCTTCTCCTTGAGGAGAAGGGGGACCGCGTTAGCGGTGGATGAGGTGTTTACGGCATTTTACTTACAAGTATGGCAAACGGGGGATTGTACGTGTTCTCCACAGTTGGGTCTGCCGCTTGCACCACAACCGGCCGAGCGGTGGTAGCCACCGTCGTTTTGTTTTGCACAGTAGTGGGCGGTTTGGTGGTTGTCGGCACGGTGGTGGGTGCCGAGGTGGGTTTTATGGGCGTGGCTTCTTTAGAAGTGGTGACAATGGTCACAGCGTCGGTAGTGGTTGCGGCGGCTTTCTCACGTTGGAAGGTGATGGTCGCCTTTTCATCGTATGAATAGGTGGTGACCTTATCCCCGTCCACCGTGGTAATATCCTTCATCAGATTGGTTTTGCCGCTCGGATAGGTGGCGGTGGTATACAGATATTTGCCGTCAAAGGAATAGGTAAAGGTGTATTCTACCACACCCTTTACGGTTTTCACCCCTGTGCCGTCCGCGTTATAGGTGAACAAAATATCCTCGTCCGCCCACACAATGTTTTCCTTTGCCCACTCAATGTCCTTGCCGTTGTCGGGGACGTAATCCACCAACCGCCAGGTACCGATAAGCAACGGTGAATTTTCGGAAAAATCGGTTTCGGGCATTTTCGCGCAGCCCGCCAATAACAGCACACACAACAGTGCGCAGAAAGTTACTTTTAAAAATTTCATAGTACGCCTCACGAAAACAGTGCGCCTGCCGCGCCAAACACGCCTGCGCTGGCAAGACCCATAATCACACCGGCGGTTAAGACACCGAGCATCACAGCGGCAGTGCTTTTTTTGAAATCCATATCCAAGAGAGACGCCGCTAAGGTGCCTGTCCACGCACCCGTGCCGGGCAAGGGGATGGCAACAAACAACATCAAAGCCCAGAAAAGACCGCGGCCGGCTTTTTCTTGCAGTTTTTTTCCGCCCTTGTGTCCTTTTTCAAGACAGAAGACAAAGAATTTACCGATATACTTTTTGTCTTTGCCCCATTCCAGCACCTTGCGTGCGAACAGGAAAATAAAGGGGACAGGCAGCATAT
>JAZSED010000110.1:0-10209 GCA_045531495.1 Acutalibacteraceae bacterium
CAATATCCAAATACAAGCTGGATGACTGCAACGTTTTTTCGGTCACGAAACGACCTGTTAAACGGTACAAAAGATAATCTTCGAGCAAGAAAATCTTTTTAATGTTGCCGAACAACGCGGGCTCATTGTTTTTCAGCCACAGCAGCTTTGCCGCGGGCCAGGTGGCGGTGATTTCGGGCTGACCCGTCACCTCATACACCTTTTTGTTGCCAAACTGCGCCTTTATGGCTTCCGCTTCCGCTGCCGCGCGGTTATCCAACCACACAATAGCATTGGTGAGCGGTTTACCGTTTTCATCGGTCACAATCATGGTTTCGCACTGGGTATCAATGGCAAGGGCGGTAACCTCTTTGCCTTCGGTCAGCTCCGCATACGCTTCGCTGAACAAATTCCAATAGTCTTCCGCGGGAAATTCCACGCGGTCACCTTTGGTGATGAGTGTGTAATCCTTGGTAACACTGTCAATCAGATTACCCTTTTCATCAAACAACGCCGCCTTCAAAGAAGTGGTGCCGATATCCGCACCGAGCAAGTATTTCATATACTCGTTCTCCTTTTAGTGCAGTTCATCCCACGCGCGGCGCAGAGCGGAAATCATTTCCTCTACCATTGCCGCGGGGTCAGCCGCTTTGATGATACCGCTGGTGGAGCCGGTCGCCTGCGCACCGAGTTTGATGGTATTGTACACGTCGTTGCCGTTGGAGATACCCGCGCCCTGCAACACCATAATATCGGGGTTGATTTCACGCACGGTGCGAATGGTCTCTACCACATAATTGGCGTCGCTGGTAGTACCGGTACCGATAAGCTCGGTAGGCTCCGCAACGAGCAGGTTCGGGCCGAGCTTTGCAATTTCTTTGAGTTCTTCTACAGTATCCGCGCAAACGATGGTCGCAAGACCGACTTCATCGGCACGTTTAATGGTTTTTTCGATTTCTTCCATGGTAAGGGGCTTTTCAGCGTGGTTAAGCATAACACCCTTAGCGCCCGCCGCTTTCACCGCTTCGGGAAGTACGGAGCCCAAGCCACGACCCACAGGAAGGTAATCCATATGCTGTGCAAACACCAAAATTCTTTCGGTGTTGTCAGCAATCAACTTAATATCGGTGTATTGGGGAGTCAAAATGATGTCTACATCATATTTTTTCGCTACTTCGTCAGCCACTTTCGCGAGTTTGAGCATTTCTTCGCCGTACAAAAACGCTTTCGGGCCGATTTCAAAAAACGGGGCTTTAATCTGAAAATCTTTATACATTATTTATTCAACCTCTCTCCCACTGCGCCGCCCGGATGGATAAGCGCAAACTGTTCTTTCTGATAGTCGGTTTCTTCCATTACCGCGCAGATAAGTGCGTCAAACAAAGCAATGGTTGCCACAAAGCTGGCGGTTGCCTGCATATTGTACTTATCGCTTTCTTTTTCAATGTGCATCGGCAGTACCACGTCGGAATGCTTCGCAATGGGCGAATCCATATTTTCGGTAACACCGATAATTTTTGCTTCCTTTTCGAGCGCCACGCTCAACACAGGTAACAGCTCCGCCGTTTTGCCGCCGCGGGACACCAGAACGACAACATTGCCCTTCTGTACCGCGCCCAAACCGCCGTGCATCGCTTCGCAGGGCGGCAAAAATTGAGCCGGCCGTTCTACACAGCAAAGGGTATGAGCAAACTTCTTCGCGGCAACGCCCGAAGAACCGCTCGCGCTGGTAATAATACGGTCGGCTTTAGCAAGCAGATCAACAGCCGCAGCAAAAGCGTCCTTATCCAAAGTGGCAAGAACATCCGCTACGGCCTTGGTTTCAATTTCCAAAGATTCTATTGCTCTCTGTAAAGAAATTTCCTTCATAGGGTGATTCAACTCCGTTCGGAAAATACAATTTTCAATCCTTTTTTCTTTAACTCACCTACAACGTCTTTATCCGCTAAGGCGGTGGTTACCACGCAATCCACACTATCGATATCCGCAATTTTACGGAAGGTGATTCTACCGATTTTGGTGTGATCCGCCGCTGCGATAACCGTTTTGCACTGCGCTATCATTTGACGGCAAATATCCGCTTCGTGGTCGTAATAGGTAGAAATGCCGCTGTTTACATCTACACCGTCTACCGACAGGATGAAACAGTCAGCATAAAATTCTTTCAGTTGTTTCAAGGTCAGGGTGCCGTATACAAACTGATATTCATAATCCACGTGACCGCCCAGCAGTACAATCCGCAGGTTGCTGTATTTCGCGCCTTCCAGCGCCAATACAACCGAGTTGGTCACAATGGTAATATCCTGTTTTTCCGCAAGCTTACGCATCACCGCCAGGGTGGTAGTGCCCGCGTTCATCATCACCGTTTGGTGGTCGCCTATCATATCGGCGACCACGTCGGCTATGGCATCTTTGTCCTTTTTGTTTGTGTTAGAGCGCTGTGCCAGACTCATATGGTAATAAGATGAGTAAGAACTGACTGCCCCGCCGTGTACGCGGGACAGCAGTCCTTTACTCTCTAAATCCGCTAAGTCGTTTCGGATACTGACCTCCGAAACATTAAACAGCGCGCTTAATTCGGCCACCCGTACCTTACCCTCGGTGTGCAGAATATCGAGTATCCTGTCACGTCGTTCTTGCAGAGTAAGTTCGGTATTCACGGCAACCTACCTTATCTCTGCTGCTGCAGGGTATAGTGTACGTCGTATGCCTTTTCTTCGTCGGTGAATTTATGTAAGGTGTCGATAACTTCACCGTTGTTCCATTTGCGGTCTTCCACATCTTCGGTGGTACCCATAACGGTAACATTGAGCTGACGGCGACGTGCACGCACGTGGTCCCAGTCAACAAAGTAGATGTGTGCAAATTCGCCGCCATCCAAAACGCCGTCTTTAATGGTCATGGTTTCGCTTCTGCCGAAGAATACGGAACGCAGGTGACCGTCGGTGTTCATGCTGGTGAAGTCGCCGGGCTCATTCACGTAACGGCCGAACTGTGCGTGAATCGGGCCGGGATGACGGTACTGATGCTCCTCGGCAAAGTCGGGAATCATTTTGCGCATAATGTCTAACAGGTCATGCTGCAGATACTCGAGATCGAAAGAGTCGATGTCGTGAGAACATTCCTGCACCATCACAGAACAGGTGGTGTGGTGAGACGCGATAGCAACGGTACCGTTTTTGATGCCCGAAGCCGCAACAATCTCGATGATTTCTTTGGACACGTCGTGGAAGGTGGGGATCCAACCTCTCGACTGCAGTTCCAATTCCTTCTGATACACTTTGAATTCCATAACCAAACTCTCCTTTTGTTTTATTTCGTTTTTGCTTTTGCTTGGTTTCGTTTCAATTGTGCCATAAAACTCATATAATGTCAATAAAAAACGCAAAAAAACACCCCGAAACGGGGTGTTTTTTATGCTGGCGAGAGTTGAAACCCTTTGCGGTTTCGCTCGCCGCCTTTCCCGTGCGGGTTTGCGCTCATTTTTGCAAGGCGCCAGCCTACACATTTTTCAGCGCCGTCGCAAACTCCTCGGGCGAAACGGCAATATTGAGAATTTCGAGCAGGCGGTTAGCAGATAGTTTTTCGGGAAGACCGAGTGCTTTTTGGAGACGGCGGCGTTTTTGGGCACTGTCTGCACCGCCCACCAAGCCCGCATCATACAAATCGGCTTTGGAAAGACTGCACCCTGTAAAACCGGACACCTCTTCCCCTTCAAAGGTCGCACCTGCACGGCGCAACGCCTCCACCACTACCGCGTTATCCACACCTTCCACACCGAGCAGTCCTTCCTTAGAAGGTGCCGTTTTACGGCGCTCTTTACCGACGATTTCGGGGATATATGCGTGCTTTATCTGTTCTTTGGGTATAGCACCGCTAAGAAAATCGCGGATAACAAAGCCCGCACCGTCACTATCCGTCAAAATAAGCAACCCCCGCGCTTGTGCCATACGACGCAACAGAGCAAGCATTTCCTTATCTTTAAAAACGCTAAAACCGTTGGTTTCTATAACAGTGGCATCCACCGCCGAATGCAGGCGAATGGCATCGTACTTGCCTTCCACCACTATCACTTCACGTATCTTCATCATAGCATCAACTTCGCAATCGCCTGTTCTAACACAAAGCGCGGATTGGCACGGGAGGATTTGAGCAACGTATCTGCCTCGGCCAAAATTTCCAGCTTGTCGCACAACTGCTCGGGGGTCATACGTGCCGCATCGCGCGCCGCAAAGGTCAAGCGTCTCACATTACTTTTACCGTACATCAACGGAAACGCGCCAAGCACTTCCTCTGCCGGTACACCCGCCACCTTCATACGGTACATATCCACAAACGCGCCGATAAGGATTGCCAAAATTGCAATCGGGTCTTCTCGTTGTCCGAGCAGAATATCCAAAATACCGTATGCTTCATCGCTTTTGCGGTACAGCACCGCCTTGGTCAGTTCATACCCCTTTGCTTCGAGGTTTTGGGTCGCCGCCTGCTTTATCAGCGTTGCTGTAATCTCACCGCCGTCCGCAAGCGCTGCCAGCTTATCAAGTTCATTGCAAAGCAGCAACACGTCGTCCCCGCACTGCTCTATTAAAAAGTTCGCATTAGCGGAGGACAACACACAGTTGCGGCGCGCCGCGCGCGCACACAAGGTCGCCGCGATTTCGGTTGCGGTGGGTTTGGTGAATTTTACCACGCTGCCGACCTTTGCCGCGGTGTCACGCAAGGTTTTCCAAACCGCCTGTTTGCCTGTCGGCTGCAAACGCATATACATCAACACCAAAACGGTGGTCTCACACGGATTTTCGATAAGCGGTAAAATCCGTTCAGCTACCGCATCGTCGGTGAAATCCAAATCACGGATAATCACACATTTGCGTTCCGCCATCATCGGGAGCGCATCAATAGCTTGTTCGAGTTGTTCAACAGACGCGGTTTCGCCGTCAAATTTTTGTAGGTTAAACCCACCCATATCCTCGTCTACCGCCGCTTTGCCGATGGCATCTGCGTACTTTGCGGTCAAATAGGCTTCCTCGCCATACAACAGATACACGGGGCGCAATTCGCCCTTTAGTTCTTCACGCAGTTCCTTTTCTCCGTAAGCCACAGCCATCCTCCTTACAACCAAAACGTAGTATTGGGCACCAAATCACCCTGTCCTGTGGTGAAAAAGGTCATTTGTGCATTCACCGTCACAGGACAATGTATATCATCTAATGCCGCCTTCATTTTAGCGGCATTTTTCGCGGTACACACCGCCACCGCATATTGCGTATACAGTTGTGATATATCTTCAGGGGCGGTTTGACGTACAACCGCCAAGTGGGTACGTTGCCAATCGGCGGGCAATTCTGCCACCCTACCGTCGGCTGTAAACAACACCCGCGTCCCGCCGATATCCATACGCCACCAACCGTCTATAGCGGCAAGTGACAACATATCGCCGTGGGTAAACGTCTCCCCTTCCGCTAACACCTTCACTCCGGGAAGCGCATCATCTTCCGAACACACCACCGTCTTTGCCGCTACGGTTTTCAGCAGGTCGGCGAGCAGTATTTCCGACTCTTTCCCGCTGTCGGTTACCACCAACACGTCCACGGCATCTACACCGAAGGCGGTAAAATACCGCTTTGCGGTATCGTAGGCATAGGCGTTTTCGCCCGATATGACAGCGGCAGTAAAGGAAGCGGTTTCCGCTACCGTTACCGACGCATACCCCGACCCCGCCACGCGCACAGACACGTAACGGCGGAAAAAGCAGAAAAGCGCAACTAACAGACACGAAGCCACCGCCACATTCGCAATCACCACGCGCCACACGCCGCGTTTTCCGTATAGTCTGGCTGCCCAAGACAAAGAAAAGGGCAGCAAAATCAACAACAGTAGCCACACGGGTTGCCGTATTTGCAACACCGACACCGAGATGGATGCCATCCACCGCGCCACCGTCATAACACACTCTGCCAACACGCCCGACAACCACAAAACAGGGGTTGCAAGTATATGCAAAAGCGGCAGTTGGTATAAAATGCCTCCCAGAAAAGCGGCAGGCAACATAATCGTAACAGGCCAACCTGTCAGCAGATTGGAAATCGGCGACAGCACCGATACCGTACCAAACACCCTTGCACAAACAGGTGCGGTAAACACCATTGCCGAAAGAGAACAGCCAATCGGCTGTAAAACGTTTTGCAACCACCGCCGTTTGGCAATAAAATCAAAAGACACAGTCCATTTGTTCCACAGCGGAACCAACACAACAAGACCCCACGTAGCCGCAAAACTCAGTAAAAAGCCAACATCACATACCGCATACGGATTTACCGCCACAATCAGCAGCAACGCCACCGACAACGATGTGCGGCTGTCCGCACGGCGACGGAACATACCGCCTATCAGCAAACAATGCAACATCACCGCCGCACGAATAACCGATACGGATAAACCGACCGTCAGCATGAATAACCAAACCACTGCTAACGTCACCGCTGCGGCAAAACCGCGGCGCACACGTAAAACTTTAAGAAGGCCGAGCACAGCGCCGCTTAAGACGGTCATGTGCAAGCCCGATACCACAGTAAGGTGCGCCAATCCGCTTTTGCGGAAATCGGTTATCACGTCTGCCGATACGTTGGATACGTCACCCATGCAAACGCCCGCAATAAACGCCGCTCTGCGTGCAGGCATTGCAGCATATATGCCGTCCAGAAAACCGCTGCGCAGGGTTTCGGTGACCTGTTCAAGCATAGTAGGTTGCGGTGGCGCGGTCTTATACACCGCGTCCAGCGACCCCGTCAGGAACACACCGTCCCCATGTAACGACGCATTGTCAGACGCATACAAAAACACCGCACCGCGCACAAACCCATATTTCGGCAGTGCGGCATTGACGTCGTCGGTAACCGACAAGCGTGTGCCCTTGGGCAGAACATCACTTTCGGCCACCGCCAATATATATCGCGTTTCCTCCTGCACCGACACAGCTTCCACCCTTGCCGTCACCGTTACCCATTCGCCGTCAAAAGCGGCATACGGCAGCACAGATTGTGTAAAATATAAATACGTGCCGAGGGAAGATGCCATCACGCCGAATGCGACCAAATACAGTACACCGACACGGCGCAAAATCGGTATACACAATACAACAGCGAGCAAAAGTGCCGCACACAAAGCTATCGGCCATCCGTTTTGCTCGCCAATGGTAATTAACAATGCCGTTGTAAAGAAAACCGTCAGTGCAACAACATACAGGGGTCTACGTGATTGCATTTATCCGTTCTTTTTCTTCGCCGCCTGTTTCATACGCTGTTCCTGAGACAGGATTTTTTTGCGCAAACGAATAGAAAGGGGCGTTACCTCCACCAACTCATCATCGTTAATAAACTCCAAGGACTGTTCAAGAGACAGCACCGTGGGAGTGGTCAAGCGCAACGCTTCATCCGAACCCGAGGCACGCATATTGGTGACGTGCTTTTTCTTACAGACATTTACGGCAATATCATCATCTTTCGGGGATTGACCGACAATCATTCCCTCATACACAGGTACGCCCGCGCCGACAAACAGTACACCGCGCTCCTGGGCGTTATACAGACCGTAGGTGCTGGTTTCACCCGTTTCAAAAACTACAAGTGAACCTTGTACGCGTTGCGGGATTTCACCCGCGTACGGCTCGTAGCCGTCAAACACGCTGTTCATAATACCGTTACCGTTGGTATCGGTCAAGAACTGCTGACGGTAACCCATCAGGCCGCGGGACGGAATACGGAATTCCAGGTGGCTCACACCCGTGTCGCGCGTACCCATATTGCGGATTTCCGCTTTACGCGGGCCCAATTTCTCCATAACGGCACCCACATACTGCTCGGGCACTTCAATCATCAAAAGCTCCATCGGCTCTAAAAGATTGCCGTTGGCGTCCTCTTTGTAAATCACCTGCGGACGGCTGACAGCAAACTCGTACCCTTGACGGCGCATGGTTTCAATCAAAATAGACAGATGTAATTCACCGCGACCCGACACCTCAAACGCATCGGTGGAATCGGTTTCACGCACCCGCATACTGACGTTGGTCTCCACCTCTTTGAACAGGCGGTCACGCAGGTTGCGGCTGGTTACAAACTTGCCCTCCTGCCCCGCAAACGGACTGTTGTTAACCATAAAAATCATAGAAATGGTCGGTTCATCGATATGCACGAAAGGCAACGGATCGATATGCTCAGGGTGACACACGGTCTCACCAATACTGATTTCGGGAATGCCGGTCACGGCCACAAGGTCACCGATAGTGGCATTTTCGTGTTCCACGCGGTGCAAACCTTCAAATTGAAACAGTTTGCCGATACGTGCGTGGGATGTTTTGCCGTCCGCATGGCAAACGGTAACCGCTTGGCCATTCTGCACCGTGCCGCGCACCACGCGGCCGATGCCGATACGACCCACGTATTCATCGTGGTCGATGTTGGTGAACAAAATCTGCAACGGTGCTTGCGGCTCCCCTTCGGGTGCAGGCACGTACTGTAAAATCGCTTCAAACAGCGGCTCCATATCTCCGCCGCGCACGTCGGGAGTAAGCCCTGCGTAGCCGTCTCTGCCCGAAGCATATACTACGGGGAAATCTATCTGGTCATCGTCTGCACCAAGTTCAATAAACAGGTCGAGCAATTCGTCAATCACTTCAGCAGGACGCGCGCCGTCACGGTCAATTTTATTCACTACCACCACGGGACGTTTGCCGAGTGCCAACGCCTTTTTCAATACAAAGCGGGTCTGCGGCATACAGCCTTCAAACGCATCCACAAGCAGCAACACGCCGTCTACCATCTGCAAAATGCGTTCCACTTCACCGCCGAAATCCGCGTGGCCGGGGGTGTCCACAATGTTGATTTTGGTATCTTTATACATCACCGCCGTGTTTTTAGACAAAATGGTGATACCTCTTTCTTTTTCGAGGTCACCCGAGTCCATCACGCGCTCCGCCACCTGTTCGTTAGAGCGGAAAATGCCGCTTTGATGCAGCATCTGGTCCACCAAGGTGGTTTTGCCATGGTCAACATGGGCGATGATCGCAACATTACGTAAATTTTCTCTCGTTGCCATACTCAAACTTCCTAACATTCATAAACTTGTTGTGTGTGATTTTAGCACATTACAGCTTTTTTTGCAACAAAATCTTGGAATTTACAAAATTATGTGATATATTCTTCCAAAAAGGGAGGGATTTGTGTGGTAACGGTTGCGGTCATTTGCATACTAACCTGTGCTGCGCTGATGGTTCTTGTGTGCGTAAAGCCGTCGATTGCGGTGGGTAAACACACCGTCAGCATCTATTGGATACCGCCGCTTATCGGTGCTGTCGCGCTGTTAGCGAGCGATAAGCTCTCGTTTGCGGAACTTGCGGCGGGACTGACCGCTGACACGGCGATGAACCCCATAAAAATTCTCATTTTGTTCCTCTCGATGACACTTTTATCTGTGTTTTTAGATGCCACCGGCTTTTTCTCGTGGCTTGCCGCCGCTGTTTTGCGGCGGGCGCAGTTCAGTCAGATGCGACTGTTTTGTTATCTGTATCTCATCGTATCGGTGCTCACCGTATTCACGTCCAATGACGTGGTGGTACTGACCTTCACACCGTTTATCTGCTATTTTGCGGCGAATGCCAACATCCGCCCGCTCCCGTATCTGCTGTGCGCCTTTGTAGCGGCAAACACGTGGAGTATGACGCTGCTCATCGGCAACCCCACTAACATGTACCTTGCCGCAGATATTGATTTTATCGGCTATCTCAAAGTAATGTGGTTGCCCACCCTTTTCGCAGGCGCAATGTCTTTCTTGGTATTGTGGCTGTTGTTCCGCAAAGACCTCACGAAACCTATTGAGCAAGGGTATCCGCAATTTTCGGTGCAAGACCCCATCTTACTCATTATCGGAGTGGTACACCTTGCGGTGTGCATCGTTCTGCTGGTGTTGTCCGCGTATATTTCTTTGCCGATGTGGGGTATCTCCCTCGGCGCATTGACATCGTTGACGGTTACCGTCACCCTCTATCTGTTGGCACGCAAACAACCGTTGCATATCCTTCTTGCCACCCTCCGTCGTGCACCCTTTGAGACCGTTCCTTTTGTATTATCGATGTTTGTGTTGGTATTGACCCTAACGAAGTTCGGTGTCACAGCGGTTATGGGCGAGCTACTTGCCGCAGGCAACGCTGTATTTACCTATGGTGGTGCTTCGTTC
>JAZSED010000066.1:0-10708 GCA_045531495.1 Acutalibacteraceae bacterium
TACACGTGCGGGAGGACTTCGTCTTTCTCGCCGCATTCGCACTCGTTCCAATGACCGTTTTCGTCGTAGTCGGGAGTTGCATAGTCATGGGGCTCTACCTCA
Organism: Acutalibacteraceae bacterium; assembly: GCA_045531495.1. Classification (GTDB taxonomy): domain Bacteria; phylum Bacillota; class Clostridia; order Oscillospirales; family Acutalibacteraceae; genus URNF01. The sequence goes on from JAZSED010000066.1 coordinate 103, forward strand.
CGTACGTTACCGCAATCACAGGTGGTGTCACAGTCGTTATCGTATACGTGCGGTATCACTTCATCCTTTTCGCCGCAGGCACATTCGTTCCAATGGCCGTTTTCGTCGTAGTCGGGAGTTGCATAGTTATGGGGCCCCACCACACGTACGTAACCACAATCGCAGGTGGTGTCACAAGCGTTATCATACACGTGCGGGAGGACTTCGTCTTTCTCGCCGCATTCGCACTCGTTCCAATGACCGTTTTCGTCGTATTTGCCGATGTAGTAATCACATTCGTGTTCGGGCGTTTCCAGACCTTTGATCTTGAAGGACTGCATAGAAGTCTGGCTGGGGCCGTCCATAAAGTAGGACACGTAGCCGCCTTTGTAGTTCTTGGACAGATAGAGGGTTTTTGCGAGTTCAGGTTCATCCACGTCCCAAACGGTCACTTTCTGACCTTCTACTTTAATGCGGAAGGTGTTCATTTCTGCGTTACCGGTAACAGCATTCGGGTTGTTCTCCGAAACGGTGGCGTATACAACAGCCGTGTCGGGGAAATCGGAGTAAGAAGTGCTGCCGTCCCAATGTCTGTCGGGGTTAACGGCGCCGGCGAAAGCGATATGCTTCGCGCTTTCGATACGCGCGATAACGGCGGTGTCGTTGGTGTTGTCGCCGTCTAAGGTCACACCGAGCTCGTCAAGGGCAGAACCGAAGATGATACCCTGTTTGCTGTAAGAGGCGGAAACGGTGAATTCCACTTCAAAGCTTTCGTACTGCTTGGTGTTATAGGTCAGCACCTGATAGCCTTCGCCCGATTTCATGGCCTTCAACCAACCGTTGTTGTAAGTGCCCCACTCCTCGGTCAACCATGCCTTCTTGTTGACGGTTTCGTTGTATGCACGCTGGGTGCTGGGAGCAACAGGACCCCAAGTAGCAGCGGTAGCGCTGGTCTTCGACGGGATTTCGAACTGTACTGCACGGAAGTGTGCATCCAGCGGCCATGCCTCACGTTTGGCGGTCATGGTGTGCGCATAATCCCATTCGGGTTCTTCAGCATCGGACAGTTTTTTTATCTTGAAGCTGTTAAGACCGCTCTGCGTACCTTTAGAGAAGTAAGAAATATAACCGCCTTTATAATTTTCACCCAACGGGACGGTCTTAGTAAGGTCTTCCTCACCCTCTACCCATAGGGTGAGAATGCCGTTCTGCACCTTCACGTGATAGGTAAAGAGCTGAGCCGCCGTGGCCTCTGCGTTCACCGCAACACTGTTCGCTCTGTCGGTTACCTTTGCAGAATACACGAGCATACCGGGGAGATCGCCATAGGAACCCGTTGCAACGGTAGCATCCAAAGCACCGCCCACATTGATGGTTTTTGCAGATTCGATAGCAAGCGCCACACCTGTATCGTTGGTGTGATCGCCGTCACCCGAAACGGGCATCACGCCGAGTTCACCGCCGATGATGATGCCTTGACGCTCGTAAGAACCGGAGACAGTAAACTCCAATTCAAAATCTTTCATAGATGCTGTCTTATAGGTCAGCACTGCCCAAGTGTTATAAGTGGTTGCTTTCAGCAGAAGCGAACCCTTATTGTGAGCACCGTGAGAAGAGGTGGCCCAATGAGCACGGGTGGCTGCAGTATAAGCAGCGTCCGTATCACCGGGTACAAAAGGACCGCCATTCGCAATCACCTGAGCCGCGGAAGCAGGTGGTGTCATTTGATAGCCGACAAAGTCATCATCCAGATCCCACGTCGTTACGGTGGAGGACAGGGTGTGTTCATAGTCCCACGCGGTTTCTTCTGCTGCTACGGGCAGAACGGTAGCGGTAAGGACCATGCCGCACAACAGCGACACTGCTAAAAGAATGGCGCCGATGCGCTTGATTGTTGCATTCTTTCTCATATATATCTCTCCTTCTGCTATATTCCCTCTCCATAAAAGAGGGTATCTATGCGTATTAGTCATACCCTTTAATACGCCTTGTTGTCAATGTACAATCCGCTGATTTTATGGACGTTTTTTCGTCATTTTAATGAAAAGACGAGGTGTCCGTTAACGTATTATGTTAAAAAGGACAAAAATCACAAAAAACGGACGATTTTACAAAAAAGCCGCCGCACACAAAATGTGCGCATTTATCGTGCACACATTGACAGCGTCCGCATCACCTCCCCCGCCTAAGGGAAGTAAGGAAAAACGCCCGCAAAAAGCAAAAGAAGATACACCGTTTTGGTGTATCTTCTCTAAACTTGTCCGTTTTACAGCTTTTCTACGTCCGCATCGGTGATAAGGTGGAAACCGGCATCTTCCAATGCTTTTTCTGCCGCCGCGTTATCCTCCACACGCAGTACCACGTACGCGTGCTTTTCGGTGCGGGTCATAAACGCGTAAATGTATTCCATATTGATATGCGCCTCATCCAACACCGTCAACGCTTTAGAAAGCTTGCCGGGGGCATCGCCGATTTTGACACCGACAACGTCGGTCATTTTAATGAGATACCCTGCGTCGGTCAATTCTTTCACCGCGGTGTCATTATCGTTAACAATCAAGCGCAGAATACCGAAATCCTGTGTATCCGCGATAGACAAAGCGCGAATGTTGACGTTATGGGTTGCTAAAATGGAGGTGATATCCACTAAAGCGCCCTTCTTATTTTCTACAAAAACGGTTAATTGTTGTAAAGACATAGTCACGCACCCTTTCTTAATCAATCAATTTACGTTTGTCGATAACACGTACCGCTTTGCCTTCGCTGCGGGCGATGGTTTTAGGCGGTACAAGACGGACGGTGGGGTTGATGCCGAGCATAATCTTCATCGCATTAGCGAGTGCTTTTTCCTGCGCGGTTACGCCGCTTACCGTATCCGAGAAGTTATCCGCATTCATTTCTACCAGCACGTCGAAGGTGTCGTTGTTATTCACGCGGTCAATGACGATCTGATAATTGGGCTCATAGCCTTCTTTAAGCAATACCGTCTCAATCTGGCTCGGGAACACGTTGACACCGCGGATAATGAGCATATCATCGCTTCTGCCCATCGGTTTACACATCTTAATATGCGTTCTGCCGCAGGAGCAAGGCTCGCGGTTTAAAATACAAATATCGCGGGTGCGGTAACGGAGAAGCGGGAACGCTTCTTTATCCAGGGCAGTGAACACCAATTCACCCTTACTGCCTTCGGGCAGTACTTCACCCGTATCGGGGTCAATAATTTCCGCTAAGAAGTGGTCCTCGTTGATATGCATACCGCTTTGTTCTTCACATTCAAACGCCACACCCGGACCCGAGGTTTCGGTTAAACCGTAAATATCATACGCTTTAATACCGAGGGTCTTCTCAATACCGCGGCGCATCTCATTGGTCCACGGCTCTGCGCCGAAAATACCCGCTTTCAGCGGAATTTTATCGGGTGTATATCCCTGTTCCTTCAAGGATTCACCGATATAGGCGGCGTAGGACGGGGTGCAACACAAAATGGTTGCGTTAAGGTCTTGCATAAACTGAATCTGTCTATCGGTATTGCCCGACGACATCGGCAGGGTCAAACAACCCACCTTATGAGAACCGCCGTGCAAGCCTGCACCACCGGTGAACAAGCCGTATCCGTATGCCACCTGTACCACGTCATTTTCGTCACCGCCTGCCGCGACAATGGCGCGGGCACAGCAATCTTCCCACAAATCTACGTCGTGTTGCGTATAAAATGCAACCACACGGCGGCCTGTCGTGCCCGAGGTAGAGTGGATACGGACACATTCCGAGAGCGGTTTTGCAAGCAAACCGTAAGGGTATGCATCCCGCAAATCGCTTTTGGTCAAAAACGGCAGCTTATGCAAATCCTCAATACCGTGGATGTCTTCAGGTTTGACACCCTTTTCATCCATCAGTGCGCGGTAGTACGGTACGTTTTCATACACGTGCTTTACCTGCTTTACCAATTTTTCGGACTGTAATTTCTTTAAGTCCTCTACCGGCATGGTTTCGATTTCCTTTTGATAATAGCGTTTTTCCATTTGGTTTCGTCCTTTCTGTAATAAAATGGAATGTGGTTTTGCGAAACACAGAAAAACAAAAACGTCCTCTGCATTCCGCTTTAGAATACAGAGGACGAGAAAAATCCCGTGGTACCACCTCTATTTACCATTGTCTCACAACAACGGCCTTAAGAGTGCTAACACACCCTTGTCGATATAACGGTCGAACCCGTTTGGCCTACACAGTTGCCCTTCAGCCAACGACTCACGGAAGGAATTCACCGACTTTACACTACTGCATCACACCAACCGCAGCTCTCTGTGAATGATATTTTCGGGTACTATTTTCCGCTCAAGCGTCTTTATGTACATATATTAACACTGTTAACCTGTTTCGTCAAGCACTTTTGTGGATTTTTATGCATGAAAGCCGAGCGCAAATGCCTTCTTATTCATTTCCACAAATTTAGGTGCTACCGTATTTTCAATAGCGGCAATCCAACGTTCATACGGAATGTCAAAGTATTTGGCGGCTTTGCCCATCAGCACGATGTTCACCGCTTTGGAAGAGCCTGCGGTTTCGGCAAGGGTCAACGCATCCAGCGCATCCATCGCCACACCTTTGGCGGTCAGCTCGTCAAGTACGTCGGTGGGATACTGCGCCGCACCGATAATGACCGGCATCGGGTCGATTTGCTGGGTGTTTACCACAATACGACCGTCCTTTTTGAGGTATTTTGCGTATCTGGCGGCTTCTAATTTCTCAAAGGAAATGATGATATCCGCTTCGCCCTCGGTCACAATAGGGGAATACACCTTGTCACCAAAACGCACGTAGGTGACAACCGAACCGCCGCGCTGGCTCATACCGTGTACCTCACTCACCTTGACGTCGTAGCCTTCATCAACAAGCAACCGACCGAGTAATTTAGAGGCAAGCAAGCTGCCCTGTCCGCCGACGCCGACAATCATAACACTTTTCGTATTCATCGCTTACCCCTCCTTTACTGAATCGCGTCAAACGCGCACATCTGTTTACATACACCGCAACCGACACAAAGGGTGGCATCAATTTTGGCTTTGCCGTCCTTCATACTGATAGCGGGACAACCGAGCTTCATACATTTCTTGCAAGAGCGGCACTTATCGGGGTCAACCGTCAAGGGCGCCTCGTGCTTTACGGATTTCAAGAGCACGCAGGGACGGCGGGAAATAATGACCGACGGCTCCTGAACGGCAAGCTCTTCCTTCACCGCGGCTTCACAGGCGGCAAGGTCATACGGGTCAACCACCCGCACGCGGTTAATGCCCAGCGCACGGCAAAGTGCTTCCAAATCCACCTTCGCAGCAGGGTCGCCTTTGATGTTATACCCCGTGGTGGGGTTCTGCTGATGACCTGTCATACCCGTGATGGAGTTATCCAAAATAATCACGGTGGAGTTAGTAGCATTATATGCCACATTAACAAGACCTGTCATACCCGAATGCATAAAGGTGGAATCACCGATCACCGCAACCGATTTGCCTTCCGCCTCTTCGCCGCGGGCGAGGTTAAAGCCGTGCAGTCCCGAAACGGACGCACCCATGCACAGGGTAGAGTCGAGAGCGGACAACGGCGGTACAGCGCCTAAGGTATAACAGCCGATGTCACCCAAAACCGTGATTTTATTTTTCGCTAAGGTATAGAACATACCTCTGTGCGGACAACCTGCGCACATCATCGGCGGGCGGTTGGGAATCTGGGCATCCGCGGAAACGGAAGCGGGCGCTTCTTTACCGAATGCGGCGGCAACGGTCGCCTGCGAAAATTCACCGAGCATTGAAAACAACTCTTTGCCCACACAGTCGATACCCAGCGCGCGCACGTGGGTCTCAATAATCGGGTCAAGCTCTTCGATAATGTACAGTTTCTTTACCTTTGCCGCAAAATCACGAATCAATTTTTCGGGCAGCGGATACGGCATACCGATTTTTAAGACGCTGACGCTGTCGCCGAGTGCTTCTTTGACATACAGATAGGAACAACCCGAGGTGATAACGCCGACTTCACTTGACAGCATTTCCACCGTGTTATACGGGCAGTCTTCCGCGTATTCACGGATAGCCTCGGTACGTTCCTCAACAAACGGATGCCGTTTGATGGCGTTACCCGGCATCATAATATATTTTGCGGGGTTCTTTTCATAGTCCTTCAGCACCGCGGGTACGGCTTCACCCGTTTCTACAATAGATTGGCTGTGCGCGATGCGGGTACACATACGCAACAGAACGGGGGTATCAAACTTTTCGGACAACTCAAACGCGTTTTTGGCAAAGGTATATGCTTCCATCGAATCGGCAGGCTCCAGCATCGGCACTTTCGCGGCTTTCGCATAGTGACGGGAATCCTGTTCGTTCTGGGAGGAATGCATCGCAGGGTCGTCCGCGACGCAAATCACCATACCGCCGTTGACACCCGTGTAGGACAAGGTGAAAAGCGGGTCAGCGGCAACGTTCAAGCCGACGTGCTTCATCGCGCACGCGGAACGCGCACCTGCCAGAGAAGCGCCGAAGGCAACTTCTGCCGCCACCTTTTCGTTAGGCGCCCATTCGCTGTGAATATCGTCATATTGGGATAAAAATTCGGTAATTTCGGTAGAAGGGGTGCCGGGATAGCTGGACACAACGCCCAAACCGCCGTCGTGCAGGCCCTGCGCTACCGCCTGGTTACCAATCATCAGTTTTTTCATAATATTCGTTCTCCTTACGACTTGTTCTGCGAGTCTACAAGACCTTCCGCGCCGTACATTTTGCGCAAGCGCGGTTTTTCGATTTTGCCCGTAGGATTGCGCGGTACATCAGCAAAAATAATCTTGCGGGGACGTTTATAGCGCGGCATATCCAAACAAAATTCATTGATTTCTTCTTCGGTACAGGTCATACCTTCTTTTACTGCAATAATCGCGGTGGCGATTTCACCCAAACGCGTATCGGGCAGACCGATAACGGCAACGTCTTTGATTTTCGGATGCGCCGCCAAAAAGTTCTCAATCTGCACGGGATACAGGTTTTCACCACCCGAAATGATAACATCCTTTTTGCGGTCAACGAGGTAGATAAAGCCTTCCTCATCCTGCATTGCCATATCACCCGTAAACAGCCAACCGTCCTTCAAAGAAGCGGCAGTAGCGGCTTCGTCACGGTAGTAGCAAGTCATCACGCCGGGTCCCTTCAGACACAATTCGCCGACGTCCCCCTGCTTGACGGTTTCGCCTGCGGCATCCACAATTTTGACCTCCCAACCGTAGCCGGGAATGCCGATAGCACCCACCTTATGTACGTTCTCAATACCGAGATGCACAGCACCGGGACCGATAGATTCGGAAAGACCGTAGTTGGTATCGTACTGATGGTCGGGGAAATATTCCAGCCATCTGCGAATAAGACTTTGCGGCACAGGCTGTGCGCCGATATGCATCAATCTCCATTGAGACAATTCAAACTCATCAAGGGACAAATCACCGCGGTCTAAGGCGTTCAAAATATCCTGCGCCCACGGCACGAGCAACCAAACAATGGTACATTTTTCTTGACTGACCGCCTCCAAAATGCTTCTGGACTGCGTACCCTTCAAGATAACCGCTTTAGAGCCCGCCAACAAGCTGCCGAACCAATGCATCTTAGCACCCGTGTGATACAGCGGCGGAATACACAAAAAACAGTCCTCTCTCGTTTGTCCGTGGTGCTTCTGCTCCACGCGGCAAGCGTGAATTAAACTTTCGTGGTTATGTAAGATGGCTTTCGGGAAACCGGTCGTACCGGACGAAAAATAAATCGCCGCATCATCCGTCTCCTCTAACGTACACGCGGGAAAATGACCCGAATGTTCGGACACCAAATCGCGGTAATCGTCCGCAAAAGCAGGACAGTCGCTGCCGTAATAGATTAAAGAGCATTTTTTCGACACCTTCGCGGCAATAGCTTCCACGCGACCGATAAACTCCAAGCCGAAAATCAGCGCATCCGCCTGGGCAAGGTCAAGACAATACTCAATTTCATCTGAGGCATAACGGAAATTCAGCGGCACTGCCAAAGCACCCGTCTTCAAAATACCAAAGTAAATAGGCAGCCACATCAGGCTGTTCATCATCAAAATGGCAACCTTTTTGCCTTTGCCGATACCGATACTCTGTAACATATTCGCGCAGCGATTGGCTTTCTCGTTGAACACTTCCCAGGTAATCTCGCGGCGGTAGTGCGGCACTTTATGGGTGGGCTCTACCAACTCATATTCGTTCCAGGTCAAACGTCGGGTTTCGGGCTGTTCGGGGTTAATCTCCACCAAAGCCACGTCCGCGCCAAACTCTTTTGCGTTTCTCTCCAACAAATGTACAATGGTCATTTTTTCTGTCTCCAAAACTTCTTATACTATTACCTATACTCTAAAAATATACCTATTTATTGTACGTTTCGACAGCGTAAAAGTCAATAGACACTTTTCAAAAAAAATTGAAAAAAGCTCTTGACAAACACGCTTTAAAGCGTTAAAGTATTTGTAACGTTGAAACCATTATAAAGGAGTTTGGTCCATATGTCAACCACTATTTTAATAACCGTACCTATGCTCATCTGTTTTTTCGCGTTGATGATAGGCGTCGGGCTTGCTTGCCGTAAACACGCCACCAACGTGGACGGCTTTGTGTTAGGCGGGCGCGCTGTCGGTCCTTGGCTTACCGCCTTTGCTTTCGGCACCTCCTACTTTTCAGCCGTTATTTTTGTGGGGTATGCGGGACAGTTTGGTTGGAACTTCGGTTTGGCGTCTACATGGATAGGCTTAGGCAACGCCTTTATCGGCTCTCTGCTCGCGTGGTCGGTGCTCGGTCGCCGTACCCGCGTGATGACCCAACATTTACAATCCAAAACCATGCCCGATTTCTTTGAAAAACGGTATAACTCCAAAACGTTGAAGGTTATCGCTTCGTTTATTGTGTTCGTTTTTTTGGTGCCGTACACCGCTTCTCTGTACAACGGTCTTTCCTCACTGTTTAACAACGTGTTCGCCGTTCCGTATTGGGCGGTTGTGGTCGTCATGGCAGTACTGACCGGTATCTACGTCATTTTCGGCGGCTATATGGCAACCGCTATCAACGATTTTATTCAAGGTATCATTATGCTGGGCGGTATTGTCGCGGTTATCGCGGCGGTGCTGACGCAAAACGGCGGTTTTAATGCCGCGGTCGAAGCACTCGGCGTGCAGGCGGGCACGGAATACATTTCGATGTTCGGCCCCAACCCACTGTTCTTACTGTTTGTGGTTTTGCTCACCTCACTCGGCACCTGGGGTCTGCCGCAAATGGTAGGTAAGTTCTATTCTATCAAAGACGAAGGATCTATCAAAAAAGGTACTATCATTTCCACCGTGTTTGCGGTGGTGGTTGCGGGCGGCTGTTACTTCCTTGGCGGCTTCGGCAGGTTGTATAAAGACCAAATGACAGCGGGCGGCTTTATTTCCGAAAACGGTGCTGTGCTGTTTGATAAGGTCATTCCCACTATGCTCGGTGAGCTCGCCCCCGTTATTGTCGCTTTGGTTATCGTGCTTGTGCTGGCGGCATCTATGTCTACCCTGTCCTCTCTCGTGCTGACCTCCTCTTCCACCCTCACCTTGGACGTGGTAAAACCCGCTATCGAGAAAAGAAAAGCGGTAAACGAGAAAAACAGCGTGTTCATTATGCGTGCCTTTATCGTGTTCTTTATCGCACTGTCCGCTGTTATTGCCATTTTGAAGGACAGCATCTGGTCCGGTTCCGTGTTCATCGCACAGATGATGGGCGTGTCTTGGGGTGCGCTGGCAGGTGCGTTTTTGGCACCGTTCTTATACGGCCTCTATTGGAAAAAGACCACCAAAGCGGCGGTCTTAACCAGCTTCATCTTCGGTACGGGTTTAGAAATCGTGCAATTGCTTATCAGCGTCGGCGTGTTTAAGCCCACCGACCCCGTGTTTAGTTTTGTGTTCACCAACTCGCTGTATTCGGGTGTGTTTGCGATGGTCGGCGGCCTTATCCTCGTGCCTGTCGTCAGCGCATTTACGCAGAAAACCTTGCCTGCAAACGTGGACGAAAAATTTTCCTGCTATGACAAGCAAGTGGTCACCGTTCAAAAAACCTCGCTCGGTTGATTGCGAAAAAAGGAACGCATCCGTTGGATGCGTTCCTTTTTGCTTTGCGAACGGGCGACCAATGGTCGCCCCTACGATAACGTTCAAATGTCGTTGTAGGGGACGATGTCCACATCGTCCCGTAACCCCAACAACTTCTCCGCATTCTTATACAAAATCAATGCCTTTTCTTCTTCGGTCAACGGCAGACTTTTTAACGCCGCAATTTCCTCATCCGCTTTACTCCACGGCGAGTCCGAGCCAAACAAAATCTTATCCGCGCCGTGCGCTTTCACGATACGCAAAAACTGATCGTGCGGATAATAGGAAAAGCCCATAGAGGTATCCAGATACATATTACTCCCCACGAGATACCGTTCCACGTCATCCCATTGGCGAATCCCGCCCAGGTGTGCCGCTATCATCACCCCGCCATGCATCGCCTTTGCAATGGCGGCAAACTGTTTTGGGGACGAGTGGAACGGCGGCGAGAAGGCGGGGTCCTCGC
>JAZSED010000012.1:0-13822 GCA_045531495.1 Acutalibacteraceae bacterium
GACGTAGGATACGCTGGGGGTAGTGGTCACATGCAGCATATACGCATCCGCACCCGAAGCCGTAATACCTGCCACAATGGAATACTCTAACATATAGCTGGAACGGCGGGTATCCTTGCCTACCACGATGCGCGGACGGTACCCCGCTTTTTCGCAGCCCGATAGTTTAGACGCATAATACCAGCCGAGGAATCTACCCACCTTATATGCTTGCATAGAAGTCAGGTTGACATTTGCCTCGCCGCGAAAACCATCGGTGCCGAAATACTTGTTTTTGACGGGCGCACCTGCCGGCGTGCGATTGATACTGATTTCATCATACAACAGCTCGTCTGTCGAAATATGAAACAGTTCGCAAAGCAATAAAATTTTATCAATTTGCGGCTGTGCGCGGTCCATTTCCCATTTGGAAACCGATTGGCGGGACACAGACAGCTTATCCGCCAAATCCTCCTGCGACATACCCGCCGCAGTACGCAGTTGGGTTATTTTTTCACCAAGTGTCATAATACCCTCCAAAAAAAGAAATATGACTACCCTACCTAGCATCATACTATAAATACGTCCATAAAACAAGTAACAAAACATTGAACTTTTTCGCAACTTTCGGTTGCATTTTTCGTTAATATGCACAAAAATGACGTTTTTTGATGGTTTTTCAAGGTTTTGTGTACATTTTTATTTACAAACAATGTTTATAATTGCACCCTGTGTTAAAATGTGGTATACTGTATATGCATTTTAGATGTTTTCTCAAATATACTACCCTGGGAGGGATATGTATATGAAAATAACCTTTATCGGCGCCGCCCACGAAGTGACGGGTAGCTGCACCCTGCTGACGGTAGGAGATGTCAACTATCTTGTCGACTGCGGCATGGAGCAAGGGCGGGACATTTTTGAAAACGTGCCGTTGCCGGTTGCGGCAAACACCATTGAAGCGGTGTTTTTGACCCACGCGCACGTAGACCACTCCGGTATGCTGCCGCGGCTGTACAAGGACGGCTTTCAAGGCAAGATTTACACCACCGCGGTAACAGGCGATTTGTGTGAAATTATGCTACGGGATTCGGCGCATATTCAGGAATCGGAGGTCGAGTGGAAAAACCGCAAAGCGGCGCGAAACGGCGGTGAACTGATAGAACCCGTATACACGGTAGCGGACGCAGAAGGCGCGTTGCGCCTGTTCCACCGCTGTCAGTATGGGCAAAGCTATCAGATTGCGGAAAACGTCCGCGTACGGTTTACCGATATCGGACATCTTCTCGGCTCTGCCGCCGTGGAACTATGGCTGACCGAACAAAGCAAAACCCAAAAAATCGTATTCAGCGGCGACGTCGGCAATCTCAATCAACCGCTGATAAACGACCCGAAAACCGTAGAGGGAGCGGATTACCTTGTTTTAGAGTCCACCTACGGTGACCGCCTGCACGACCGCCGTCCCCACGGGGATACGGTGGCGGAGCTTGCGGAATACATCTCCCGCACCTTTGACCGCGGCGGCTCGCTGATTATTCCGTCCTTTGCGGTAGGGCGCACGCAGGAGCTGTTGTATGCTATCCGCCAATGCAAGGTGCGCGGTCTGTTAGACAAGTACGGCAATTTCCCCGTATACGTGGACAGCCCGTTAGCGGTGGAGGCAACCCAGATTTTTCTGCAATGCGACCCCGTTTGCTTTGATGAGGATACCACCGCGTTACTGAATGCAGGTATCAATCCCATTTGGTTTGACGGCATCACCCTGTCGGTGGACAGCGATCAGTCCAAGGCGATAAACTTTGACGACCGCCCGAAGGTTATCATTTCCGCAAGCGGTATGTGTGAAGCGGGACGTATCCGCCACCACCTGAAGCACAATTTGTGGAAGCCCGAAAACAGCGTGCTGTTCGTGGGGTATCAAGCGGAAAATTCACTCGGCAGAAAACTGCAGGACGGTGCAGACGTGGTACGCCTGTTTGGTGAAGATGTACGCGTAAACGCGGAAATTCTCACCCTGCACGGCACCAGCGGTCACGCCGACCAAAAAGGCTTGCTGGATTGGGTGGCGGCATTCACCCAAAAGCCGCACACCGTATTCGTTAACCACGGCGACGAGGATGCCGCCGAAACGTTAAAATCGTTGCTGACAGAGCAATTTAGCGTGACGGCTTATGCACCGTACTCGGGCAGCAGCTACGACCTGTTATCGGGGCAACCGCTCAACGAGGTTACGGGTATCCGTATAGAAAAGCCCACACCCGCGGGCGAACGCAGTAACCGTCTGTACGGCGCGTTGGTGCAGGCGGCGGAACGGCTGTTGGCAATCGCCAAAAAGTGCCGCGGTATGTCGAATAAGGATATTACCGCGTTTACCGAACAAATCAAAAACTTGTGTAAAAAATGGGAGTAAACTATGGAAATTGCAGTGTTAACAGGTGCTTCCGCGGGACTTGGCAAGGCGTTTTTTGACGCATTGCTGCAAAACGGCCCCAAGGTAGACGAAATTTGGCTGATTGCGCGGCGGCGCGAACGGTTGGAAGCGCTTGCCGCCTCTACCGAGCAAAAAGTACGGGTGCTGGCGCTGGACCTGGTAAAGGAAGACAGCATCACCGCCTTGAGAGATCTGCTCACAGCCGAAAAGCCGCAGGTGAAAGCCCTTATCAATAACGCGGGCTTCGGTAAAATGGGATACGTGTATGACCTCTCCCCCGAGGAGCAGGGCGGTATGGTAGACTTAAACTGCCGTGCTTTAACCCAGCTTTCCGCTCTGTTTGCACCTTTTATGCAAAAGGGCGGTTACATATTGAACGTTTGCTCTATCGCGTCCTTCGTGCCCAACCCGCGTATGACGGTGTATTCGTCCACCAAGGCGTATGTGATGAGCTTTTCAAGAGGCCTGCGCGAGGAGTTAAAACCCAAAGGGGTTAACGTATTAGCACTCTGCCCCGGTCCGATGTCCACCGAGTTTTTACCCATTGCGGGTATCGGCGCGGGCGACTCTAAGACCTTTGACACCCTTCCCTATGCCGACCCTGCAAAGGTCGCAAAGGCGGCGTTGAAGCACGCCGCCAAAGGGCACGCAGTATACACCCCGAAACTGTTGTTTAAGGTGTACCGTATTTTAGCAAAAATATTGCCGCACAGATGGCTGATGAAAGTAAGCAAGGTGTAAAAATGCGTATTAAAGACAAAATCAATATGAACAGAGACCAATTGATGGAAAACGGTCCCATCATTATCGGCGTTTTAGGAGACAGCGTGTCCCACGGCTCGGTGTCCGGCGGCGCTATGGCACACGACACGGTATACCACAACCGTTTGCGCAATAAAATTCTGGCGGTGAGAGATTACGTGCCGGTCACGGTTATCAATTCAGGGGTAGGCGGCACCTGCGCGGATGACGCTATCCCGCGTTTGTACAAATTATTGGCGCACAAGCCCGACTTGATGATTGTGTGCTTCGGTCTGAATGACGTTAACCGCGAATTGGACGTGTTTTTGCCCGCGCTCAAAACCATTTTTGAGGAGAGTATTGCCGCAGGTGCAGAAACCGTGTTTATGACCCCCAATATGCTCAACACCTACGTGTCCGACGAGGTGGCAGAAGGCTTAAAAGAGTACGCCGCCATTACCGCCGATATCCAAAACAGCGGTAAAATGGATATGTATATGCAAAAGGCGTGTGACGTGGCAAGAGAATGCGGCGCGAAGGTGTGCGACTGTTACGGGTTATGGAAACAATTAGCGGAAACCGAGGACACCACCATAATGCTCGCCAACCGCATCAACCACCCCACCCGTGAAATGCACGAATTGTTCGCCGATGCGTTGTTTAAGTGTATTTTTGATGAGGATGTTGAAGTTACCGAAAACGACGACGGTATGTATAAAGGATAAGAAGAAAGCCCTTCGGGAAATCCCGAAGGGCTTTTATGTGGCGTGTTTGCGTTATATTTTGCTGTGCACTTATACTACTTCGTAGGGGACGGGTTTCCCGTCCCGTTGACGGGAGGCGAAACGCCTCCCCTACGTTCATTTATTTAATTTCTACCTTTTCGAATGTCAACCTTTCAATGGCTGCCTGCATACGTTGCAGAGCTTCTCCGGTTATCAAAACCCGACATCCCTCTGCTCTGGCGTAATACATTGTAGAATGCATTCCTTCCTTTTCACCATAATCTACATTTGAGTGATAAATGTGTGCTTGTAAACGTTCGCTTCTTTCCCTGTCAATGAATTAGGGTGGGACGGTGTGGGCACCATCCCTACGGTATCACCACAAACAGCAAGAGAGAATGTACCTTTATGATACATTCTCTCTTGCCTTATCCCTATGTTTTTATGCGTAACTGTTGATGTCGTCTTTGTTAAAGAGGTGGTCAGCATCCGCGGTCAAGGCTTCTGCTAAGCTCTGTGCCGCGCCCAAATCGGTGCCCACAGCGGTGATATACGCTTTCACCTTTGGCTCGGTGCCGGACGGACGGAAGATAATCTTCGCGTTATCCTCCAGCGAGAACGCTATAACGTTGGATTTGGGCAGGGTCAGCACGGTGCGCGCGCCCGTTTGCAGATCCTCTGCGTACGATTCGCGGTAATCCGCCACGCCAATCACCTTTTTGCCTGCGAAAGCCGTAGGACGGTTGGTGCGCAGACCTTCCATTAAATCCGCCATAATCTTCATGCCCGCCGCGCCTTCAAATTCGGCATTGACCAAGGTATGTACATAATAGCCGTGCTCTTTACACAGACCGTCATACACGTCCAGAAGGGTCTTGCCCTGCTTTTTGTAGTACGCCGCCATTTCGCAAATGAGCATAGACGCGACCACCGCATCCTTATCTCTCACATACGAGCCCGCAAGATAGCCGTAGCTTTCTTCAAAGCCGAGCACAAAACGTTCGGGGTGGCCTTCCTTTTCGAGCAAGCCAACCTGTTCGCCGATGTATTTGAAACCGGTCAGCAGGTCGCGCAGCTCACAGCCGTATTTTCCCGCAATACGCGCCGCCAGCGCGGTGGTCACAATGGTCTTTACCACGACGGGGTCTTTGGGCAGTGTGCCGTTCGCGGTTTTGCAGGACAAAATATATTCGAGCAGCAAGCAACCGACGGCGTTACCGCTCATCAAGGTATATTCGTCGCCGTCAGCCACCGCAATACCCACGCGATCAGCGTCGGGGTCGGTGGCAAGCAGAATATCCGGCTTTTCGGTTTTCGCCAAATCCAACGCACAGCGGAACGCCTCGCGGATTTCGGGGTTGGGATAGGGCGCTGTCGGGAAATTGCCGTCGGGCAGCTCCTGCTCCGCTACAATCGCCAAGTCCGTAATGCCGATACGCGCCAAAATCTCGCGTACGGGGATATTACCCGCACCGTTTAAGGGCGTGTACACCACTTTAAGGGCGGTTTGGTTGCAAATACCGGGATTCACCTGCTGTTTCAGCACATTTTCCATATACTTTTCGAGAACTTGAGGCTCAATTTCCACGATAAGACCCTGCTGTACGCCCTGTGCATACGGCAAGGTTTTTACACCGTCGAAAAAGTCGAGTTCACGGATACACGCGGTAACCGCCGCTGCCGCCGCATCGGTCATCTGACAGCCGTCGGGACCGTAGCATTTATAACCGTTATACTTGGCAGGGTTGTGGCTTGCGGTCACCATAATACCCGCCTGACATTTCAGTTCACGTACCGCGAAGGACAGGACGGGCACAGGCTCTAACTGCGGGAATATGTACGCGCGCACGCCGTTTGCCGCCAGATTTTCCGCCGCCGCTTTCGCAAACACATCGGATTTAATACGCGAGTCGTACGAGATAGCCACCGCAGGCATTTCGTACTGCTTGTTGAGATAATCCGCCAGACCTTGGGTCGCTTTACGTACCGTATAGATATTCATACGATTCGTACCCGCGCCGATAACACCGCGCAGGCCCGCCGTGCCGAAATCCAACTCTTTATAAAAGCGCTCATATATTTCGTCCTCGTCCTGCGCTATCGTTGTCAACTCCGCCTGTAAATCGGGGTCTTCTGTTGCGCGAATAAACCATTCTGCGTAAAGTTTTTTGCTGTTTTCCATAAACCAAACCGCCTTTCTTTCCCCTCTATTATAGTGCAAATAAACCAATTTGTAAAGGATAAACTGCGTCGAAGATTGTAAAAAGCACATAGATATGTATTTTAATATAAGAAACTGTTGATTATTTCCTTTAAAAGTGTTATACTACAAGATAGATTAGTATGTTTTAGAAGGATGGGAGAGCTGTGAAACGGTTTTTTGCGGGCTTGCTCGTGCTGATACTGCTTTGCGGTTTGTGTGCGTGCCGCGAAAACGAAAGCGACCTTTCCTCGTTGTCCGAAAACCCAAGCGCCGTACAGACGGTTGATGGGTTTACCGTGGCATACAACCGCGAGGACACGTTAAATCCGTTTGCAGCGAAAACCGAGCTGAATGTACAGCTTTCTGGCCTTTTGTATGAAACACCTGTCACCATAGGTGAAAACTTTATGCCGCAAGAAGCATTGTCAGCGGTCAAAATGCCCGACCCTTCCCACATTATAACCACCGTGCGTGCGGGGGCAAAATTTTCGGACGGGACGGCGGTTACCGCTGAGGACGTGCGTTTTTCTTTTGAACAAGCGAAAAGCAGCGAAAATTACGCGGCGTTGCTCGCAAACTTCGCTTCGGTAACGGTAAAAGGCAGAGATGTGACCTTCACCCTTGCTAAAGCGGACATTAACGCTACTGCTAACCTTGTTTTTCCCGTTGTGAAACGGTCTACCGTCACCGATAAAGCAGGTCAAGCGCCTATCGGCAGCGGTCCGTATGTTTACGACGCGGAAAAGGCGGTGCTTGTCGCCAATCCGTATTATACCGACATCCCTACTTTCGCCACGATCGGGTTAAAGCATCTCGTCAGTGAGACCGAGGTGTTACAATCACTCGAAAACGGCAGTATCCGTTATATGTACACCGACTTAAGCGGAGAAATTCCGCGCACTTTAGCAAAAACGAGTGCTGTGGATTTGAACCGACTGACTTTTCTCGGTGTGAACAGCGCAAGACCTTTGACCGCTGACCCCATCTTCCGCAAAGCGTTATCCACGGCGATCAACCGTACCGCGCTTGCCGCCAATTCTTATACCGGCAGAGCATTACCCGCCACCTCGCCGTTTCACCCGAAATGGCAGGCCGCCGCAGGTATCTCCACAGCACCTGCCAACGACAACGCCGCGCTTGCCAAGCAACTGCTTGCCGAGGTTCTGAAAAAACCGATTACCACCACGGCGGCAACCACCGGTGCCACTGTTACCGCAACCACTGCTGCTACGGTGTCGACAACCGCGGCAACCACGGCGCAAACCACCGCGTTACGTAACTTCTCGCTTGTGTACGTCACAGGCAACACCTGCAGAGAGGCTGCCGTGAAAATGTTGACTGCCGCTTTTGCGGATATAGGTATAACGGTGACTCCCGTTCCCCTTCATTATGCTGACTATCTCGCGCGCTTACAAAGCGGCGATTTTGACCTGTATCTCGGTGAGATACAACTATTGCCGTCTATGTCTCTTGACCCGTTTTTAAACGGCGGTGCCGCTTCATACGGCATCTACGCGCCCAAAACCGCCGCCGCATACAACGCCTGGATACGCTCCGAAGGCGAACTGCAAGCGTTTGTTGCCGCTTTTGGCGAGGAAATGCCCTTTATTCCGCTGTGTTGGCGGCAAGGCTTGGCGGCGTATTCTAAAGCGTTTTCTTCTGTAACGCCGTTAGCGTTTCATCCGTATAACGGCATCTCGGAATGGAAATAAATTTGACAAAGTATATTATGAGAAAGGTGTGCTGTCCCTATGATCCGTATTGAAAATCAACTCGGCACCATCGAAATCTCCCAGGAGTATTTCAGTTTCCTTATCGGTAGCGCTGTTACCGGTTGTTACGGTGTCACCGGCATGGTAAGAAGCGGTGCCCGCCAGGGTATTCGTTCTTTACTTACCCGCCGCACCCATACCGACGACGGTGTGCGTGTACGCAGCGAGGGCAACAAATTGGTCGTTGACCTGCACATTGCCGTTATCCACGGTATGAATATTTCCGCTATTGCAAAAAGCATCGTAAACAAAGTACGCTTTACCGTTGAACAGGCCACGGGGCTTACGGTGAAGAAGGTCAACGTGTTCGTTGACAGTATGAAAGCCGAATAAACCCGTATAGGCTCAACAAAGGAGTGTAACCAATGATACAAGGAAAGATTCTGCGCGACGCCATTATTTCCGGCTCCAACCGTTTGTCCTCCGTTAAAGAGGCGGTTGACGCGCTCAACGTGTTCCCCGTACCCGACGGCGACACCGGTACCAATATGTCTATGACCATTGCGGCAGGTGCCAGAGAGCTTGCCCGCTTACAGGATGACGTTGCGGTGAGCAAGGTGGCGGACACCGCCGCTTCCGCACTGCTTCGCGGCGCGCGCGGCAACTCGGGCGTTATTCTGTCCCTTTTGTTCCGCGGCTTTTCCAAGGGCCTCAAAGGCAAAGAGGAAGCCAATGGCGCTGACCTTGCGGCCGCGCTGACCCTGGGTGTAGAGGCCGCGTACAAAGCGGTTATGAAGCCCACCGAAGGCACCATTTTGACCGTTGCACGTGAAGCGGCGGCAAAAGGTGTGGCGTTTGCCAAAGAAAACGACGACGCGGTTGCTGTATGGGAGGCTGTCTGCGAAGAAGCCGAAGCATCTCTCGAACGCACCCCCGAGCTGCTTCCCGCTCTCAAAAAAGCGGGCGTTGTGGACGCGGGCGGCAAAGGTTTCTGCGTTGTTATTGAGGAAATGCTGTCTGTGTTCAAGGGCGGCGAGATTTTCAAGGGTGAAGGCGCTGTTACCGCCGCACCCGCACCGCAAAGGGATGCGGTTGTCAGCGCGGCAGGCGCTTTTGACGGCGAAATCACCTTTGGTTATTGTACCGAATTTATCGTGCTCCGCGAAAAGGGCAACACCCTTGACCCGCTTTCTCTGCGCGCGTATTTGGAATCTATCGGTGACTGTGTCGTGGTGGTGGATGATGAGGATATCATCAAAGTACACGTACACACCAACGACCCCGGCAAAGCGTTGCAGGAGGGCTTAAAATTCGGTCAGTTCGAAACCGTCAAGGTCGAAAATATGCGTCTCCAGCACGAAAACGCGGGTTGGGTCGGCGAAACTGCAGGCGAACAGGTACCGCAGTTTACCCGTGCCGAGCCCGAAAACCCCTACGGCTTTGTAGCGGTTGCGGCAGGTGAAGGGCTTGACTCCCTGTTCCGCGACCTCGGTTGTGACCAGGTGGTGTCCGGCGGTCAGACCATGAACCCGTCCACCGATGACATTTTACAGGCAATTGAAGCCACCCCCGCAAAATTGGTGTATGTGTTGCCCAACAACAAAAACATCATTTTGGCGGCGGAGCAGGCGGTACCGCTTGCGGACAGAGAGGTGCGTGTGTTACCCACCCGTACCATCCCGCAGGGCATCTCCTCTATGCTTGCGTTCGACCCCGAAGCCTCTGCTGATGACAATATTATCGCTATGCGCGGTGCGTACGAAGCGGTTTCCAGCGGTTCTCTCACCTTTGCCGCACGTGACAGTGATTTTGAAGGTCACGACATCCACGAGGGTGATATTCTCGCTATGGACAACGGCAAATTGGTGTTTGTGGACGACAGCGTGGCGCATGCCGCGGTGAAGCTCACCAAGAATATGCTCACCTCCCGTAAATTGGCGGGCAAAGACACCAGCTTTGTGACCGTTATTTACGGTGCTGACGTCACCGAGGAGGACGCCACCGCCGTGTGTGCCGCCATTCAGGAAAAGGTCGGCAACAAGGTGGAGGTTACACTTATCCCCGGTGGTCAGCCTGTATACTACTACTTCTTGTCTCTCGAATAAGAAACGCGGCACAGCAATGTATGCTGTGCCGCATTTTTGAAAGGAAACTCCTATGAACATATTATGCGTAGGCGATGTGGTCGGTACGGTCGGCTGTCAGCATCTGGCGGCCGTTCTGCCCGATATACGCCGCCGTTACAACGTGGACGTGTGTATTGTCAACGGCGAGAATGCCGCGGACGGTAACGGCACCACCCCCCGCGCCGCAGACAGCCTGTTTGCGGCAGGCGCGGACATCATTACAGGCGGCAATCACACCTTTCGCCGCTCCGAATTTATGGACACTCTGGATATAAACCCTGCCACCCTGCGCCCCGCCAATTTCCCGGGTAATCCCGTTGGCCGCGGCATAGCGGTGGTGGATAAGGGCAGGTTTTCGGTAACGGTGATTAACCTGTTGGGGCAGGTGTATATGGATGCGGTAGACAATCCGTTCTTTGTGTTAGACACGCTGTTAAAAACGGTCGGCAACCCGAAGTTCTGTATCGTAGATTTTCATGCGGAAGCCACCGCTGAGAAAAAAGCACTCGGTTTTTATGCTGACGGGCGGGTATCCGCTGTCTTCGGGACCCATACCCACGTGCAAACCGCCGACGAACAGATTTTGCCGCAGGGTACAGGCTTTATTACCGACGTCGGTATGACAGGACCTACACTTTCGGTACTCGGCGTCAAGCCCGAACAGTCCATTACCCGTATCCGCAACAAAATGCCTGCGCGGTTTTCCACCGCGGACGGCCCGTGTCAGATGGACGCGGTGCTGTTTACCCTTGACGATACCACCGGCAAAACCGTTTCGGTACAAAGAATAAAGGAGTAATACTATGCGTGACGATATTACCAGCATTCCGATAAGTGAAGTGTTTGAGCCTAAGGACGGCTGTCCCTTATGCCGTATGAACGAGATGCTCACCGAGCGTATCGCGGTGTATATCACGGGTGCCGCTATGATGGAGCCCGATATACGGCAGGAAACCAACCGTCTGGGCTTTTGCAACAGCCATTACCGCCGTTTGTTAAAGCAGCAAAAGCGTTTGCCGCTCGCTTTGATGATGGAAAGCCACTTAGCAGAGGTACAGAAAACCGCGTTCCAAAAAGGGCTCGGCGGCAAGGTAAAAAAGCCGAAGGAACACAAAGCGGATACCTGCTTTATGTGTGAAAATATCAACCGCAATATGGGACATCTTGTGTCCAACGTGGTGCGTTTGTGGGAAAAGGAAGAGGATTTTCGCAAGCTGTATGCCGAACAACCCTTCTTCTGCCTTCCCCACTGTCGTGAGCTCACCGAAACGGCATGGGAACTGCCTAAAAAGCTACAGGGTGAGTTTGTCCGTGTGACCGCAGAGCGCACCGAGCAGTATTTACAGGAATTGACGGGTGATGTATCCCATTTTTGCAAAATGTTTGATTACCGCAACAGCGGCGGCAACAAGGATTGGGGCAATTCCAAAGACTCTATCGAACGTGCCATTCATTTTCTGACGGGTGAAGAAGCAGAATAAAAAATCCCACCGTAAGGTGGGATTTTTTATAGGTATTTTTCTAAAATATACCTTGCAATATGTTCTGTATTCGCACAAATCACTGCATCCGCCGCTTGCTTTAACGGCTCGCAAGCGTTAGCGGTGGCAAGTCCTAGCCCCGCCGCGCGTATCATTGACAAATCGTTACCGCTGTCTCCTACCGCTATCGTTTGCGACACAGGGGTGTCGGTCATTTCGCACAGCTTTTTCAGCGCCGCACCTTTTCCTGCATCGGTCGAAAACAGTTCGATACAATGCGGCCACGAAGGTGCTGCCGCAACGCCGTTCACAGCCGACAGCCGTTGTGCACAGGCATCCATATCCGTGTCATCGCGGAAAAACAGCGCGTAACATTCCACCGTATCCAGAGTATATGCGAACGAGATGAGGTTATCTTTCAACGTGGCATACCGTTCAATCACCCCACAATGTGCAGGGGCAAGCCGGTATTTTATAAACGCTTGTCGGTCAGCTTGACAACGGTCTACATATGATTTGCCGCCTTGACGCACCAAAATGTGACAGTCATACTGCGTCACAATATCCAAAACCGCGTTAGAAACCGCGCGGGACATACAAAGATGCGTGTGGGTATCGGTGTGTTTATCCCAAATGGCAGCACCGTTAGAATACATCACGTATCGCACGCTTTCATGTGCAAGCACCGCAGCAGGCATTTCGCACAGCGTCCTGCCTGACGAAGGCACAAACTGTACGCCGCTTGCCGCCATCAAGGACATAGCGGCGGCATTTTCCGCGCTTAACGACATATCCTCCTGCAACAACGTACCGTCCAGGTCGCTGGCTATCATCTTGTAGTTTGCCATATTTTCTCCTCAAAAAAAGGATGCTTGCGCATCCTTTTTTTATTATTTTGCCGTAGTGGTCGCGGCAGTCGTTTCTGTTGTTTCCGTGTCGGTTGCGGTGGTGGTAGTACCCACCATACCGCCTACGGTGGTGGTACCGACCGTTGCCGCCACGTTGGTGTCAAACACCTTCAGCGCCGCTTGCAGCTGGTCATCATCCTTGTCTTCAATCTTGCCGATACGTTCGGTTTTATACGCACTCATCGGCACTACCGTGTTGGGTGTGATACCCACACCTTCAATAGCACCGCCGCGAATCAGCGTAATTTCACCAACCGTCAGCCACATTGCCGAGTTATCCGCCTGCAAGGGCACAAAATCCTGCACCTTGCCTTTGCCCACCGTCTTTTCACCGATAACGGTAGCGCGGCCAAACTCCTGTAATACACCCGCCAAAATTTCCGCCTCACCGCAGGTGTTACCGTTTACCAATACCACCGTCGGTATGGTGCTTTCCACCGAAGAATGAGACACAAGGTTGGTAACCGTGCCGTCTGCGGCTTTATAGGTGGCATACGCACCGTGCGGCATAACGTAGGATAAGATAGACTCCAGGGCTTCGGTTGAACCGCCGCCCGTGCAGTTGCGTACATCAATCACAAATGCCGTAGCACCGTCATTTTGCAACGCAGAGTGCGCCGCCTTAAATTGGCTTGCGGTGTTATCATAAAATGCCGAAATACGGATGTAGCCGGTGGTATCCCCTATCATACGGTCGGTAACCGCATGTAATGCATAGGTATAGGAAGTTATCTCAAACGCCAGCGTTTTTTCTTCTCGGGAAACCGACAACTTGATTTTTTCGGTGGCGGTATCCAACGTATTCTGCACAATCTGACGGGCGGCGCCCACCAACGATTCGCCGTTTATAGACACCAAAACATCCCCTGCCTGCACACCTGCTTTGTGCGCGGCGGATTCGTTGTCTACCTTTTCCACAATCAATTCGCCCGTTTTACCGTCCACAACGGTAATGCCCGAGCCGAACGCCTGTCCCGAACGGGTGCGTAAGGCCTTGGTATATTCGTCGTGGGTATAATACTGCGCATACTTGTCGCCGAGACCGTTAACATACCCTTCCGCCAATGCGGTCTGCAACCGACTTTCATCCAAAGAGCTGTAGTAACTGCGCACCTTGGCGTCAATATCGCCGATATGCGTATACAATGCGCGTTTTTTGGTAACCGCGTTTACCTGACTGTTAAAGTGTCGCATTGCGACCATCATAGTGACCGAAATCGCCACTGCTACCGCCAATATCACCACAGTGATAAGCGCACTGAGACTGAATTTCTTCTTATGCATAGCAGTTCCTTTCGTCTGTTTATTTACCGCTCGTCGAAACGTAGCCCTTCAAGGGGTCAACGGGTGTGCCGTTTACACGTACCTCAAAGTGCAGATGCGGTCCCGTCACGTTGCCTGTAGAGCCTGCTTTTGCCAAAACGGTTTTACCGCCCACAACCTTCTGTCCGACGGTTGCATACATCGCTGAGCAGTGCGCATACAGGGTGACAATCTGTCTGCCCTGTGCATCACG
>JAZSED010000107.1:0-1657 GCA_045531495.1 Acutalibacteraceae bacterium
AGCAAGCCACCCACCAATATGAGCGCGAGGTATCCCGCGCGGCAGTAGGAAAAGCCAAGGGCATATACCGCCGCTATCAACGCAATGCGGGCAAGTGCCTTGGGCTTAGAACGGTTACCCGTCAACACAAAAGCAATGGAAAACGGAATGGTCAGTGCCAGATATGCCGCCATCAAGTTAGGATTGTTAAAGGTGGAGGAAACACGCGCGCCGAAATTCACTTCACTCACAGAAATGTTCAAAAGGCCGTATATAAAACGGTCAAACCTTTCCCACAGCATATCATCGACATGCAGCTTGAACCACTCGCGCAAAACAAACTGTATGACAGCCACACTGCCGACGGCACCTGTGGTCATGGTCATACACAAAATGGCGGTACGCAGGCGGTGACGATTATTTAAAACGGTCGCAATCGTGAGATACCCGAGGAACATACACAGCCACATCAGCAAGGTCCAAAAGCTGCCTTCAAAATCGGTGGTGTAAAAAAGACTGCACGCCATATACGCGAGGTATATCAGCATCATTTTGCCGATTTTGCCGAACCGTATGCCTTCACCGCGGCTTTTGGCATCTCGCAAGCACAAAAGGAAGGCGATAATTACCGCGGGAAAGGATACATAATCGGGAAACAGCGGTATTAAGGTCAACAGCAGTACGCTGTAAAACCACGGCTGTTTATATACAGCTTTTAATGCGTCTCTGACTTCACCCACGGTACGCCCTCCTTTCCATAGTAATTCACCCTATCTTACCACACGCAGACAAACCACTCAACAAAGGTTACAAATGTGTAATATATAAAAAAGCCGATGCGACAACTGCCGCATCGGCTTTTTGTGTTACGGTCTTACCAGCGAAGCCAACGGCAAATTGTTATCACCGAAAGCTACCGGCTCTGCAGGGGTCAATGCGACCACCTGCGCTGTGGGTGCTTCATATTCTTTCATATTTCTTCCCTCACTCTGCAATATCTGCACAATTTTCACTGATAAACGCGGTCAATAAGGCCGCCGCATCATTGTGTCCCTGTTGGTCGGGATGATTGCTGTTACCTGCGTTGTTTTTGACTGCAGAGAAATCGCAGAATAAAATTTTATCATCCCCACTGTTTTCTGCATACGTTTCAACAATGGTCTTAAGCTGGTCAACACCTTTATCAAACATCATACCGTAACCCCAGATGATGTATGCGTTCGGATATTTCGCACGCACATCGGCAAGCAGCGCATTACACGTATCTGCATATCCGTCAATGTCATTAGGGTCAGGTTTGTTTGCATAACCAAAATCATTGGTGCCGAGATTGATAACCACGACATCCTTTTGGTTGTTGGCAAAATCCCAGCTACTGTCATTAAAAAGCTTACGCGTCTGCGCGGTGGTATAGCCGCTTCTGGCGATAATAGACAGGTCCGCACCGAATGCGCGGGCAGTCTGCGCCGCATAACCGAAGAAGGTGTTATGCGCCTTGCTCTTTGCCAAATTGTTGGCTGAGCCGCCTTCGGGATTACCGCTTTCGCCGCCCGCCGCCGTAATGGAATCGCCTAAGAATTCAAACTGCAACGGGTTTACGGTTGCCGTGCCGAGCGTGCCGTTATAGGTGACACTTTTCAAGGTCATGACGCCGTAATTGGAATTACTGCGGGTCATC
>JAZSED010000085.1:0-11023 GCA_045531495.1 Acutalibacteraceae bacterium
AATGCGGTAACCTTTTCCTGCGTTTCACTGTCAGCGGCGGGAAAAAGACCTTTGGCAACTGCCACTTTTTTGACCGCACCCTCAGCTAACACGCATTTTTCTTGGGGCTGAGAGGTACCGTCTTTATCATCGTGCCCCATAACAGCGGTCAAAACAGCTTTCGCATCGGCAACGGTTTTTGCCGCAACACCGACGGTATCACCAGAGCAAGCAGCAGGGATAGTACCAAAGCGAGATACCGTACCATAGGTAGGTTTTACGAAAATGTGTTTGCTCTGTGCGGCGGCACGGCGCGGTGCGCCGTTGACATCCAACTGCACCGCGGCAACCACATCGCCGCTTTCTACCAACTTGGCAGACGCAGTGGTATAGCTGCCGTCTTCGCGGGTGACAGCACCCGAAAACGCGGTTTCGCCGATGACGTCCATACCGAGTTCGCCGACCGCGGCTTTTTCGCTGACGGTGTATCCCGCGGCTTCCAATTTAGAAACCACGGTAGCGTCAAACAAGCTCATAAAGCCGTCAAGCATTTTAGAACCCGCAGACGTGGGCAAGGATTTGGTGAGTATCATATCATCTAATGCTACTTTCATAATGCCTACCCCCTTACTCCACAAGACGCGGTACCTGCCAATAGCCGTCCATCGTTTCGGGCGCGCCTTTTTGCAGGTCGTCACGGTCAAAGTTTTTCTCTGCTACGTCCTCACGCAACGCGGCGGGAACGGGCAGTACATGTACCATACGCTCTACCGCATCGGTGTCAATGCTGTCAAGCGCTTCAATTTCCTTGTGCTGTGCCTCCAGAAAAGCCACCATTGCATCCGCCTCTTTATCGGTCAACTGCAGCTGGTTTAATTTTTCTAAACGGCGTAACGTTTCTCTATCCATAAAAGTACCCCTTTTAATCTCTGACTTTGATGTGTACTTCGCGGAGCTGCTGTTCGGTAACCTCACCGGGTGCGCCCATCATCACGTCCTGTGCGTTGCCGTTTAACGGGAACGCAATAACGTCACGGATGGTTTCTTCTTCAGCGATAAGCATCACCATACGGTCAACGCCGGGTGCCATACCCGCGTGCGGCGGTGCGCCGTAGGAGAACGCAGTGTACAAAGCGCCGAATTTCTGCTTGACGTCTTCTTCACCGTAACCCGCGATTTCGAACGCTTTTTTCATAATTTCGGGGTTATGGTTACGCACAGCACCCGAAGACAGCTCCACGCCGTTACATACAATATCATACTGATACGCAAAAATTTCCAACGGGTCTTTGTTAAGCAGTGCATCCATACCGCCCTGCGGCATCGAGAAGGGGTTATGGGTAAAGTCGATTTTACCCGTTTCCTCATTGCGTTCGTACATCGGGAAGTCCACAATAAAGCAGAATTCAAAACGGTCGGTTTTGATAAGGCCCAATTCATTCGCAATCCAGGTGCGCATCTGACCCGCCAAGGAATTGATAACCGCGGGGGTATCGCTGATGAAGAACAGGCTTTCGCCCTCTTTGATGCCCACTAATGCGGTCAGTTCCGCTTTCTGCTCGTCGGTCAGGAACTTCGCAATCGGGCCCTTATATTCGCCGTTTTCCAAGGTGATATATCCCACACCAAAGCGCATACCGATGCTTCTGGAATAGGTGTCAATATCTTTTTCAAACGCTTTTTTACCGTCCTTCTTGGCAAGGTAATTCGCTACGATACCGCGCACCAATTTGTTCTTAAACGGTACGGTTCTGCCATTGAATTCCAAGAATTCGTGTTTGGCAAAGAAGTCGGTCAAATCCTGAATTTCAAGAGGGTTGCGCAGGTCGGGTTTATCGGTACCGTATTTGAGCATCGATTCCGCAAACGGAATACGTTTAAAGGGCGGTTTGGAAATTTCCTTGTCGGAAAACTTCTTAAAGGTGTTATACACAACCTCTTCCGCCACCGCGAACACGTCTTCCTGCGATGCAAAGGACATTTCAAAGTCCAGCTGATAAAATTCGCCGGGAGAACGGTCCTGACGCGCATCTTCGTCACGGAAACACGGCGCAATCTGGAAATACTTATCAAAGCCGGATGCCATTAACAGCTGTTTGAACTGCTGGGGAGCTTGCGGCAGAGCGTAGAATTTGCCCTTGTGTTTACGGCTGGGAACTAAATAGTCGCGCGCACCTTCGGGGGAAGACGCGGTCAAAATGGGTGTCTGAATTTCCAAAAAGCCCAATTCTTCCATCTGTTTACGGAGATAGGAAATAATCTGCGCACGCAGCACGATGTTATTATGAATCGCAGGATTACGCAGATCAAGGAAACGGTATTTTAAGCGCACATCCTCACGAATCTGGGTAGAAGCGGTGATTTCAAACGGCAGATTTTGCTGAGAAGGGCCTAAAATCTCCAATTTCTCCGCACGTACTTCCACTAGACCGGTGGAAAGCTTCGGGTTTACGGTTTCTTCGTCCCTCTTGGTAACGGTGCCTTCAATCAGCACCACCGTTTCCTTATTCACGCCCGCGAGCATAGCGTCATCCGACAATACCACCTGGGTAACGCCGTAGTGGTCACGCAGGTCCACGAATAAAACGCCGCCGTGGTCACGGACGGTCTCTACCCAACCGCCGAGTTTCACGGTTTGGCCGATGTGGTCGAGGTTTAATTCATTACAAGTGTGAGTTCTTAACATAACGATTCCTCCGTTAAAGTTAGTCTATGTCAATAAAAGGGTATACATACGAAAAAAAGACGCCTTTCATCCCGAAAATGGGACGAAAGACATCTTCCGCGGTACCACCCAAATTGACCGCCGAAAGCGGCCCTCTTTTATCACCTTGTCGCGGTGTGACGGACGGGTCTACTAGGCCTCTTGGCTTTTCTTCCGTCGGCTACGGAGTGTTCTTCCCCTCATTTGCATTACCGTTTCACACCAACCAACGGCTCTCTGTTAATGCAAAATGAAGGTACTCTCTCCCTCATCGCCTTATATACACATACACATATTACAGCATTATTTTTCGCTTGTCAACAGTTTATTTTTCCCACAAAAACACACAGCCCGACATCGCAGGTACGGTCACCACGCCGTTTTTTAAGCTCCCGTCTCCGTAAAGTGCTTTCGCCGTGTTGGTCAAGGACGGTACAGCCATACCGGTTATGGTCTTGCCGCGGTTTACCGCACACAGCAACGCGTGGCTCTCGGTTTCGCGGATAAAGCAGAGAATATCCCCGCCGCCGCGCACCGCACGGAAGTTGCCTTCAGCAAGAGGCGGTGCGTTTTTGCGCATTTTTCCAAGGCCTGTATACCATTTGAGCAGGTCGGCGTCCTCATTTCCCCACGGATAACAACCGCGGTTAAAGGGGTCGCTGTACCCTTCCATACCCGCCTCATCGCCGTAATACACACACGGTACACCCGGCAGACAGAATTGCAACAGTGACGCCAATTTTAGGAGCTTTTTGCCGTGCTTTTTCTGTGCATCGGTCAGTTTCTGCGCCGACTGCCAGCGTCTGGCACGACCGCGGGCAGGCTCACCCGCCAGCACGGTCAAGGCGCGCGCGGTATCGTGGGTGCCGATATGGTTCATCAACAAACGGGTCACTTCGGGCGGGTAATTTTCCACAATGCCCTCAACTGCGTTGAAAAACGCGGCGGTAGAGCCGCCTGTCAAGAATTTCAAAATAGCGTCTGCAAACGGGTAGTTCATCACGCTGTCCAGCTGTCCACCCAGCAGGTAACGGCGCAGATGGCCGTAGCTTTCCTTGTTGCTCGCGTCCTCCCACACCTCACCGAGCAGTAAGCTGTCGGGGTCTTCCGCCTTGACCGCCACACGCAGCGCATCAATAAACGGGTCGGGTAGTTCGTCAGCCACGTCCAAACGCCAACCGCTTGTACCGCGGCGTATCCATTGCCGCACAATGCCGTCATCGCCTGCAATATAGCCGCGAAACGCGGGGGACAATTCGTCAATTTCAGGCAGGGTCTCAAATCCCCACCAACTCGTGTAATCGGTAGGCCAACGGCGGAACTGATACCAAGGATAGAAGGGAGATGCAATGCTTTGATACGCACCCGCCGTTCTGTATCTGCCGTAGCGGTTAAAGTAACGGCTGTCAGCACCCGTATGGCTGAACACACCGTCCAAAATCACCCGTATACCGTGCGCCTTTGCCGCCGTCGTTAGGGCGGTCAGGTCGTCGTTTGTACCGAGTAACGGGTCTATCACCTCATAATCCGCCGTATCATAACGGTGGTTGGAGTGGGCTTCAAAAACAGGGTTTATATACAGGCAGGTGACGCCTAAAGAAGCAAGGTACGGCAATTTCTGCTCGATACCCTTCAAGTCACCGCCGAAATAGTCGTTGTTAAGCACTTTTCCTTGTTTATCGGGCTCCCAATGGGGTTGTCCGCCCCAATCCTCGCGCAAGACGCGGTCATTGGGGACCTTTTCTTTTTTTGTGCCCGAGTTATAAAAGCGGTCGGGGAAAATCTGATAAAACACACCGCCCGCCAACCAATCGGGGGTTTTAAAATTGCGGTCATAGCAGGTAAGCTGCCACCGTGCGCCGGGGGCACGGCCTGCCGCCGCCGTACCGTCGGGTAACGCGGTCAAATACCGCGTTGCACCGTCACGGCACACACATTCAAAGCCATAGCGGTAAATGCCGACAGCGGGGGTGAAATCACACTCCCACCATTCGGTGTGCGCATTGGGCTGTCCTGCCCAAAACATACCGTCGCGTCGCTCGGGTCTGCGGTCACAGGATACACAGAAAACCACTTCGCTGCACCCCCATTCACGCGGTAGCTGTATACGAAAATGTACAGCCTCGCCTTCTTTTACCGCGCCGAAGGGATAGCGAAAAGACGTATCGCGGGAAGAAAAATACAAGGGACAGGACCTCCTTTCAAAAAAGTAAGAAGCGGCATAGCCCCTTGAGGACTATGCCGCTCACATATTCTCTTAACCGAGACGTGCGGTGAGGGCAGCGAGCTGTTTTTTCAGCTCTTCGGGCAGTTTGTCACCGAATTTCGCATAGAATTCGCTGATGCCGTCAAGTTCGGCTTTCCACAGGTCGTTGTCAACCTCGAGGATGCCTTTCAATGTTTCGATATCAAAGTCAAGACCGGTCAGGTCAATGTCTTCCGCGTTGGGCACGTAACCGATAGCGGTATCAACGGCTTGTGCTTTGCCTTCGCAACGGTCAAGAATCCATTTGAGTACGCGCAGGTTGTCGCCGAAGCCGGGCCAAATGAAGTTGCCTTCATCGTCGGTACGGAACCAGTTAACGTTGAAGATTTTGGGAGCTTTGTCACCGAGCTTCGCACCCATGGCAATCCAATGTGCCCAATAATCAGCCATATGATAACCGCAGAAGGGCAGCATAGCCATCGGGTCACGACGGACAACACCCACAGCGCCGGTAGCGGCAGCGGTGGTTTCGGAAGCCATGATAGAGCCTACAAACACGCCGTGGTTCCAATCATACGATTGATATACCAGAGGAGCGGTCTTTGCGCGACGGCCGCCGAATACGATAGCGGAGATCGGCACACCCTGATGGGAGTCAAATTCCGCAGATACGCAGGGGCAGTTTTTCGCGGGAGCGGTGAAACGGGAGTTGGGATGCGCGCCGTTGGAGCCGTCGGTGCAATCCCATTTTTCGCCCTTCCAATTGATAGCGTTTTTCGGCGGGTTTTTATCCAATTTTTCCCACCATACGGTGTTATCATCCAGATTATGCACAACGTTGGTAAAAATGGTGCCTTTCTGGGTGGAAATAAGCGCGTTGGGGTTGGAGTTCATATTGGTGCCGGGGGCTACGCCGAAGAAGCCGTTTTCGGGGTTGCACGCCCACAGACGGCCGTCTTCACCTATGCGCATCCAAGCAATGTCATCGCCGACACACCACACTTTGTAGCCTTTGCCTTTGTAGTACTCCGGCGGGATCAGCATAGCAAGGTTGGTTTTACCGCAGGCAGACGGGAACGCCGCCGCGATGTATTTGATGTCGCCGTCGGGAGATTCTACGCCGAGGATGAGCATATGCTCTGCCATCCAGCCTTCGTTGCGGCCGAGATAGGAAGCAATACGCAGCGCAAAGCATTTTTTGCCGAGCAATACGTTGCCGCCGTAACCGGAGTTGACCGAATAAATGGTGTTGTCCTGCGGGAAGTGGCAGATATAGCGTTTTTCTTCATCGATGTCGCATTTACAGTGAATACCGCGAATCCAATCTTCGCTGTCACCCAACGCTTCCAAAACATCTAAGCCCACACGGGTCATAATCGCCATATTGAGCACAACGTAGATGGAGTCGGTCAATTCGATACCGTATTTTGCAAACGGCGAACCGACAGGACCCATGGAATAGGGAATGATATACATGGTGCGGCCCTGATAGCTGCCGCGCGCAATATCGTCCAGCATTTTGTACGCTTCGGCGGGGTCCATCCAGTTGTTGGTGGGGCCTGCTTCTTCCTTGGTGGGAGCGCAGATAAAGGTGCGGCCTTCCACGCGCGCCACATCGTTGACAGCGGTGCGGTGCAGGTAGCAGCCGGGAAGCTTTTCTTCGTTCAATTTAATCATTTCGCCGGTCTGGCACGCTTCGGCGCGCAGCGCCTCCAGCTGGGCTTCACTGCCGTCGATCCAAACCACCTGGTCGGGGCGAAGCAATTTCTGTTTCTCGTCTAACCATTTCAGGATAGATGCATTCTTAGTCATAGTTTTTCTCCTTTCGGGCAACGCGCTTCTTGCACGCCAATCTTTGTCATTTATCATTATACCGTTTTTTTTGCAAAATTCAATAGTTAAAGCAGAATTTTGATGTTTTTTTCACATCTTTTTAACAATCAATGGGAAGGGACGCAACGGCATTCAAATCCATACCCGCGGTATTGCCGCTTAACAATTCAAAGTACCCTTGTGCCGCCACCATCGCACCGTTATCACCGCATAGGGAAAGCGGCGGTGCAAATAAGTGTAAACCGCGTTTTTTGCATTCTTCCTCCATGCGTGCGCGCAGACCTTTGTTAGCGGAAACGCCGCCCGCAAGCACCAAGGTTTTTGCACCCGTGTCCTCAGCGGCTTTCAGGAAATTGGTGCTGAGCATATCCACCACCGCTTTGCGGAAGGAAGCGCAAACGTCTTCTTTTACCAAAGCTTCCCCTTTTTGCTCAGCGTTATGCAAAAGGTTGATAGCGGCGGTTTTCAGTCCCGAAAAGCTGAAATCGTACGCACTGCCGTCCACCCGCGGGCGGGGCAAGGAATATGCGTCGGGATTGCCGCTTTCCGCGGCGTTATCCAGCGCCACACCGCCCGGGTACGGCATACCCATCATGCGTGCCACCTTATCAAAGCATTCGCCCGCCGCATCGTCGCGGGTACGTCCGATAACACGAAAAGCGGTGTAATCGCTGACCTCCACAATATGGCTGTGACCGCCCGACACAATAAGGCACAAAAACGGCGGCTTTAAATCGGGATGCGCCAGATAATTTGCCGCAATATGCGAACGCAGATGATGGGTCGGGATAAGCGGCTTGTCTGCCGCCAAGGCCAATCCCTTCGCAAAATTGACACCCACCAGCAGTGCGCCGATCAGACCGGGCGCATGGGTCACCGCGATACCGTCAATATCCTTTAGGGAAACGTTTGCATCCGCAAGCGCGGCTTTTACAACACCCGAAACAGCTTCCGCATGACGACGGGACGCGATCTCAGGTACCACGCCGCCGTACAAGCGGTGTTCCTCCACCTGCGATGCCACCACGTTGGACAGCACCTCTCTGCCGTCCTTTACAACAGACGCGGCAGTCTCGTCACAGGAAGATTCAATTCCCAAAATATACATCAGTTTCCCTCCTTGAAATAGTAGGAATACATCGCGGCGTCCTCGACAGGCGCGGTATAAAACCGCGGGCGGATGCCGTCCTTTACAAAACCGTGCTTCTCATACAAATGAATGGCGGGAGTATTGCTCACACGCACCTCTAACGCCAACCGATAAAAGCCTCGCTCATTACCGTAAGCAATCATTGCCTCTATCAACGCATCCGCCACCCCCTGCCTGCGATAAGCAGGATGCACTGCCACGTTGGCAAAAAAACCTTCGTCTACCGCCACCTGCATACCCGCGTGCCCTACGGGGGTGTCATCTGCCGCAAGCGCCACAAAAAAGACGGCGGGCGGATTACCCAGCTCTTCCCGCAACGCGTCCGCAGACCACGGCGCCGCAAAGCTCAAATTTTCAATTTCCGCCAGCGCCGCAATATGCGCCTCCTGCATCGGTACAATCCGCACGCTCATCCGTTCACCTCAAAAAAAGCGGGGAAGGTTTCCCTTCCCCGCTAAAACTTACATATGCTCTTCGATAAAGGAAACGAGGTCACCCACCGTGTGAATGTTTTCAATTTCCTCGTCGGGGATTTCTACGTCAAATTCGTCTTCCAGGGACATCAGCATATCCACAACATCCAAAGAGTCGGCGTTGAGATCCTCAACAAAATCGGTTTCAGCAGTGATGCTTTCAACTTCTACTTCAAACTGTTCTGCCAGCAAAGCGGCAATTTTTTCCATTACCATACAGAATTCATCCTTTCGAAATTCGTCGCGCCGTCAGGCGCGTTGTCACACAAAAATATTATGCGGTATTTTCAGTTTTGTCAATGGTATTTTTGAATTTTTCGTTTTTCGTCAGCGAAAATCACCGTCAAAAAAACGGTTTTTGCAGTAACAGAGCGGGTTTTTATGAGAAAAATATATTTTTCAAAAAAATGACATTCCGTCAAAAAACGAGCAACTTTTCACCAAAAATGCTCTATACTGTAACCGAGATGAAACAAAAAAGGAGGTTTTTCAATGCAGAGGACATTACGAGGTAAGGTATACGACACCGACACCGCTACACTTATCGCACGTCGGGCAAACGGATACTACGGCGATCCCGCAGGATACGAGGAAAGACTGTGCCGCACCCCCGAAGGACTGTACTTCCTGTACGGCATCGGCGGCGAAGCCTCTCCTTACCCCTCGCCTACCCTGCGCGCGGTTTCCAAAGCGCGGGCGGAGGAGATGGAGAAGGAAATGAATAATGAATAATGAATAGCGATAGTGAAGAATGAATAATGCAAACAAAAAATCCGCTCTCTTGCGAGAACGGATTTTTTGTTGGAACTCGATATTCTATTTGCTGTTCTCTTTTGCTGTGTTGATAGACGCAAGCAGACCAAAATATCAAGCGCTTTCTAAGGTCAGCTTTTTTATACATCGTTAAATGTGTTTAATGCTTTTACTGAATCTAAATCGTATTTGCACCTTGCTTTAATTTCCATAAAATCACCAACCTTTAGGTGTATTATATGCTTGTGTCAAGTTGGGAACAACTTAGCCTTCGGCTCCCTCTGACGAGGGAGCTGTCAGCGAAGCTGACTGAGGGAGAGAGTTTTTAACAGCCAAGTCTATATATTCGCATACACCTCTAAAATTTCGGTCAATATCCAAATTACAAATCCTTAAAATTGTTAAATTCATACCCTCTAACTCTTTCGTTCTAACTTTGTCTTTTTCTATTTGCTCTGGGGTATAATGACCACCACCGTCAAGTTCAACTACAAGTCTTGCTTTTGCGCAATAGAAATCTGCTATGTAATTTCCAATTGCTTTTTGTCTTTGAAACCTTATAGGGTAATATCTTAAAAACTTATACCAAAGTTTTCGTTCCCAAGGTGTCATATTTTTCCTTAATTTTTTTGCAAGAGGGATATTTGCTTTATTATACTCTTTCATAATTCTCTCCCTCCGTCAAAACTTCGTTTTGCCACCTCCCTC
Source organism: Acutalibacteraceae bacterium (assembly GCA_045531495.1). GTDB lineage: Bacteria > Bacillota > Clostridia > Oscillospirales > Acutalibacteraceae > URNF01. Next base: position 9,807 of record JAZSED010000085.1, read on the forward strand.
GTCAGAGGGAGGCTAAGGCTACAACTTGTGGAAGTCATTTCCACAAGTTGAAAATTCCGCATAACAGCAAGCATTTTTCTTAACTAAATATAACATTTTTTACTTGATTTTTCAATATATATATGAGAATAGAGTTATCCCGAAGTTACGAGATAACTCTATTTTTGATGGTATGACAAAAATCATACTGATACATTGAAAATCATACTAAAGAAAATGCAGTTAAAAACTTTGTTTTTAAGCAGTAAATATGCCAAAAGTATGACGGCTATTCCTGCCTTGACTTTTTCTTTTTCAAATTCTCCTTAATTATGTCTATAACCCAAAATACAAAAGTGACAATTATTCCCGTTTGCAAGGTGAATATCGTATTATTAACAAAGTCAAAAGTTCTCGTCATAATTATGATATAGCAAATGGGAGCAATAAGAGAAACTAAAAAAACAATTATATGTTTCTTTCTGCCTGTAACCGTTTTCTTGCTTAAAAAACGAAGTATAATTTTATATATAAAGACAACGACAAATGACAATATAAGTGATGGAACAAAAGTATTTACAAGAGCTATTATAAAAAAGGGATCACTAATCATTAATCTAAAATACATTGCTCCGTTTGATGTGTTTAAAACGAAATAGATAACAGAAATAAAACTTAAGCATAAAAAAGGTATTAAAAACCACAAAAATTCTTTAAATTTCTTCATCACAACTTATCTCCTTAGTATAATTATTCTATCATATTTACGAATTCATTTCAATGGTCTTTTTGTCCCTATTGTAGCACAAGCATATCATAAAAGCGGCAAAGCCGCAATAATCATTCGTTATTCATCAGCAAAGCGATTTCATTATTCATTATTCATTCAAAAAATCCGTTCTTTAATGAATAATGAATGATGAATAGTGAAAAATGAATAATACAAACAAAAATTCGCTCTCTTGCGAGAACGCATTTTTTGTTTGGAGCTACTGATCCGATTCGAACGGACGACCTGCTCATTACGAGTGAGCTGCTCTACCTGCTGTGCCACAGTAGCATATAGCGCAGGGTGACATATCCGAACCCCGTTTTGGGAAGGCGGCTTTTCACTCTACCCGAAGATTATACCAGCATCACCCCTTGCCGTCAAGTGCAAAGCGTGTCTTTTTTTGAAAAATGCAAAAAAAGTTGCTCCTTTGCCGTTGCCAAACGACAAAATTCGTGGTATATTTGTA
>JAZSED010000093.1:0-8943 GCA_045531495.1 Acutalibacteraceae bacterium
GTGGTGATTTTCAGGTTCTGGTAGTTGCCTTCCACTAATTTTACGGGCAGTCCGAGCCGCTCAAACAATTGGCAATCGTCGGTCAGCGAAACCGCCGCCTCCACAGCGTTTGCCAATGCTTTTTTGTATTTTTCAAGGTCAAACACCTGCGGCGTTTGCACCTGCCACAGCGTATCACGGTCAGGGGTGGCACTGATAAAGCCGTTATTGCTTGCCACCTTAATGGTGTCCTTTACACGCACCGCCACCGCAGCGGCACCGTGCTCTTTGGCGGCAGTAACCGTTCGGTCGATGAGGGCAGGGGTGATGAGAGGGCGTGCACCATCCTGCACCGCAATAAAATCGGTGTCGGCAGGCAGGGCGGCAATGCTCTTTTGGGCGGATTGCTGCCGTGTAGCACCGCCTTCACATATGGCATACAGCTTGGTGATGCCGTTTTCCCGACACAGCTTCTCAAACGGCCGCACGTCTTCGGGCCGGGTGACCAGCAGAATATACTCCACCGACGGTGCCTGCTGAAATGCCATAAGGGTGTGCAGAATAACGGGCTTCCCATTCAGCAAGGCGGTTTGCTTGGGAAAGCCCATACGGGTAGAATTGCCTGCGGCAAGTATGACAGCGGTTGTTTTCAATACAGTCACCCCCAAAATATCTCATTATACAGTATACTGTACGCATAAGGAAAAATCAACGAAAAAGTGTAACATAAACCGAGAAAAGCACAATTTTTTTGAGATAAAAGCAGTTGAAAAGCGTGTACATAGGTGGTATAATTTATGCAAGATAAACAGCAAAAAGGAGTGCTTTTTATGATCAAGGAACTCGGTTTGCAAAACTATTCCATTCGTGAACATCTGACCACCTATGAAGATGTGTACGAAGCGATGAAAACCATCAAAGAGATGGGCTACACCGTGGTACAAACGGCAGGTGAAAAGATTCCGTTGGAGGAGTTTGCAAAGATTGCCAAGGAATTGAACATTACCGTGTGCGGCACCCATTGCGGTTTTGATACATTGATCGCAGATCCGCAAAAAGCGATGGAGACCCACCGTAAGCTCGGCACCACCAACATTGGCATCGGCGGTTTCTTTGCCAATGGCGTGGAAGATGTAGAAAAATTTATTGAGCGGGCAAATGCGTTTGCAGATAGTATTTACGAGCACGGATTTAAGTTCACGTATCATAATCACGAGCACGAGTTCCGCAAGCTCGGTGACAAAACAGTGATGGATATGCTGGTGGAAGGTCTTGACCCCGTTAAAACGTCTTTCTGCCTGGACACCCATTGGGTGCAGCGTGGCGGCGGTGATGTATGTTCCTGGATTGAGAAGCTGGCAGGGCGCATTGATATTATCCATTTGAAGGATATGGTCATTCGGAGCGACCGTACCCCCACCATGTGCGAGATAGGTGCAGGCAACATGGATTTTGGCAGGATTATTGCCGCCGCCGAAAAAGCAGGGGTCAAGTATTACGTCGTTGAGCAGGACGAGTGCCCGGGCGATTCCTTTGACAGCGTCAGACAAAGTGCGGCGTATATCCGTGCGAATTTTATGGAAAAGTAAAAAAGTTCTTTACAAATCGTAAAAGCTGTGATATAGTATGAAAGCTGCCCGAAAAGCGGCGGCGTATCCGATTACGCGGTTCGCGGTTTCCGCTCCGAAGGAGATTCACCACGACCCGACACTGCGTTTTACGGAAATATTAAAAGAGGTGAAAGATTATGATGTTACCCGAAGAAAAAGCAGCCATTATGAAAGAGTACGCGACCCACGAAGGCGACACCGGTTCGCCCGAGGTACAGATTGCTGTACTGACCAAACGCATTCAGGACTTGACCGCTCATATGAAAGAGCACAAGAAAGACTACCATTCCAACCGTGGTCTTCTGAAAATGGTCGGTCACCGTCACAACCTGTTGGCCTACTTGAAAAAGAAGGACATCAACCGTTATCGCGCGCTCATCGAAAGACTCGGTCTGCGTAAGTAATTGCAACTTCGAGGCAGGTGGAAAACAAGTTCCACCTGCCTCTCGTTGCGTGTTTCTGCGTAATTTGTTAACAATGGAGAACGGCAGTTTAGCAGTGAAACGAGTATTGTGCAGCGCAACAATATTGGTTTTATTGCTAAATCCCGTATCTCCGCAAAAATAAAAAATTTTTAGGAGGTAAACCCCGATGTTTGAAAACTTCAGAGAATTCAAAACCACCCTTGCCGGCCGTCCGCTCGTTGTGGAAACCGGCAAAATGGCGCAGCTCTCCAATGGCTCCTGCTTGGTGCGTTACGGTGAGACTGCCATTCTTTGCAACGTGACCGCGTCTGCAAAGCCCCGTGAAGGCGTGGATTTCTTCCCGCTTTCCGTAGACTACGAAGAAAAGCACTATTCCGTAGGTCGTATTCCCGGCTCCTTCCAGCGCCGTGAAGCGCGTCCGAGTGAGAAGGCTATCCTCACCTCCCGCGTTATCGACCGTCCTATTCGCCCGTTGTTCCCGAAGGATATGCGTAACGACGTGTCTATCGTGTGTACCGTGATGTCGGTAGATCCCGATTGCGCACCCGAAACCACCGCTATGATAGGTGCTTCTATCGCTATCGCCATTTCCGATATTCCGTGGGACGGCCCGATTTCGGGCGTTGTTGTGGGTATGGTTGACGGCAAATTTGTTATCAACCCCACCGCGGAAGAAGAAACACGCTCCGAAATGCACGTAACCGTTGCGTCCACCGCCGATCTGGTTGCGATGATTGAGGCGGGCGCTAACGAAATCGACAACGACACTATGTTTGATGCGATTATGTTCGGCCACGAAGCCAATCAGGAAATCGTACGTTTCATCAACAGCATCGTTGCTCAAATCGGTAAAGAGAAGTTCCCCTTCACCTCCAACGATCCCGCGCCCGAAATGTTCGAGGCTATCAAAGAATTTGCCATCGAAAAGGTGCGCTATGCGCTGGATACCGATGATAAATTGGTGCGTGACGAGCGTTTGTTGCCCGTTTACGACGAAGTACACGCGAAATTTGACGAAGTGTACCCCGAAGAAATCGGCAAAATTGACGAATGTCTGTATAAATTGCAGAAATACGTCGTTCGCCGCTGGTTGCTGGACGACGGCAAGCGCGTAGACGGCCGTGGTATCAACGATATCCGTCCGCTGAATGCACAGGTCGGTCTGTTGCCCCGCACCCACGGTTCGGGTATGTTCACCCGCGGTCAGACCCAGGTTTTGACCGTGGCGACCCTCGGCTCCTCCGGCGACGCACAGCTGCTCGACGGTCTGGACGACGAAACCGAAAAGCGCTATATGCATCACTACAATTTCCCGTCCTACTCGGTAGGCGAGACCAAGCCTTCCCGCGGCCCCGGCCGTCGTGAAATCGGTCACGGTGCCTTGGCGGAACGCGCCCTTGTGCCCGTTTTGCCCTCTGTGGAAGAGTTCCCCTACACCATCCGTTTGGTCAGCGAAGTGCTGTCCTCCAACGGCTCTACTTCTCAGGCATCTATTTGCGGCTCCACCTTGGCTTTGATGGACGCAGGTGTGCCGATTAAAGCGCCTGTTGCGGGCATTTCCTGTGGTCTTGTGACCGAAGGCGACCGCTTTATGACCATGGTGGACATCCAGGGTCTGGAAGACTTCTTCGGCGATATGGACTTTAAAGTCGGCGGTACCAAAAAGGGTATCACCGCTATTCAGATGGACCTCAAAGTACACGGTCTGACCCCCGCTATTATCCGTGAAGCGTTGGACAAGACCTATACTGCCCGTCTGTACATTTTGGACGAAATTATGGCGCCCGCTATCAGTGAGCCCCGCGCAGAATTGTCCAAATACGCGCCCAAAATGCTCGGCACCAAAATCGACGTGGACAAAATCCGCGAGGTTATCGGTAAGGGCGGCAGCGTCATCCAAAAAATCCAGGCGGAATGCAACTGTAAAATCGACATCGAAGAGGACGGTACTGTGTTTATTTCCGCTCTCAACGGTGATGATGCAAAACGTGCGTTGATGGTTGTTGAAACCATTGCAAAAGACCCCGAAATCGGTGCGATTTACAAGGGAAAAGTGACCCGCCTTATGACCTTTGGGGCGTTTGTGGAAATCGCACCCGGCAAAGAAGGTCTCGTACACATCAGCCGTCTTGACGTAAAACGCGTTGAGAAGGTGGAAGACGTTGTGTCTGTGGGCGACGAAGTGATGGTTAAAGTCACCGAAATCGACGAACAGGGCCGTCTGAATCTCTCCCGCCGCGATGCGCTCATTGAGGTGGAAGGTCTGGAAGCGGAAGCACCCGCTGAGGTTGCTCCCCGTCCGTCCCGTCCGCGCCGTGAAGGCGGTTTCCGTGACCGTCGCCGCCGCGAAGACTAATTGACACAAAAACGCGCCGCAAAACCACTGTTTTGCGATGCTTTTTTTCAATATTTCTCGGGAAATATATAACGTGATATCACATACGGAATTTGGCGGCGGAGCCGCGTCGCATTACCGCGAAAAAACGACTGAAATTTGTGCAATTTGCATAGAAAATAGTGGGAATTTCAAAAAGGTATTGGCAAGCGGCGGAAAACGTGTTATAATGTACGGACAAAGATTTTATAGGGAGGAATGAGCCCTATGGCGGATTGGAAAAGGGTAGAGCAGACGCCGGATGAGGCCCCTGAAAATACGGCACCTGTCCTTGAAAAAACAGACAAGAAAGCGGCGCGCGAGGCTAAGCGCGCGGCAAAAAAACAAGAGAAAAAAGATAAGCTGGTTGCCTACGGTAAAAAGCTACGTGCGAAGGAAGCGGAAAGAAAAGCGCGGGTTGACAAAAACGGTCAACGGCGCGGCAGATACAGATGGGCGGCGCCTGTTGGTTTTCTGACCACGGTTTTGGCTATTGTCGGTGTCATTGCGGTGATTGCAACAGGCGTCGGTATGGTGCGTGAATTGACCGACGATTCTGCACTGCGTGATGAAATCCAATATTTTTTACAGCCGCTTACCGCATATAATCCTATCCCCGACTTTGACGATGTCAACGAGGAGGATATTGACGAATTGTTACGTGCGGCGGTGTGGCGCATCACCGAAGCGGAGCGTATTCGTATGCTGCGTGAAAAGGATGAAAACACCAAGTACGAATTGGACAACAACGGCCGTCTTATCGTGCCTGTCGCCGAGGTGGAAGCGTCCTATAAGGTGCTGTTCGGCGAGGATGCGGTACTGCATAACCGCACACTCGGTGAAGACGACGTGGAATACAGTGAAACCAATAAAACGTATTTCGTGCCGTTTAACTTTGTTACGTCGTTGCATCAGCCTGTGATTGATACGATTCGCCGCAACGGGAATGTGTACCATGTACGTATTGCTTTCGTGTCCTCTGCCGACCTTGCGGTGGACGAGCGCGGCAATACGATAGAGCCTACGCCCGATATGGCGGCATTTGCGCAGATTTATGTGCTCAAACGCGTGGACGGACAGTTTACCGTTACTGCGGTCGGCTCCGAGGCCGAAGAAGAAGGAGGAATTTTGAAATGAAAAAGACAATTCTTTTAGCGGTTGGCGTGGTGGTTATCTGCCTCGCTTTGGTGCTGACCCTTGTCACCTGCCGCAATAACGAAGGCGATACACCTACGGGCGCGGTTGACGGTGTTTCCACCACCACTACCGCAAACGAAAAAACCGAACAGACCGGCAATCAGGCGGGTAGTCAGGACGGAGGGATCAGCATTGATATCAGTGATTTGCTGCCCGGTGTCAGTACCACGGCAAAGACGTCCTACGTGACCGTTACCGACGGAAAGGGCCAAGTGGTTACTACATATGTGCCTGTTACCGACAGCAAAGGCAGTACCAAGACCACGTACGTGGCTGTAACCGATGCGAAAGGCAGCACCAAGACCACCAATGTACCTGTGACAAATGCACAGGGCGCCACGAAAACAGATGCGCAAGGCAGTGTTGAGACAACGGTGGTAGCACAGACCACGGCTGTCGTACAAACTACGGCGGTTGCACAGACTACGGCGGTCACCGTGACCGACCCGACCACTACCACCACCAAAACGGAGGCTACTACGACCACCAAAGCTGAAACAGGCACGACAACCATCAATTATGATTCTATTGACGGTTGGTCAGATATTAAACCCCCGAAATAATGTATACTTGCATCCCCGTGTGCTGCGGCACACGGGGATTTTTTTTGTTTGTACACCGATGTGCTATTTATATATTTTCACTATATGTCATTTTGTACAAAAACGAAACCTGACGAATAGTAAAACTGCTATATTTCATAAGGGATATTGCCAAAACCCCCTTTATAGTATATAATATACCCAGATGATTATACACTTGCCATAACTCCGCCCTTTTTTAAGGAAAACGGCTGATTTTGATGGCAAAACCGCCAAAAACATTCGCCGAAATTGGTCACTTCGACGAAAGCCCGTTTTTCGGGGGTCACAAGTGTGTGATATCTTGGAAAAGGACGGTCCGAAACGAAACGGACCGCCGAAAAACTTTTTCGAAAAAAGGAGAGAGAGGTATGAACAAAACGATCACCATGTTTAAACGTGTTGGCGCGATTCTTGCGTGCCTTGCCATGTTATGTGGCGTGATCATGAGCTCGATCGTGATGCCGACTGTGGCAGCACCGAATAATACGGTGGAAACGTTCGACGTCAACTTCGCTGACCTCGCGGCTTTGGTGGACAGCACCAAATACGATGCCAACGGCTTGTATCAGTCTACTGCGGACGATACCGCCGTTAACGAGTGGGTAAACGCTCGTTTCGGTATCTTCGTCAACCGTGAGACCAGCAGGTACAAAGAAAAAGCGTTCCTGGGTCAGGGCTCCTTTGATGTTATCAGCTTTGAATCGTACAACAGCGGTTTTAATGATAACTGGGGCGGCGAAATCAACCTGAAGATTGCGAACGGCGGTGCTTTGCGCCACACCTCCACAAAGGTTGGCGACCAGCAGATTCGTAAGAGTCATGCGCTGACTGTCAAAAACAGCTACGGCGATTACGCAGAGCTTGCCAACTTCGAGGCGGAAATCGTTTTCAATAAAGCAGGGAACGATAACGTGGGTGCGGTGTACGTATCCTTCCACGAAAAGACCCCCGGCAAATTCAACCGCAACAACAACGATTTCAAGTTGAATTCCGGTAATGAAGCGGTTATCGTAGGTCGTGTGGACAGCAGCAACGACGGTATCATCGTCGGCAATGCTGCCAACACCAACACCAAAACGGGATACACCAACATCGGCAAGCTGGATAATACCGCCGATTATAAGCTCACCGTGAAGGTGGTGGGCACCGCGCTTACCGCGACCGTGACCAAGGTCAGCGACGGCAGCACGGTACATACGAGCACAAAAACCATTGCGGCAGGCAGCGGCTCGCTGTCGGTCGGTTTGGCAAACTGTGTGAGAAACCTGAAATCCGTAAAAATTACCGAGTTGGACGAAAACGGTGCTCCCGTGGACTTCGGCCAGAAGCGTACCCTGCAGGATTTCTCTTGGTCGCTTACCGGCAAAGGTTGGTACGGCAACAGCAAGTATCACACCAACAAATCCACCATCACCAGCTACAACTACTACAACTTCGTGAATGCAAGCAGCGGCGTTTTGGAAAATACCGAAACCGCTAAAGCGATTGTCGCGGCAGTGAATGCGCAGTTTGACAACGTGTATAACCGCGAGGGTAACGTGAAGGCATCCACCTTCGGTTCAAAAGTTTCCCACGAAGGGCAGACCGGAAACTACGCATACTTCCGTACGGCATACATCGACAAATGGTTGCAGTTTACTGCGGAGGGTGTTGGCGGCCGTGAAATTATGCGCCACATTTCTTCCTTGGTTCCCAAGGGTCATGATGGTGAACGGTTCTACTTCCAAAATTTTGAAACCACCTTCCAAGCGCGTCTTAATGATGTCAACGGTACCGACGGCTCCAAACCCGTCGGCGCAACCGTCGCGTTTGGCTTCCGACAGAAGGAAGCGGGTCAGTTTACTACCGGTTGGTACGGTATGAGCCAAGAGCAGGTATTGGTAGCTATTAACTCCAGAGGCTACAACTTCGCGGGCGGTACCGACATTGCAGCAGGTAGAAACGTGGCAGGGGATATGTACGGCAACATACAGAACACCTTTGCTTCGCAGATTGCGAGTAGCTCCGTTGTGACCGTTACGGTGCGTGCCGTGGGTGACCAGGTGTACCTGAAGATTCAGGATGACGGCACCACTATCGTAGAAAAAACCGAAACCATCCCGTACCGTGAGCCCGGTTATCTTGCGTACGGTATCGGTAACTATGGCAGTGATATAGGCGACATCACCCTGACTCACTTGGATGAAAACGGCAACAAAATTTCTCTGTACGAACAGACCCAAACTGAGAAAGATGCCAAGGCAAGTGCCAACGCCACCCACCGTGAAATCGATTTTACGGATATCCCCGGTGCAACATACACAGGCGGCAAATACACCGCTGCAAATCAAAACTACGCATTCTTCCATCAGTTTGATCCTGCGGTGTTCGAAGAAGTGCAGAGCGACGTACAGTTTATCTACAACAACGGTGCGACCCACACAACCAGAGGTTACAGCTCTACCGAGGGCACCTGGTTGCTGTTCTACAACCGTTGGTTGCAGTTGAGCGGTGCTCCTACCTCTGCTGCCACCCGTATTGGCAACATCAATGCGTTGGTTCCGTTGGATGAAAACAGTATTCGTCAGAAAATGGCGGATTCATCGGTAAAATTCGATTTCAACATCCAAAACAATGACACGACCATTCTTGTTGGTCTCCGCCAGGATATCCCCGGCTTGTTTATGACCGGAGAGAATGAACTGAATAAAAACCAGGTGCTTATTGCTATCACCAAAAAATCTATCCGCGTCGCAGGCGGTGACGACATCCGTTTTGAGGATTTCGCACTCGGC
>JAZSED010000033.1:0-23437 GCA_045531495.1 Acutalibacteraceae bacterium
ATGCACTGTTGGGGAGACCTCCAAATTATCGACACCTTTTTAGCAGAGCATCCGCAGCATAAAAATCAAATACAAAAATTCAAATAAAGAAAAGAGGATACTTATGAAATTCAAAATGGTTCACGAAAACTACAATGTTGCTGACTTGGAAAAGTCTATGGCTTTTTATGAAAAGGCATTGGGCTTAAAAGAGGTAAGACGCATAAACGGCGACGGCTTTACTATTGTGTACGTGGGCAATGCGGAAACCGACTTTGTGTTGGAACTCACTTGCTTGGAAGAGCATCCGCAAAACTACGATTTGGGCGAATGTGAATTCCATTTGGCGTTTGAAGCAGAAGATTATGAAGCGGCACATACATTGCACGAAGAAATGGGTTGCATCTGCTACGAAAACGCAGAAATGGGCATTTATTTTATCGAAGATCCCGATGGCTATTGGCTGGAAGTAGTTCCCTCTAAAAAATAAACGGTAAGAGGTGTCCTGTATGGGTGGCGTGATTATATCCACGGTGGTTACGTTGGCGGTTGGTTTTCTTTGTATCGGCATCGGTATTGCCAACAGACGCGGCAACATATCCATGTTGCACTCGTATCATATTCATCGTGTGAAGGAAGAAGACAAACTCCCACTCGGCAAAAAGGTGGGTATCGGTATGATTATCTTGGGTAGCGGTATTGTGATTTCGAGCGTGTTCTCCTTTTTTGCCGTGCTCACCCAAAACGAGATATTTGAACATATCGGTATGGGTATTATGGGTGCCGGTATCGGTGTCGGTTTGGTTATCAGTTTAAAAGCAATTAGCAAGTATAACAAAGGAATATTTTAAGGGGATAAGCTTATGCAAGAAGGCATTACCAGAAGAGAACAGGCGGTAACGGATATGGATGAAATTATCCGCATTTTAGACACCGCTAAGGTAATTCATATCGGTATGGTGGACGATGGTGAACCGTACGTTGTGCCGATGAATTACGGTTATACAATGCAAGACGGCAAGCTGACCATCTATCTCCACGGTGCGAAAACGGGCAAGAAAATAGATGTTTTGCGCGCAAATCCCAAGGTTTTCTTTGAGCTGGTTTGCGATACCGAGTCTTTTGAAGGGGATATTGCGTGCCAATACGGTATGGCGTATGCGTCCGTTATGGGCAAGGGTACGGCAACGCTGGTAGAAGATGTTGAGGAGAAAAAATACGGCCTTTCGGTGTTGATGAAGACCCAAACGGGCAAGGATTTTACGTTTACCGACCGTATGGTAGGAATTGTGCAGATTATCCGCATCGACGTGGAGAAATACACCGCAAAACACCGCCCGAAACCGCCAAAAAGATAAAAAATAAGCGATGCAAACGCATCGCTTATTTTTTATCTTTTGCTTTTCATATCCGATACGGCAATCAAAACACTTGCCGCGATAACCAATACCGAACCGATAGCGGAACGCACACCGATAACCTCTTGAAACGCTACAGCACCGATAAACACGCCCGTTATGGGCTCTACCGTGCTGAGAATGGCGGCGCGTTCACCGCCGATAAGCAAAGTACCTTGTTGGAATAATATCACCGCACCAACGTTGATGACCACAGCCAGCAAGAAACATAGTAACCAACCGACGATAGATGTGGGAAAGGTAATGCCGCCGCTGATAAGGAAGACGGGCGCCATTACTGCGGTGCATATCACCGAAAGGTACAACGCTAACCGAAAGCCTTTGACACCGTATAAATTACAAGCGGACAGTAACACAACGTACGCGGCATAGGCGATACCCGACACCAAAGCCAAGAGAGCACCAAACGGATTAAGCGGGGTGGTGGGGTCATAAAACAACCCAATACCGACAGCACAGATAATAACCGATATAATACTGCCTGTATGCGGCTTCTTTTTCAGAAACAGAATGCCCGCCACCACCACAACCGACGGGTAGATAAAATGCAAAACGGTTGCGGTTCCCGAGGCTAAGAAGTTATAAGAGGTGAATAGTAAGAAGGGAGTAATGCAACACCCTGTCAAACCGATTGCGGCAATGGGTAGTAATGCTTTTGTCGGCACACGGAGTGTGCGTTCCTTCCATAAGGTTAGTGCGCCTAAAACAGGTATAGATAACAGGTTTCGTAAAAAGACGACGCTTAACGAGTTGACTCCTTCGGCGTAAATGTTTTTGGTGATAAGCGGCATACAACCGAACAAAAAGGCACTGACTATAACAAGGCAGTATCCTGTAAAAATCGAAGATTTTTTCATACGTTATCCTTATCTGCGAATGGAATTGGCTTTGATATTGCTGTAAAAACTGACACTCAGCACCAAACCGATGGCGAGATACAAGGTGAGTACCGAGGTGCCGCCCGCACTGAAGAACGGCAGGGTGATACCGATAATCGGCAACAATCGCACGTTCATACCGATGTTGATAATCGACTGAAATCCTATCATCGCCATGGTACCGATACACATATACTTGCCCAGCGCGTCACGGGCGCGCATCGCACACCTCCACAGCTCCAGAGTGAGCAATGCGAGCAGAGCGAGCAGTAAAAGCGAGCCGATATAGCCGAACTCCTCGGCGGCAACGGTGAAAATCAGGTCATTATTGCGCGCAAACAAGCCGGGATTACTGCCTTTTAAGAAACCGACACCAAACAGTTTGCCCGAACCCATCAGAATAATACCCTGTTCCTGTTGCCAGCCGTATGTTTCGGTGTATAATTCAGGTTGTAAAATGGACAGAATACGCCCTTTCTTGTCATCCGTTAAGTTCATCCATACAAACGGAACGGCAACCAAAGCGGCGGTAATCGTGCCCGCAAAATATTGCCATTTTAATCCTGCGGCAAACATCATAGCGACAAACATAAGCCCGAACACGAGTGCCGTACCGTCGTCGCCCTGTAAAAAGATGAGACCGATGGGCAACAGCGCGTGTGCGCAAAGCAGCAGAATATTGCGCGGGGCGTTGATGTCTTCGCCAACTGCGGACAAATGGCGGGAAAAGGTAATGATAAAGGCAATTTTTAATAATTCTGACGGTTGGAAGGTGAGCGTGAAAGAACCGATGGAAAAGGCAAGCCACGCGGTATCATCCGTGCCGCTCACGTTAAGTCCGAGCGGTGTAAAGGTGAGCAGTACCAGCAAAACAGCAATCCCGGTGATAACCGGCCAGACACGGCAGATATCGTCATAATCAATTTGTGAAATGAACAAGGCAAACACAAAGCCCATAACGGTGGCGCCTACCTGGGTAATGATTCCCTTCCATCCGTTGCCGGCTGAGAGGTTAGCAGATAACACCAACAGACACCCGTAAAATGAACACAAAAAACAGAGTATCAGTAATCTGAAATTCGTGTTACGCAACGCGAAGCGGAAATTACTGCCGCCCTTCATCAATTTCATATCTGCTCACCTCCTGTTTGCCGTCTTTTTATACAGTATATTTCTTTTTTTTGATTTTTTCAAGACAAACCCTTTAATTATGTAAAAAAATATGTTATGATACCGAAAGAATGATGTCATAAGGAGGGGAATTATGCACAAACGTTGGGAAACCCATTCGACGGCAGAAACCGAAGCGGTTGGCGAAGAGATTGCGAAAACGGTATGCGGCGGACAAGTGTTGGCGTTGTTTGGCGGTATGGGTATGGGGAAAACGGCATTTGTGCGCGGTCTTGCCCGCGGGTTACACCTTTTAGCGGAAGTATCCAGCCCCACCTTCGCGCTGGTACACGATTACGGCGGCAACCCGCCGCTTGTTCATTTTGATATGTACCGTATCAGCAGTTGGGACGATTTGCTGACGACGGGATATTATGATTATCTGGATGCGGGTGCTATCCTTGTGATAGAGTGGAGCGAAAATATCGAGGTGGCGCTGCCTGAAGATGCTGTGCGCTTGCGTATTTCCGCGCCGGACGAGACCACCCGCATTATTGAGAGGTTTTAAGTGATGAAAATTTTGGCAATAGATACCTCTGCCGTTACCGCGTCTGCGGCGATTGTGGAGGACGGCGCATTGATAACCGCTACCGAACTGCGCAGTAAGATGACCCATAGCCAAACGATACTGCCGATGGTTGAGGATATGCTGAAAAATGCCGCGCTTACATTGAAAGATATTGACGCGGCGGCTGTCAATGTCGGTCCCGGCTCGTTTACGGGTGTGCGTATCGGTGTTGCGGCCGTAAAGGGCTTTTGCTTTGCAGATAATTTGCCTTGCGTGGCGGTGTCGACCCTTGAAAGTATGGCATATAACTTTGTCGGACTACCGGAAAAGCACACGGTGTGTGCTGTAATGGATGCCCGTTGCGCACAGGTATATACGGCAATGTTTGAGGTAGGGGAGACGGTTACCCGTTTATCTCCTGATGAGGCGATTTCCATCGAAGAATTGGGAAATCGGTTGAGAAATTCAGGAAAAACAGTGATTTTGGTTGGCGACGGCGCAAAACTGTGCTATACTGCTCTTGAAAAGCTTGTTCCTAACCTGTGTTTGGCACCTGACCATCTGCGGTACCAGAATGCCGTCGGTGTGGCATTGGCGGCTTTTAGTAAAGAGGAACGCTGTTCTGCGGATGCGTTACAGCCCGTTTACCTGCGTTTGCCGCAGGCGGAGCGGGAATTAAAAGCCAAACAAAAGAAATAAAAATATTGGAGGGTCTATTATGCAAAAACCGTTTATTGCCGATCATCCCTTGATTCAGCACAAGGTCACCATTCTGCGCGACAAGCGCACATCTTCTAAGCAGTTCCGTGAGTTGATTCGCGAAATCACCGAATTGCTGGTGTACGAAGCTACCCGTGATCTGCCGCTTTGTGCGGTAGACGTGGAAACACCTATGGAAACCACCAAATCCAATGTGATTGCGGGCAGAAAATTGGCTTTCGTGCCGATTTTGCGTGCAGGGCTGGGTATGGTGGACGGTGCGGTGGAATTGGTACCTTCCGCGCGAGTGGGTCATATCGGTCTGTACCGTGACCACGATACCCTGCAGCCTGTGGAATATTATTGCAAATTACCGGGCGATATCGAACAGCGTGACGTTATCGTATTGGACCCGATGTTAGCCACCGGCGGCTCGGCGATTGACGCCATTTCCCAGATCAAGGAGCGCCATCCGCGCAACATCAAATTTATGTGCATTATTGCGGCCCCCGAGGGTTTGAAGGCGCTGAACGAGGCGCACCCCGACGTGCAGATTTACTGCGCATCTCTGGATAGATGCCTTAACGAAAACGGCTATATCTTACCCGGCCTCGGCGATGCAGGTGACCGTATTTTCGGCACGAAGTAGAATAGGACAAGATACCCGTTCTTTAAAAAGAATGGGTATTTTTTTATAAAAGTCTTTCTTTTTCCAAAAGAAGATGGTATACTGTTAAAAAATTATCAGATAAGGGGCGTATATATATGCGTGCTGTTATTACGGTTGTAGGTAAAGATACCGTAGGTATTCTTGCAAAAGTGTCCACCAAATGCAGTGAACACGGTGTAAATGTTGCAGAAGTGACACAGTCGGTGCTGCAGGATTTGTTTGCGATGATTATGATTGTAGATATCGATAAATTGGATATTCCGTTTACCGCTTTTGCGGAGCAAATGGAGAAAATCGGTGAAGAGATGCATTTAAAAATTCACACGATGCACGAAGACATCTTCAATGCAATGCACACAATTTAAGGAGCGCGGTTTATGTTAAACGCAAAGGATATTTTAGAAACTATCACCATGATAGATGAAGAAAACCTCGATATCCGCACCATTACAATGGGCATTTCTCTGCTCGATTGTTCTGACAGTGATATGGGGAAGCTCTGCGACAAGGTGTATGATAAAATCACCCGTCGCGCGGAAAAATTGGTGACAACGGGCGAAACAATTGAAAAGGAACTCGGCATCCCGATTATTAACAAGCGCATTTCCATTACCCCCGCGGCGATGATTTTGGCGTCTGCGGATAAAAAGGATGCGCTTCGCCTTGCTAAAACGCTGGAAAGAGCGGCAGTGACCTGCAGTGTTAACTTTATCGGCGGTTTTTCCGCGCTGGTACAGAAAGGGTTTGCGGCAGGGGATAAAGAGCTCATAGCGGCTATCCCCGCAGCACTTGCCGAGACGGACCACATTTGTGCATCGGTAAACGTCGGCTCCACAAAAACGGGTATCAATATGGATGCTGTTGGTATGATGGGTCATGTGGTACGCCGTGCGGCGGAATTGACCGCTGACCGTGATTGTATCGGTCCCGCAAAGTTGGTGGTATTGTGTAACGCTCCCGAGGATAATCCCTTTATGGCAGGTGCTTTCCACGGTCCCGGCGAACCCGATACGGTTATCAACGTCGGTGTTTCGGGACCCGGTGTGGTGCGCGCGGCACTTGCGAAGGCGGGCGACTGTGATTTGACGCAGGTGGCGGATATTATCAAACGCACTGCGTTTAAGATTACCCGTATGGGTCAGCTTGTGGCACAGGAAGCGTCTAAAAGATTGGACGTGCCTTTCGGTATTGTTGACCTTTCTTTGGCACCGACCCCTGCGGTGGGCGACTCGGTGGCGTATATTCTGGAAGAAATGGGTCTGGATTGCTGTGGCTGTTGCGGCACGACCGCTGCATTGGCATTGCTCAATGACGCGGTGAAAAAAGGCGGCGTGATGGCATCTTCTCACGTTGGCGGTCTGTCGGGTGCATTTATCCCCGTGACCGAGGATGCGGGTATGATTGCGGCGTCCCGTTGCGGCTGCTTGCGCATTGAAAAATTGGAAGCGATGACCGCCGTTTGCTCGGTGGGGCTTGATATGATTAACATTCCCGGCGATACGCCTGCGGCGGTGATTTCCGCGCTGATTGCGGATGAAGCGGCTATCGGTATGGTCAACTCTAAGACCACCGCTGTACGTGTTATCCCCGCTATCGGCAAACAGGTGGGGGATGAACTGTCCTTTGGCGGTTTGCTCGGTAGCGGCCCGGTGATGCCTATCAATATGGTGTCTCCCGAGAAATTCATTGCCAGAGGCGGCAGAATCCCCGCCCCGATGCAAAGTCTTAAAAACTAAAAAATAACGGTGTGCACAGCACACCGTTATTTTTTATATGTCGATTGTTATAAAATCCACTTGATTTTCGGTTTGCGGTACGGAGAGAAACAGTTTGCCGTCGGCATCTGCAACTGCGGTATATGTTTCCTTTTGCGGTGTGGCGGCTGTTTTTAAGGCGGCTTCTTCTGCCTTGGTCGGCAGTTCCTTGAATTTGCCGTCAAGATACGCGTTGTATACATCGCCTTTGCGGTAGCCCACTGTTTCCATCGTCACGGCATAGGATGTATTAGGACGAAGTCCCGTAATTTCCAATGTCGCATCTTCTATTGTCTTGGCGGGCAACGGTTGTGTGAAGAAAATGCTGTTATTGCTGTCTTGCGGCAATAACACTGCGTTCCAGAACAGACATTGTATCTGTGTATCGGTTTTTGTGGCATAACAGCTTGTGTCGGTACATGACAGCACGGTATCGCCTAAACGGTGCAAGAAAGAAAAGGCGTGCAAAGTGGGTTTGGGTAACGATTGTACATTGAAAAGACCAAAGCCACCGTGGAATGGTTTGACGGGCGGTGCCACTTCTTCGAAAATGTCGGTATATGTCCAGTAGGAGAAAAGGTTAGCGTATCCGTCACACCGTTTTATCATTTCCAAAACAAACGGCGCGTTTACGTAACTGTCGTGTACGGGGTCACGGGAAGAATATGACGTAGACCATTCGGTAATCAATAAAGGCAGTCCTTCCTTGTGGCACAAGGCACCTGCTTTTTGTATAGCGTCGGTGAAATAGGAGATAGGGAGCAGTCTTGTTTTGGCTTTGCCGTCCGCATCGAATTCACCGCGCACACAATAAAAGTGCGAAGAAATAAAATCAAGCGGTATGTTGTGTTCCCGACAATGTTGTATCGTTTCGGGAATACGGCGCAATCCTGCGGTAGCGGGACCGCCGACTTTTAATTCTTTGTCTATCGCTTTGATGGTTAATGCGGCGGTATCATACAATAAGAAATACGCATCAATATTATCGTGCTCGGTAAAAAAGGAAGGGTGGTCCGGTTCGTTCCATACTTCAAAATACCATTGCCGTATTTCTTCTTGTCCGTAACGGTACAGCAGATGGCGAACAAGCGCTTCAATGAGTGCCGCCCATTCGTTTATATCCCGCGGCATAGATTTGTTCATCTTCCACCAAAAGACGGTGGCATCGTCTTTCGCCAATGCTTTTGGCATTAGTCCCAGTTCTACGAGCGGACGGATACCCGCTTCCAGCAAACTGTCAAACAAGATGTCGACATACTGAAAATTGAATTGCAAAGCGCCGCTTTCGTCGCGGTATACAACGTGCATTTCTTCGTGAAATAACCCGTGAAAACGGATATAGCGGAAGGGACATATCTCCTGTAAGGTCTGTAACTGTGTATAAGCGGCGTGCCGCATCACTTCACCTGCACGTCCCGCGCCGATGCAACTTTCGAAATAACGGTTTAGTGTCCCGTTGGTATTTCGGATATCAAAGGTGATGTTTCTCATAAGTTACTCCTTTGCAAAGAGAATGGAATTTATAATGCTTTGCAGGTACTCTTGTTGGCCGCTGGACGGTAGGGAAGGTGCGCCAAGCTTTGCGGCGTAGCTTGCAAGCTCGGTCAATGACGTATCGCCTTCTACGATTTTCTTGCCGATACCTTCTTCGAAGCTGGCGTACCGTTGTTTGATAAACGCGTCTATTCTGCCATCTTCAATCAGTGCGGCAGCTTTAAGCAATCCCAATGCAAAGGCATCCATACCGAGAATAAACCCGTGGAATATGTCTTCTGCAGTATAGCTGGGACGACGGTTTTTGGCATCGAAATTAAATCCGCCCGTCAAACCGCCCGCTTTTAAGACTTCATACATACACATAGTGGTTTCGTACACGTTGGAAGGAAATTCATCCGTATCCCATCCGAGAAGACAGTCGCCTTGGTTGGCGTCAATGGAACCGAGCATACCGTTTATGGCAGATACGCGCAGGTCGTGTTGGAAGGTATGGCCCGCAAGCGTGGCGTGGTTGGCTTCAATATTCAGTTTGAAGTCTTTATCCAGCCCATATTGCCGCAGAAAACCTATGGCGGTGGCGGCATCAAAATCGTATTGATGCTTCATCGGCTCTTTGGGCTTGGGCTCAATATAAAAATCCCCCGTGAAACCGATGGAACGTCCGTATTCTACTGCCATTTTCATAAGGCGGGCAATATTTTTCTGCTCAAACAGCATATCGGTGTTGAGTAACGTTTCATATCCTTCTCGACCACCCCAAAATACGTACCCTTTGCCGCCAAGCTTCACGGTGATATCCAGGGCTTTTTTGATCTGCGCCGCGGCGAAACAGTATACGTCCGCGGAGTTTGTGCTGCCGGCACCGTTCATAAATCGTGGATTGGAAAACATATTGGCTGTACCCCACAGACAGCGAATCCCCGTTTCCCGCATTTTCACCAACATATAATCGGTGATTTCATCTAAACGACGATTTGTTTCGTTGATATCTGCGGCTTCGGGTATCAGATCCACGTCGTGGAAACAAAAATAGGGGATACCCAGCTTTTGCATACATTCAAAACCGGCGTCCACCTTGCGCTTGGCGTGTTCTATGGCGCCTGCTTGCGCGCCGAAGGTTTTGTCGGCGGTGTCTCTGCCGAACATATCTGTTCCCGCTGCACAAAGTGTATGCCACCACGCCATGGCGAAGGGGAGGTGTTCCTTCATTGTCTTTCCGCACACTATGTGGTTTTCGTCATAGTATTTGAAAGCGAGCGGGTTGCGGCTGTTTGGCCCTTCGTAGGGGATCTTGGGGATGCTTTTGAAAATCTCGTTCATTGGTGTAACTCCTTATATACATTTTTGACAGTTGGATACAACCGTTTGAACACCTCGTATTGTTGTGCATACCGTGCGGCGATAGCGGGTGTCGGACGAATTACCTTGCGCGTCTTCACAAGTGTGTCGGCGCACGCGGAAAGGTCGGCGTATTGTCCGTCTCCTACCATTGCGAGCATAGCGGCACCGTAGGCAGGCCCTTGTTCTGTTTGGGGAAGATATAATGGTATGTTCAACACGTTTGCTAATATGGTTTGCCACAGTGCGGATTTTGCACCGCCGCCGCAAAGCGTGGCGTACGGAATTTCTATACCCGCCTTTTGAGCGATTGCAATATTTTCTTTAATGGCAAAGCAAACGCCTTCCAAAACTGCCTGGAACATATCTTGACGGGTGGTATCCATACGCATGCCGATAAACATACCGCGGGCATCGGTATCGTTTATCGGACTGCGTTCCCCCATGAGGTACGGCAAGAAGTATACGTGATTGCGGGATAATGCTTCTTCGGTGACGGCGGCTTCTTCGGTTGCAAAGTCAGAAGTGCGCAGAATTTCTTCACAAAACCACTTGTTGCAGGCTGCGGCGGATAAGATGCACCCCATTAAATGGTGACCGCGGTTGGCGTGGCAAAAGGCGTGCAAAGCGTTGCAAGGGTCATTGCAAAATACGTCGGTTGCAATAAAAACAGTTCCCGACGTGCCAAGTGAAATATTGCAACGGCCATTACCGACAGTGCCGGTGCCGACAGCGGCGGCGGCATTGTCTCCTGCGCCCGCAACCACGGTGACGCGAGAAGGTAAACCGAGTTGTTCCGCCGCTTCGGGAAGAAGGGTGCCTACCGTTTGATAACTTTCGAGCAAAGCGGGCATCTGTGCTTGGGTCATACCGCAAATGTCGAGCATTTCCTGCGACCAGCATTTGTTTTTGACGTCTAATAACAGCGTTCCTGCCGCATCTGAATAATCGGTACAATATTTGCCTGTTAACCGAAAGGTAAGATAATCCTTCGGCAACAGAACTTTATGTATTTTCGCATAATTTTGCGGCTCATTTTCGCGTAACCATAGCAGCTTTGGTGCTGTGAATCCCGCAAAGGCAATGTTGGCTGTCAATTGGGACAAACGGGCTTTTCCCACAACCTCATTCAAATAGGCGGTTTGGTCAGCGGTTCTGCCGTCGTTCCACAAGATGGTGGGACGTATAACAGCACCCGTCTCATCTAAAATAACGGCACCGTGCATTTGCCCGCCAATGCCGATGCTGTGAACGGTCCTGGTATCTATATCGGTAAGCAGTTCACTGAAACCGTCGCACAGTGCGTCCCACCACAGTGTGGGCGATTGCTCGCTCCAACCGGGATGCGGGAAATCTACGGGATACGCACGGGAAACGGTACGGGTGATACTACCCGTTTCGGTCACCAATAACAGCTTTAACGAAGAAGTACCGAGATCTACTCCAATATAATACGGCATCGTTTGCTCTCCTTTTATATGTTTCTTTTATTATACGTCAGCAAATTTGACTTTTCTCGCAAAAAGATGTATAATTTATAGACAAAATTTGACTTTTTGGAGAGCGCGAATGTTTTACGAGTTTCATCAGTTGGGTTTCCCCGACTATATAAAATCGGAGAAGGGAATAAACTTTAGTTTCCCGCCGCATTTGCACCATTGTTTTGAAGTGATTGTGGTTTTGCGGGGTGAGATGCGTGTGACGGTGGACGGCAACGTATCGGTGCTGCGAGCGAACGAAGCTATGTTGATTTTCCCGAATCAGATACACGCGTTGGATTCGGTGGAAAGTGAACATTTTTTGTGTATTTTTTCACCGCGCTTGGTGCAGGCATTTGCAGTGAAGACCGCAGGACAGATACCGCTTGACAATCGCTTCCTTTTAGACGACTACTTGATTCGTGCGTTGGATACGTTATCCGAAAACAGCAGCGACTTTGAGAAAAAAGGCGTGCTGTATTCCGTTTGTACACAGTTTGAAAAAGGGGCTGTATACGCACAGAGATACGCAGACGGGGAAAAGGTGCTTTCGGCTGTTTTCTTATTTGTAGAACAAAATTTCAGCGGTGATTGTTCGTTGAGCCGGCTATCGCGTGATTTGGGCTATGATTACGCTTATCTTTCTCGCTTGTTTAAAAAGATAATCGGCATACCCTACAACGTATATGTGAACTATTATAGACTGAGCTATGCGTGTTATCTGCTTGGAAACACATCGTTTTCTGTCGCCGAGTGCGCTTTGGAAAGCGGCTATACGTCTGTTCGCAGTTTCAATCGTAATTTCAAGGGAAAATTTGGGTTTCCACCTGCTATTTACCGAAAAAACATAAAAAAGCCGACAGATTAATCTGTCGGCTTTTTTCGTGAACAGTTTATAAGGATACGGCGGCTTTTAACGCGTCTACGCGGTCGGTTTGTTCCCAACGCACGTTGATATCTTCACGGCCCACGTGACCGTAAGCGGCAAGCTGACGGTAAATGGGTTGGCGCAGCTCTAACGTATCAATAATTGCGGCAGGACGGAAGTCGAACACCTTTTCTACAGCGGCGGCGAGAATATCGTCGCTGTATTTGCCCGTGCCGCCCGTTTCCACACGCACCGAAACGGGACGTGCCACGCCGATAGCGTACGCCACCTGTACCTCACAACGGTCGGCAAGACCTGCGGCAACCAGGTTTTTCGCCGCGTAACGCGCCATATAGGACGCGGAACGGTCTACCTTTGTGGGGTCCTTGCCCGAAAACGCACCGCCGCCGTGACGACCGTAACCGCCGTAGGTATCTACAATGATTTTTCTGCCGGTAAGACCCGTATCACCTTGCGGACCACCCACAACAAAGCGTCCCGTGGGGTTAACGAAGATTTTGGTGTCATCATCTAAAAGATTTGCGGGAATCGTCGGAAGGATAACCTCGCGAATCACGTCGCGGCGAATGGTTTCAAGTTCGACATCGGACGTATGTTGGCTGGAAACGACCACGGCATCCACGCGTACAGGCTTGTCGTTTTCATCATATTCCACAGTTACCTGCGTTTTGCCGTCGGGCTGTAAGTAGGGGAGCGTACCGTCTTTTCGTACGGCGGTGAGCTTTACCGCCAAGCGGTGCGCCAAGGCGATGGGCAAAGGCATCAGCTCGGGTGTCTCGTTGCACGCGAAACCGAACATAAGCCCTTGATCACCCGCTCCGGTTTGGTCATACGGGTCGGTTTTTTCGCCGCCGCGACCTTCCAGCGCATCGTTAACGCCCATAGCAATGTCAGGGGACTGTTCGTCCAACTTGACGGTCACATCACAGGTATTCCCGTCAAAGTTACCGTCTCTGCCGTCATAACCGATATCCAATACGACACGGCGTACGGTGGCAGGAATATCCACCTGTGCAGTGGTGGTGATTTCACCCATTACCATTACCATACCGGTGGTGGCTACCGTTTCGCACGCTACGTGCGCGTCCTTGTCCTGTGCTAAAATAGCATCCAAAACCGCATCGGAAATCTGGTCACAAACCTTGTCGGGATGTCCTTCGGTTACCGATTCGGATGTAAAGAAATGTCTTGCCATATATTTAACCTCCTAAAAAATACAAATAAAAAACCGCTCGTTGACCGAGCGGTGAGTTATCAAAGAAACCTCATCTGTCGGTCATTACCGCAGGATGTAGCACCTTGCTTTTTGCAGGTTGCCGGGCATCATCGGGCCTGTTCCCTCCGCCACTCTTGATAAGGAATATTCAGTTCGTGTTGTAGTATATCAAAGGTGTCGACTTTTGTCAATACGTAATTTACATAACACCCTTCCACACCAATAAAATTAAAATTAACGTCACAACAACACTTAACGCGGCGAGGGTGACGGCAAGCCGCTTACGCGGAATGACAGGTGTGTTGGTTTTGGGCAACAAGCCGGTTGAACGCAAAGCCGCAGAGGCGCTTTTGTATAACAGCATTGTGAAAGCGGCGTTGAGCCCGCCTTTTAAGAGATTAAACGGCAAAAATACGGGTAACAGCATATCTGCAATAGCATCGCGCGGTACGTTCATATATAACGGCGTTATGAGATAATTCCATAAAAGCATACCCGCGGTCATAATCAGCGCACCTGCAATCAGACCGATAAGGGCGCGGGTTAACGTTTTCTTACGATAGTAAACGATGCTTGCCGTACAAACAAACAGACAGGAAGAAACACAGTTCATCAGCATACCGATAGGGCCTGTAGAACTGATAGTAACCATTTCCACGAGCGCTACCGCGACACTCATACAGAGACCTGCAACGGGACCGAATAAGAAGCCGCCGATGGTTAAAAATACGTCCTTGGGTTCATAGCTCAAGAACAAAACAACGGGAATACGGATAAGCGCTACCGTTATGTAGGATAAAGCGGCAAGCATCGCCATGGCTGTTAAGCGACGTAACCGCTGACTGCGTTCATTCATATAATCACCTCACAAACTCAGTAAAATCAAGGGCTTAAAAGCTGTAAAGAACAGTTGCTTTACAGCGCTATTTGTTCAAGAACTGCTGATATGCGGCAACGGCAAGCGCGTCGCAACGTTCGTTTTCGGGGTGGCCCTGATGACCGTGTACCCAATGAAACTCCACACGGTGAATTTCTAATAAGCCGAGCAACTGTTCCCATAAATCGACGTTGAGTGCGGGCTTTTTATCGGCTTTGCGCCAGCCGTTTTTTTGCCACGTATATACCCAGCCCTTCATAATGGCATCCAACACGTATTTCGAGTCGCTGGTCAGCAACACCTTGCACGGCTCCTTCAGCGCGGAAAGTCCTTTGATAACCGCTGTGAGCTCCATGCGGTTGTTGGTGGTGTTTTCTTCACCGCCCGACAACTCTTTTTCTACGCCGTTATACCGTAAAACAGCACCCCAACCGCCGGGCCCCGGGTTGCCCGAGCACGCGCCGTCGGTAAACAATTCGATTTCTTTCATATGATTCTCTCCATCGTAGATGTCACACACCATTTTAACAGATTTTTTGAAATATACAAGAGTGAATTTTAAAAAATATGTCAATACTCAAAAACGAGGCGGTTCACTTGACATTTTACCATAATTATAGTATTATAATATACTTAGAGAACTAGCACGTACGGCAGGCAAACTGCTTTTTATATTTTCTTTTGATACAGTTGCTTAAAACCGCCCTTTTTAAGGCTGTATCGTGTGATTTTGACAGGAGGAAAAAAGTGACAACAACTAAAGAAAAACGTCCCGCTGATGCGAAGTCTAAGAAGTATCGCGCGCCCCACCCGAAAAAAGGGAGAGGTGTTGCTCTCGCGAACGAAAATAACGCAGCGGAGGCGGCAAAGAAGACGGCGGGTAAAAAGCCGACTTCGAGCGGCAAAAAGCCGCAAAACAATGGCGCCAAGCGCCAAACGGGATACAAAAAGCGCCCCACGACGGAACGTCCCAAGGCGGTGCCGGATATCCCGGCAAAGCTGACCTTTTTAGGCGGCCTTAACGAAATCGGCAAGAATATCACGCTGTTTGAGTACGGAAAATCCGCATTTTTGATTGACTGCGGTATGTCCTTCCCCGATGACGATATGCTCGGTGTAGACATTGTATTGCCCGATTTCACCTATATAGAGAAAAACCGTGACCGCATTCAAGGCATCATTATCACCCACGGACACGAGGACCATATCGGTGCGTTGCCGTATTTGCTGTCCAAAATGAAAATCCCCGTATATGCCACCCGTTTGACCGCGGCGCTGATTGAGTCCAAACTCAAGGAGCGTAACGTGCATGCGGAGATAAAGGTGGTAAATGCAGGCGGTACTGTTAATTTCGGTGATGTGACGGTAGAATTGGTGCCTGTTACCCACTCGATTCCCGATGCGGTAGCACTTGCTATTAAGACTCCGATGGGATATGTGGTACACACAGGTGACTTTAAAATTGACTGCACCCCCGCGAACGGTCCCATGATTGACCTTGCGCGCTTTGGTGAACTCGGTAAAGAAGGTGTGTTGGCGTTGCTTGCCGACTCTACCAATGCCGAACGCCCCGGATATACGCCCAGCGAAGTGGTGGTAGGGGACAGCTTTGCAAATTTGTTTAAAAAGGCACAAAATAAACGTATTATTGTAGCGACCTTCTCCTCTAACTTGAATCGTATTCAGCAAATCATCAACGCTTCGCACGCTGACGGCAGAAAGGTCGCGGTGTCGGGACGCAGTATGATAAACTTCGTGAATATTGCGAATGAACTCGGTTATCTGCACGTGCCGGAAGGCATTTTGGTGGATATTGAGGTAATTGATCGCTATCCGAAGGACAAAATGACCCTCATTACTACGGGTAGTCAGGGTGAGCCGATGTCGGCACTCAGCCGTATGGCGTTTTCCGATCATCGTCGTGTAGAGGTTGGTCCTGAGGATTATATCATCATTTCCGCAACGCCTATTCCCGGTAACGAAAAAATGGTGGGTAAGGTCATTGATGAACTGATGAAACGCGGCTGTGATGTGGTGTACGAGAGAATGTATGACGTACACGTGTCGGGTCACGCATGTCAGGAAGAACTGAAAATTATGCAGGCGCTAACCCGCCCGCGGTATTTTATTCCCGTACACGGAGAACAAAAGCATCTGCAAAAACACGCGGCGCTTGCTAAGAAAATGGGTATGTCTCCGCAAAACGTATTGGTTACCGAAGTGGGCAAGGTTGTAGAACTGACCCGCGAAAGTATGCAGGTGACCGCCTCTGTTCCTGCGGGACAGGTGTTGGTAGACGGCCTCGGTGTGGGTGATGTCGGCAGTATCGTATTACGTGACCGCAAGCACCTGTCGCAGGACGGCCTTATTGTGGTGGTCGCTGCTGTTGACGTGCAAAACGGCTATGTGGTTTCGGGCCCCGATGTGGTTTCCCGCGGCTTTGTGTACGTGCGTGAATCGGAGGAACTGATGGAAGAAGCAAAAGAGCTTGCTTTGCGTGTGTTGGAAGAATGCTGTGCACGCAACACCTTTGATTGGAACACAATGAAGGCACGTGTGCGCGACGAGCTTTCTCATATGATTTTCAGAAAAACAAAACGCAGTCCGATGATTTTACCCATTATCATGGATGTGTAAGCATCAAAAGGAGGGATATCCTTTGAAAACAAAATATCCGTATCGGATGACAGCGGTGCTTTGTACCCTGTTATCGGTACTGACGGTGCAAACCATTGTATCTTGGTGGCTGAACCGCGGTTGGTTTTTCGTGTCACTGATACTCCTTATTGCGTGTGCGTCGGGTACCGTTGCGTATTGGTTGAAAGCAAGAGCGGCTTTCAGAGAATATCTCTCCCGTATTGCCCAACAGCTGGATGCCGCTGACCGTGATGCGTTAGCGCGGTTTCCGCTGCCCGTGGCAGTGGGAACCGCGGCAGGTGCCGTGCTTTGGTATAATGATGCGTTCCGTACTGAGGTGCTTGGCGGCGAAGAGGCATACGGTGCTACACTGACCGAGATAACCAACGGGCATACGCCTGCCGAACTCGGAAAAAAACGTATGGTGGACGTGGCGTACAACCAGAAGAAATACAGTGTCTTTTTAAGTCGACTGCAGGAAAGCGGAGACATTTGTCTTTACTATGTGGAAAACACACGTCTGAAGGGTATAGCAGAAGAATATGCTGCGAGCCGCCCTGTGGTGTTATCCGTCTTTATTGACAATCTCGAGGAGCTGTCCGCGGAGGTTCGGGACAGCGAACGCGCACAGCTCGCGGGCAAGGTGGAAACCCTGCTGGAAGATTGGTTGGGACATGGCGCAGGCCTGCTGCAGAAATATGACAGTGACCGTTTTCTCATTATCACCGAAAACCGTCGGTTGGAGGAAATGATACGGGAACGTTTTAGCATTTTAGACACCGTGCGTGCTATGTCCAACGGTGTACATAGGACCATAACCTTGTCTATCGGTGTGGGACAGGACAGCACTGTTGCTGCGGCAGCGGTAAAAGCCGCGCAGTCCTTGGAAATGGCGCTCGGTCGCGGCGGTGACCAGGCGGCTGTTAAAACGAAAAACGGTTTTGATTTTTACGGCGGTGTATCTAAAGGTGTAGAGCGTCGTACCAAGGTGCGTACCCGTATGATAGCATCGGCACTCAACAAGCTTATTGCCGCAAGCAATAAAGTGCTGTTGGTGGGTCACGCATTTTCGGATATGGACAGTATCGGTTCTACAGCGGCGCTTGCACTGCATATTCGCAAAAAAGGCAAGACTGCGTATGTCGTTGCGGATAAGGAACAGTCCCTTGCCAAGGAACTGATACAGTATATTGAAAAAAAGGAAAGCAATCTGTTTTTACAGCCGCAGGACGCGGAATTGCTGGTGGATGCCGACACCCTTGTTATTGTTACCGATACCCATATTCCCGACAGAGTAGACGGCAAACTGCTGAAGAACGCCAAAATGGTGGCGGTCATTGACCATCATCGCCGTATGGTGGGCGGTATTGAGAATCCGACCCTGTTTTATCATGAACCGACCGCTTCTTCTGCGGCGGAAATGGTGGCAGAGCTTCTGCAGTATATGGGTGAGCCGACCCCGACCGAAACAGCAGCGGAAGCGTTGCTCGCCGGCATTATTCTCGACACCCGTAATTTTGTTTTGCGTGCAGGTGCCCGTACCTTTGAAGCGGCGGCATATTTAAGACGACTCGGTGCGGATACTGTCAGGGTGCAAGAACTGTTTGCCGCGGATATGGAGTTGTACCGTAAAAAGGCGGCGTTAGTTTCGGATGCGGTAATATATAAGGATGTTGCCATTGCGGTGGGGAACGGCAACGGTGCCTCTGCGCGTATTGCCGCATCGCAGGCGGCGAATGAATTGCTCACCATTCGCGGTGTAAAGGCATCCTTTACACTGATGCACACCGAGCAAGGTGTCAACATCTCGGCGCGGTCGATGGGGGATATCAACGTGCAACTGATTACCGAAGCACTCGGCGGCGGCGGTCATTTGACCATGGCAGGCGCTTTTTTGAAAAACGTGGATAAGGAGACGGCAGTGATACAGGTAAAAGAGGCCGTCGATACGTATATCTCACAAATGAAATAAACTCCCGAAAGGACGGATAGATATGAAGGTTATTTTGAAAAAAGATGTTAAAGGACAAGGAAAAGCAGGTGAATTGGTGACCGTTTCGGACGGTTACGCGAGAAACTTTTTGTTCCCCCGCAATTTGGCTGTGGAAGCGGATGCGCAGGCAATGAACGAGTTCCGCAATAAGGAGGAAGCGGCGAAATACCACGCCGCTGTTGAGAAACAGAAGGCGGAGGACGCCGCGAAACAACTCAGCGGCAAAGGCCTCACCATCCACGCGAAAGCAGGCCAGGGCGGTAAACTGTTCGGTTCTGTTACATCCAAAGAAATTGCGGAGGAAATCAATAAGATTTTCGGCTTGTCCTTGGATAAACGCAAAATTGTGATGAGCGATATCAAAGCATACGGTGACTATACCGTAGAAATCAAACTGCACGCCGGTGTTTCGGCAAAAATCACGGTCAGCGTGACCGAATAAGGAGGCGACCGCTGTGGCGGAAACTGTACATACCGGCGACGGTCTCGGTCTTCCGTATAGTCTGGAAGCCGAGCAGGCGGTATTGGGTGCTATTTTGGTAGAGCCCGATACAATGAACAAGGTGGCAGACGTACTGCGTGAAGAGCATTTCTATATGCCCGAGCATCGCGCGATTTATCGTGTGATGTATGAGAAAATGAACGAAAACCGCACGATTGACTTTGTCACCGTGTTGGAAGCATTGAAATCCGAGGGCTTTTTCGCAGGAGAAGAAGGCAAAGCATATTTGCTGAAATTGGCGCAAACGGTGCCGTTTATCCCCAACCTGCCGAATTATATGCGCATTGTACGGGAAAAGTACGACGTACGTCGGTTGATTACCGCTTCCCGTGAAATCATCAACGATTCTATGGATCCATCTGCGGATGCGCACGAGCTGATTGAATCGGCTGAGCAGAAAATCTATGCCATTCGGCAAGGAAAGAAAAACGGCGGTCTTGTACATATCAGCGATGTTATTACAAGCAACTATGAAATGTTCGCCAAGCTTACCTCTAATGAGCGTGATAAGTACGTGGGTATTCCCAGCGGTATTTCCACGTTGGATGCCATTACCACCGGTTTGAACCGTTCTGACCTTATCATTGTCGGCGCGCGTCCCGGTATGGGTAAGACGAGTTTTATTATGAATGTTGCCCGTAATGTTGCGGTGCAGCAAAATCGTACGGTAGCTGTTTTTAACCTCGAAATGTCCCGTGAGCAAATGGTAAACCGTCTGCTGTCCAGTGAAGCGCGCGTGCCGAGTAAGAAGTTGCGCACGGGCAATCTGTCACCCGACGAATGGACGCAGATTGCCATGGCGTCCAGCGCTCTGTGTAAAGCACCTATGTATCTCGATGATACGGCGGATATTACCGTACCCGAGATGAAAGCGCGTCTGCGTCGCTTGAAGGATGTGGGTTTTGTTGTTGTGGACTACCTGCAGTTGATGCACGGTGCCAAAAAATCCGAAAACCGCGTAAATGAAGTGAGTGAAATTACCCGTAGTCTTAAGATAATGGCGAAGGAATTGGACGTTCCCGTTATGGTGGCGGCGCAGTTATCCCGTGGCCCCGAAAAACAGGGCGGCAGCCGTAAACCCGCGTTGTCCGACCTGCGTGAATCGGGTTCTATCGAACAGGATGCCGACCAGGTGCTGTTTATCTACCGTGACGACTATTATCGCAATCAAGCGGATGACCCGTCCGCGGTTTCGGCAAACACCTCTGAAATTATCGTGGCGAAAAATCGTCACGGTGAGCTCGGTACGGTACCGCTTGCCTGGCAGGGCGAATTTACACAGTTCTTAGCGGTGGATACCCGTCCGGAAGGATAAACTATATGGATGTTATCAATGTAAACCGTTGCTTACATTCACTTCACGTGGAAAACGGGGCAGGTATTGTGGTAGCATTATCGGGCGGCGCTGACTCTATGGTGTTGTTGTATACGCTTGCTGCTTTGCGCGAAGCAAACGAGCTTTGCATTGTGGCGGCGCACGTACACCATGGATTGCGCGGCGAGGAAGCGGACCGTGATGCGGCGTTTGTGAAGGAACAATGCGAAAAACTGCAGGTGCCGTGTGAAATGCTGTTTGCTGACGTGGAGAAAGAACGACTGACAGGAGAAAGCGTTGAACAGGCGGGCAGACGCATTCGTTATGCATTTTTTGAAAAGGTACAAAAAAAGCACGGCCTGCAATATATCGCCACTGCACATCACGCGGATGACAATCTCGAAACTGTGCTGTTACACCTGACCCGCGGAAGCGGTCTGCACGGACTTTGCGGCATTCCGCCGAAAAACGGTTGTTGTATTCGTCCGCTGTTGTCGGTTTCTCGCTTGGAAATCCAACAGTTTTGTGACGAATATGCCATTCCGTTTGTGACCGATTCCACCAATCTGGATACCGTATACAGCCGTAACCGTATCCGCAATGAGGTGGTGCCGCATCTGCGGGAAATCAATCCGCAGGTGACAGAGGCGTGTACGCGTATGGTCGCCAATTTGCGCGAAGAGGATGCTTTTTTGGAGTCGCTCGTAAGCACCTATCTGGAAAGAGCCAAGGAAGGCAGAAAATACCGTCGTGACGTGTTGGCGGAAATGCCGTTAGTGCTGCGAAAGCGCGCTGTAAAGTGTATTGCCGAGAGCGCGGGCGGCGACCCTGAAGAAAAACATATCCTTCTGCTGTTGGATGCGGTTGCGGACGGCGGTGCGGTGCAGTTGCCGGGAAATGTACGTTTTATGACCGACGCTACCTATCTGTTTGCGGCACCTAAGGAAAAAGCAAAGAGGGAAATCCCCGAACAACCGCTTCAACTTGGTGATGTTATCCAAGTGGGCAGTTGGCAGTATACCGCTTCTTGTGTGTCGGTTGAAGAATTCAGAAATATACAAAAAGTTCACAAAAATGTTTTATTTTTTGCTTGTGACTATGATAAAATCATCGGTGATACCATAGTGCGCAGCAGAATGGAAGGGGATAAATTCCATCCTGTCGGCGGTGTAGGAAAAACGCTTAAAAAGTTTTTTAACGAAAATGCCGTGCCGCCGAGCCTGCGAGCGAGTATACCGATTGTGTGCGATTACAACGGTATCGTGTTGATTGCGGGCTTTTCGTGCGATGACCGTGTGAAATTAGATGAAAAAACCAAACGCGTGTTTTTGCTGTGGGGAGGAAAAAAGAGTGAGAATACATAAGGACGTTGAGGAAATCCTGTTTACAGAGGAACAGTTAGCGGAAATTTGCGCGCGCATCGGCGCGCAGATTAACGAGGACTATAAGGACAAAAATTTGTTGCTGGTCAGCGTTTTAAAAGGTTCGCTTATTTTTATGGCAGACCTTATGCGTGAGATTACCGTGCCGTGTGCGATTGATTTTCTGTCGGTCAGCAGCTACGGCAGCGGCACAACATCTTCGGGTGAGGTACGTATTATGAAGGACCTTGACCAATCCTTGGAAGGCAAAGATATTTTGGTGGTGGAGGATATCCTCGATTCGGGAAATACGTTGTCCTTCCTTCTGAAAACGCTTGCGGCGCGTAACCCCGCCAGCATTCGCTTGTGTACGTTGCTTGATAAGCCCGAACGTCGTACCGCACCCGTACACGCGGATTACATCGGCGCGCAGGTTGAGGATAAATTTATCATCGGCTACGGCCTTGATTATGCGGAACAGTACCGCAATCTGCCGTATATCGGTGTTTTAAAACGTGAAGTTTACGAGGGATAAAAGGAGAATTTGACTGTGGAACCTAAAAAGAACGGCGGACGGTCCGCCCTCGGTGTTGCAGCTTTGGTTGCAATACCGGTTGCCTTTTTCATTTTACTGTGGCTGCTTTTTAATCCGTTTGGCGCGGATAAGAAGGCAGAAAAAATGAAATTTTCGGAGTACATCGCGTATTTTGAACAGCAAAAAGTGGAGTCGTATACGTTGGACCTTAACAACGGCGCTTTACAGTTGACCTTACGTGAAGAATACCGCACCGATGTTAACAAGGATAACAAGGTAGACGAAAAGGATGTTCTTTCCTATGCCGTACCCGAGGTTGGCAGTTTTATCAATATGGTAACGCCCCTTGTTGATGAGGCAAACCGAGATGACAATCCTGATAACAACGTTACCTACGATTGGAAACCGCTTGCCAAGCAATCGTGGTTTGTGAGCATGCTGCCGTACCTCTTGATGATGGGCCTGTCGTTTGTGGTGTTGATGCTGTTTATGCGTCGTTCGATGGGTGACGGTAAAATGTTCAGCTTCGGCAAATCCCGTATGAAGACACTTGCAGACAGTAAGCGTAAGACCACCTTCGCGGATGTTGCGGGTGCTGACGAAGAAAAAGAAGAACTCAGAGAAATCGTAGATTACCTGAAATCTCCGAAAAAATATCAGCAGCTTGGCGCACGCGTGCCGAAGGGCGTATTGCTTGTAGGCCCCCCCGGTTCGGGTAAAACT
>JAZSED010000011.1:0-16297 GCA_045531495.1 Acutalibacteraceae bacterium
GCTACCTTTTCGTTACATACAAATTTTAGCACGGGTACTAAAATTTGTCAATACTCTAAAATTAAAAAATGTGCTTTTTAAAATATTTGCAAAAAAAGAAGGCATTTGCCACGCAAATGCCTGCTTTTTGTATACATTATTTATCTCGGACTTACATATTTGAGCGGATTTTGACGTGACCCGTTTTTTATCACCTCAAAATGCAGGTGCGGACCGCTGCTGCGTCCTGTAGAGCCGGTAAGACCGAGGGTCTGACCGCGGGTAACCTTCTGACCGGTTACCACGTACAGCGAGTGACAGTGTGCATACAAGGTCTGCAAACCGTTAGCATGCTGAATTTTTACCATATAGCCGTAGCCGCCCGCGTTCCATCCCGCAAATATAACCGTACCGCCGTCAGCGGCAATAAACGGTTTTCTGTTTACGGTAACGGGACCGTTACAAATATCAAGCGCGTAGTGACCGTATCCCCAACCGCGGGACATATTGCGACAAATAGGTACGGGCCACAGCATACTGCCGGTGGTGACGCCGTCACCCACCGTGATATTGCCGCCGCTGGAGTTGACCACCTTTTTGGTGCCTACGACCACCACTTTGGTGACGGGTTGCTTGGTAACGTCAATAGATATAATCGTTTTACTCTGCTGTACACCGTCTACAAAGGTAAGCTCAGCCGTGACGTTCTGACTGCCTTCCACACCCTTGACCTTCACCTTTTCATAGGTAACCAGCTTGGTGTTGTCATACTCTTTTTCGGTGGTATAATCGATTTTTTCGGTATACTGAACGGTGCGTACCACCTTAACACGCAAAAAGGGCTGCGGACGCTGTACCATCAACGGTTCCCCGTCATAAATGGTATCGTTCTTTATGTCGGGGTTCATGGCACGTAATTCACTCAAGGTCATATCATACTTGCGCGCAAGACTGCTCAATGTATCGCCGGGCTGTACAATATGCTCCTTTTTCACCACCGCCTGTGAGGTGAGCTTTTCCTTCATCTGTTCGGCGGTCATTACCGATTCGGTCAAATACAAGCCGTCGGAAATATTCACATCCTGAATAAATTCCGCACGTTCGTTTTCACCGCCGTCGCAATATGCTTTTTTGATGGCATCCAACACGCTGTCCAATTCGGCGCGGGATTTCATCGAACCCGCAAACTTGCCGTCTACATATAAGCCGGACGCTTCGCTGATAGCATCGCCCTTTGTACGAAGAATCTCGTTGCATAAAGCGGACGTATCCATCAAAGAGGACGCGTGCAATAATTTTACGCGCATCACAGGCGTATCACTGATGGTAAACTCGCCGTTTTCGCTGTGTACGCGTTCGCGTGCCAGCTCCGCCGCCGCGCGATAGGTGCCTTCGTCTGCGATATATCCAACGTCCACCCCTTCATATTCCACGCGAATACCAAAGTCGGCAGAGGTCCAATATTGTATGGTCATCACCAGAACCAAAACCGCTAAAAGCGGCGCAACGGTTGCCACGGTGCGCCCCACAACCGCAGGATAGCGGCGTGCAAAAGCACGTATACAGCCAAAAAAGTCCGCAATCGCCTGCATAGGCTTTTCCTTGACCGAGGCACGCGGTGCACTGAACGCCACCTGTGCGCTTTTGGCCAAGCCCTTGGTCTTTACACCCAAATCGTGCAAACGGTCGGAAAAATTACGACGGAACCAACCATACAGCCAACCGCGCATCGGTCGGGTCTCGCGACGAATGTATCGCCACACACCACGCAATTTCGAAACGGTAAAAATACCTACTGCATAATTCCATTTATATAACTTGTCATCCAAACGCAGTAACGCATCCCGTACACGGTGCGTCTTTTCGGGTTTCGATATCTTCTGCTTGTTTGCTTTGTTGACAACCGCCATCGGGACGTCTCCTTTCGCTTGAAATGGTTATTACCCGAGTATTATACACCCGTTTGGGCAAAAAGGCAAGAAACAGGGCATATGTTTGTCATAGTTGCACAAACTATACACCTAAATTTTAGCAAAAACAACCGCCACCGATGGCTTTTTAGTGGCGGTTTGGGAAATTTCGTTATTTTTATTGTACGGTGATACCCTCCATCCACCAGCACATACCGCTCAGCGTTTCGGCGGCAGGCAAGCCTGCGCCCGCTGCGATACGGATGGTGCCGTCGGTATCCTTCACCGCCATCGGCGTTTCGGCAAACGCCTGCACAGTGCTGTCCCAAGCCAGGTGTATCCCTGAAAATACATCCCATTTCCCCTCTGTAAACAGCGCTTGTGCGGCCCTCACCGGATGA
Organism: Acutalibacteraceae bacterium; assembly: GCA_045531495.1. Taxonomy (GTDB): domain Bacteria; phylum Bacillota; class Clostridia; order Oscillospirales; family Acutalibacteraceae; genus URNF01. Next base: position 2,291 of record JAZSED010000011.1, read on the forward strand.
ACCGCGATGTTTCCGTCTTCCTCAAAGCCCCATACACATCGCAAAAAGCCGTCGGCATATCCTACCTGCACATTGTTGTAGTGCGGTGTCGTTTTGGAAAGCACCGCTTGTAACGTATCCCCAAATTGGTTGCGGTGCTGTACCGTCACACTAAAGGAAACGGTATCATCCGGCTTTCCGAAAACGGTGTAAACACGCATACCGGCACTTTTGGCAAATGCGACGGTGTCTTTGGAATCATTGGTAATAAGCAAGCCCTCACAGCCCTGCTGACTCAAAGCAGATACGGTCTTGCCGTAGGTGGCGGCATCTGCCTTGGCAACCGCCAACGTCGCCTGCGGATTTCTTGTGCGCGCACCGAGTAAAAACGCATTCGCCATCTGATGTGTCTCCACACTGTCTATGTCGGATACCACCATACCCAGCTTACCGCTTTGGGAGAATTCACCCGCCGCAAGACCGCACAGATATGCACCCTCGTAAGCCTTTAATCGGTAGGCGTAAAAGTTGGGCAACGTCTCATCTGCATCACCAAGCTGTACAAAGGTCACCCGCGGGAACTCAGCCGCCAATTTTTTCATCACATCGGCGTACCTTTCGGACGTACCGAACACCACACTGTAGCCTTCTTTAATATAACGACGGATTGCCGCCTCGGCAAACGCGGCATCGGTAACACCGTCACACACTGCAAGCTGTTCTTCCGCAATGCCCATTCCTTCAGCAACCGCTTTCAGCTCTGCATCATACACCGCCGCCTGTGAGGTTTCCTCTGCGGCATCGCCTTCACAAATCAAAACCACCTTTACGGTGTCCTCGTTGATTTCCTTGGGTGTAGGGTCGCCGCAAGCGGCAAAAGACATACAAAAGCAAACAGCAAGTAATACACAAAGAATTTGTTTCATAAGCACTCCCCTTTTGGTTTATTTTACTGTATTTCCGCCCGTCACGCAACCTTTTTTTGAAAATATCCGTTACCCATTGCGTTCTCCTACCGTTTTGTGTTATAATTGATATGTATATTCTAAAAGGCGGGAGTTGCGTTATATGGATATTCAGGTCGGTGATACCGTTATGATGAAAAAACCGCATCCTTGCGGCAGTAAAGCTTTTGAAATTCTCAGAATCGGTATGGATTTCCGTTTGCGCTGTGTCGGTTGCGGACACGAGTTTTTGGCACCTCGCCATAAAATTGAGAAAAACATCAAAGAGGTGAAACGGTTGTAGCGTGTTTCTCCTACGTAAAAATTCTGTTTTAGGAGAAATGATATATGGCTATTCCGAATTTACAAGATATTGAAAACCGTTTCGAAGAAATTGAAAGACGTCTGTGCGACCCGACCGTTATTGCGGATACCGTGCGGTATCAAGCACTGCTCAAGGAGTCCGCATCCCTTTCTCCTCTTGTGGAGACGGTACGTGCTTTAAAGGCGGCAGAACAGACGGTTGAAGATGCTACCGCTTTGTTGGCCGAGCCCGATTTAGACAAGGAAATGAAAGAGCTCGCCAAGGAAGAACTGCACACAGCCAAAGCGGACGTGGAACGGTTAAACCAACAGTTGAAAATTCTGTTGTTACCCAAGGACCCGCTGGACGACCGCGATATCATTGTGGAAATCCGCGCGGGCGCAGGCGGCGAGGAATCCGCTTTGTTCGCAGGGTCGTTATACCGTATGTACAGTATGTATGCTGAAAAGCAGGGCTTTTCAACCGAGGCGGTCAATCTCAATGAAACGGCACTCGGCGGCTTTAAAGAGGTGTGCTTTTCTGTCAGCGGCACGGGTGCTTACAGCCGTTTTAAGTTTGAAAGCGGTGTGCATCGCGTACAGCGTGTGCCCGAAACCGAAACGGGCGGCCGCATCCACACCTCTACCGTCACGGTAGCGGTGTTGCCCGAAACCGATGAGGTAGAGGTGGAAATCCGCCCCGCGGATTTGCAGATTGACACCTTCCGCGCAAGCGGCGCGGGCGGCCAGCATATCAATAAAACCGACTCCGCTATCCGTATTACCCATCTGCCGACAGGTATGGTGGTAGAATGTCAGGATGAACGCAGTCAGTTCAAAAACAAAGATAAAGCGATGCGTGTTCTGCGCGCGCGCCTGTTTGAGCAGGAACAGCAAAAGCAGCACGAAGCCACCGCCGCCGACCGTAAAGCGCAGGTAGGTACGGGTGACCGCAGTGAACGCATCCGCACCTACAATTTTCCGCAAGGCCGTGTCACCGACCACCGTATCGGGCTGACCTTGTACCGTATTGACAGCATTTTAGACGGTGACCTCAACGAAATTATCGACGCGCTTATCACCGCAGACCAAACCGCGAAATTACAGGAGGCGGAATAATGGATACCCGTTTACTTGCCGCCGACCGCGACGGCATTGAGACCGCGGGCGCGTTGTTGAAGGACGGCGCACTTGTCGCTGTTCCCACCGAAACGGTGTACGGATTGGCGGCGGATGCGATGAACGCCGCGGCGGTTTCCCGTATTTTTGAAGCGAAGGGCAGACCGGGAGATAATCCCCTTATCGTTCATATCGCAGATATAGCGGATTGGGCGCCGCTGGTGACCCATATTCCCGACAACGCCAAAGCGCTTGCCAACGCGTTTTGGCCCGGACCGTTAACCATCATTTTGCCCGCCGCGCCGTGTGTACCCAAAGAGGTGACCGCGGGTCTTACCACCGTTGCGGTGCGTTTCCCCGCACATCCCGTGGCAAAAGCAGTCATCAAAGCCGCCGCCTGCCCGTTGGCGGCACCCTCTGCCAACCGTTCCGGCTCGCCCAGCCCCACCACCGCCGCACGCGTGATGGAGGATATGGACGGGCGAATTGCCGCCGTGGTTGACGGGGGCGACTGTGATGTGGGTGTGGAATCCACCGTTATCGATATGTCAGGCGATGCACCGCGCCTTTTGCGCCCCGGCGGGGTAACCCCCGACCAGCTACGCGCCGTGCTGGGCGAAATCGTTATCGACCCTGCGGTAACCGCCGCTTTGGAAAAAGGCGCAAAAGCCGCATCCCCCGGTATGAAATATAAGCATTATGCGCCGCAAACACGGGTGGTGCTTGTAAAAGCCACCGCAGAGAAATTTGCCGCGTTTGTTAACAGTAAAGCCGCAGAAAACCCCTTGGCTCTTGTGTTTGACGGAGAGGAAGCAGCCCTGACCGTGCCGTTCCTCACCTACGGAGCAAGGAATGACCACGCTGCACAGGCGAGACGCGTTTTCGACGCCCTGCGCCGCGCAGACGACATCGGCGCCAACGTGATGTACGCCGCTTGTCCCACACCCGAAGGGGTTGGACTTGCGGTATACAACCGTTTATTGCGCGCCGCCGCTTTCGAGGTGATTACACTTGATTAAAATTGGTCTTACAGGGCCCACAGGTGCGGGAAAATCCACCGTTGCCGCCTATCTTGCCGACCAAGGGTTCCCTTGCGTTGACGCAGATGCCGCGGCGCGGGAAATCACCGCCGTCGGCTCCCCTACCCTTCTACCGCTGGCGGACACCTTCGGACAGGATATTCTGCTGGCTAATGGGGCACTTGACCGCAAAAAGCTCGCCGCACGCGCTTTTGCGGACCCCGCCGCAACCGCGCGGCTGAATGCCATTACCCATCCCGCCATCATCGCTCTGATGGATAAAAAAGCCGCCGCTTTACAAGCGGCAGGCGCAAAAGCGGTGATTATCGACGCACCGTTGCTGTTTGAAGCGGGCATGGAAAAGAACTGCGACCATACGGTAGCAGTGGTAGCACCCGACCGCGTCCGCTGTCAGCGTATTATGCAACGGGACGGCATTTCCACCGATGCCGCACTTTTACGTATGCAGGCACAGCCTTCTGCCGACTTTTACAAGGCACGCGCAGAGGTGGTATTGGAAAACAACGGCGACCTTGCCGCGTTGTTACAGCAGGCAGATGCGCTGTGTGAACAGATCGGCAGGTGGTGTAAATGAGCCGTATGCGTCGTATCCTTGTACTGCTGTTACTTGTGGCGGTCATTTTGGCGGGGCTTTGCGCGTTGGTGTTTATGGGATACCGTAAATATCTGCACACCGCATACCCTATGAAATATGAAGAACAGATTTTCAAAATAAGCGAAGAATATGACGTTACACCTTCCCTTATCTGTGCGGTCATCTGTACCGAAAGTCATTTTATTCCCACCGCGAAATCCCACGCGGGTGCGGTAGGACTGATGCAACTGACCCCTGCGACCTTCCGTTGGGCGCAGACACGCGCAGGTGTCGCCAATCCCCTTCAAAGCGACCATCTTACCGACCCCGAAATCAACATTCGGTACGGCACCTACACCTTGAAATTGCTGCATGAAATGTTTGAAGACCCCAAGGCGGCGTTGGCGGCATATAACGCGGGGCAAGGTAACGTCCGTAATTGGTTGCAAAATCCCGCGTATTCTGCGGACGGTGTGCATCTTGATGTTATTCCGTATAAAGAAACCGCCGATTATGTTGAAAAGGTGAAAAATGCGCAAACTATATATAAGGATTTATATAACATCCATTAAAAGGAGTGTTTTTTATGACAGAACAGTTACGAGAGACCCTTTGCTATGAAACCAAACACGCCGTCAAAGCACTTGACGCAAGTGAACTGCAGGCGGCACAGATGTACACAGAAGGGTACAAGCGTTTCTTAAACAACGCCAAGACCGAGCGCGAAGCGGTCACGGTGGCGGTAGCCCTTGCCCAACAGCACGGTTTTCGCCCCTTCAACCCTGCCGACAGCTTTAAAGCAGGCGACAAGGTGTACGTCAACAATCGCGGAAAGTCCCTTATCCTGGCGGTGGTCGGTGAAAAGCCGCTTGCCGAGGGTGTATCCATTGCCGCGGCGCACATCGACTCCCCCCGCCTCGACCTGAAGCCCAATCCGCTGTACGAGGACAGCGACCTTGCATATTTTGATACCCACTATTACGGCGGTATCAAAAAATATCAGTGGACCGCCATTCCGCTCGCCTTGCACGGCGTTGTGGTGAAAAAGGATGGCGAGGTGGTAACGGTAACCATCGGCGAAGCGGCAGACGAGCCCGTTTTCTGTGTCACCGACCTTCTGCCCCACCTGGGCACCGAGCAGATGAAGCGCACCGCCTCGGACGTGGTGAAGGGTGAAGATTTAAATCTGCTTATCGGCTCGTATCCGCTCAAAGACGGTGAAGGCAGTGACCTTGTAAAACTCAATATTTTGAAAATTCTTAACGAAAAATACGGCATTATCGAAGCGGATTTTGTATCTGCGGAGCTCGAAATCGTGCCTGCTTTCCCCGCAAAAGACGTGGGGCTGGACCGCAGTATGATTGGCAGCTACGGACAGGATGACCGCGTGTGCGCGTATCCTGCACTCACCGCCCTGCTTGCCACCGACAAGCCGCAGTACACCGCGGTGACCATTCTTGCAGATAAAGAAGAAATCGGTTCACAAGGCAATACAGGTCTGCAGTCCGCATTTTTACAGTACTTTATCGAGGATTTGGCGGCCGCGTGCGGTACCACCGCCAGAGCGGTATTTTCCAATTCTCTCTGTCTTTCCGCAGACGTGAATGCGGCATTTGACCCCATTTATCCCGAGGTGATGGTAAAATCCAACGCGTGTCAATTGAACCGCGGTGTATGTATCACCAAATATACAGGCTCCCGCGGCAAATCCGGCAGTTCGGACGCCTGCGCGGAATTTATGGGGGCTGTGCGCCGCTTGCTGGACGCAGGCGACGTTTTATGGCAGACGGGTGAGCTCGGCAAGGTAGACGCGGGCGGCGGCGGTACGGTTGCCGCGTATATCGCCAATCTGAACGTAGATACCGTCGACCTCGGCGTGCCGGTGCTGTCTATGCACGCGCCGTTCGAGGTGGTCTCCAAAACCGATGTGTATATGGCGCACAAGGCATTTTCTGCGCTGTTTGACCGTGCGTGAGAGGTAGTGGTATGCGGATAGGACACGGATACGACGTACACAAGTTAGCAGAAAACCGCCGTCTCATTCTGGGCGGCGTGGATATTCCGTATGAAAAAGGCCTGCTCGGTCATTCGGACGCCGACGTGCTGTTACACGCCGTCTCCGATGCGCTGCTCGGCGCCGCGGGATACGGTGACATCGGCGGTATGTTCCCCGATACCGACCCTGCGTTCAAGGATGCGGACAGTCTGAAATTGCTCGAGGCGGTTGTAGCACGTTTAAAGGCAAACGGGTATACGGTTGGCAACATTGATGCCACCGTGTTGGCGCAACGCCCGAAACTCGCCCCCTTTATCCCAAAAATGCGGGAAAATATTGCCGCCGCGTGCGGTATTGCCGCGGATGCGGTAAATGTCAAGGCCACTACCGAAGAAGGGCTTGGCTTTACAGGCGCAGGCGAAGGTATCGCGGCGCACGCTGTGTGTATTATTTTGTAATCAACCAACAAGATTCACCAAATTTTTCAACGAAAAAGTCTTATCGTAAGGATAAGGCTTTTTTCTTTTGCGAAAATTTTGAAAGGATGTTTTAAATGGATGTCAAATTTGAAAGACAGGACAAAACACTGACCGTTTTCCTGCGCGGCGAAATCGACCACCACGCCGCAGGCGGTCTGCGGGAACAGATAGACGGTGCGGTTGTCAGCAGCGGCGTTTCGTGCCTTATTTTGGATTTCAGCGAGGTGTCCTTTATGGACAGCTCGGGGATAGGCCTTATTCTCGGACGGTACAAGCGTATGTGCGCACGCGGCGGCAGACTGCAGGTGTGCGGCGTTAATGCACGGTACCTTGCGATGATGAAAATGGCAGGTATGGAAAAATTGGGAATTTTATACACAGAGGAGAGTGCTACCAATGAAAGCGATGAATGAGACCCGTATCACCTTTTTGAGCCGTTCGGCAAACGAAGGGTTTGCCCGCAGTGCCGTAGCGGCATTTATCAGCCAATTAGACCCCGCCGTGGACCAACTATCCGATATCCGCGTCGCTTTGTCCGAGGCGGTGACCAACTGTATCGTGCACGCCTACCCCGACAGCATCGGTACCATCACGGTAACCGTGCGCCTGTATGAAGATGGCAAGGTGGTTATCAAGGTGCGGGATAAAGGACGCGGCATCCCCGACATCGCGCAGGCAATGGAGCCGATGTACACAACCGGCGGCGAGGACCGTTCGGGATTAGGGTTTCTCGTGATGGAGACCTTTGTGGACAAGCTACGGGTGCGGTCTAAGGTGGGTAGCGGCACCACCGTCACCCTGGAAAAATACATACACCTGCGCCAAACCGATAAACCCGTATGACACGCGACCAACAAATCTGCGATAACATCGGGCTGGTGCACAGCTGCGCCCGCCGCTTTCGGGACAGAGGCATAGAATACGACGACCTGTTTCAAGCGGGGTGTGTCGGGCTTGCCAAGGCGGTTGACGGATTTGACGTATCCCGCGGACTGCAGTTTTCCACCTATGCCGTCCCTGTAATTTTAGGAGAAATACGGCGGCTGTTCCGCGAGGGCGGCACAGTTAAGGTGAGCAGGTCGTTAAAGGAGCTGTCTTTAAAGGTCAGCCGTGAACGCAACAAAATGTTGACAGAGCTCGACCGTGAACCGACGGTCAGCGAGTTGGCAACGCGGCTGTCCCGCACACCCGAGGACATTGCCGAAGCGCTTTTGGCAGGTCTGCCTCCCGTTTCTCTCACCGCCGAGCGGGAGGACGGCGAATGCGACACCATCGACCTGCCCGTACCGCCACCCGAAGAGCAGATTACCGATACGCTCGCTCTGCGGCAGGTGTTGTCCGAGTTGGAGCCACGGGACAGGGCGCTCATTTCCTTGCGGTATATGCGGGGGCTGACCCAACAAGCCACCGCTGCACGGCTGGGTATGACGCAGGTGCAGGTATCCCGTAAAGAAAGAAAAATTTTAGACGTTCTCCGTGAAAAGTTGGGGGTCGCGGGTTGACAAACCATTCCTCCCTCCTATAATAGAAATATAGGAGGGGTGTGTATGCAAGCAAAGGATTGGAAATGGGGTATGTCTACCTGCTGTGTGGGCAGAATTGACAAGGCCGCTTTTGAGGCGTATGCACAGGCGGGCGTAGACGTGATGGAAGTATCTTTGAGTTATGCCTCGTACGCTAAGGCTGATTTTAAAGCGGCGGCGATTGCCTCCCGCGAAACGGGCGTGCCTGTATGGTCTCTCCACCTGCCGTTTTATCCGTTCCGCTTTTTAGACCCTTCATCACTTGACAAGGAAGTGCGGGATAACACCTTCGTGGTCCATAAGCACGGTGTGGAGCAAGCGGCATTGCTTGGCGCGAAGGTGGTAGTGGTGCATCCCAGCGCCGAACCCAACGCCGATGAAACCCGCGCGGAACAATTGCAATGTGCAGGCGACTATTTGTGTAAGCTCGCCGAGTATGCGGGGCAGTACGGCATCAAAGTGGCTGTAGAAGACCTGCCGCGCACCTGTTTGGGTAACTGCTCAGCGGAGATTAAGCAGTTGATTGCGGGTCACGAAAATCTTGGCGTGTGTTTTGATACCAACCACCTGCTCACTGAGAAAAACAGCGACTTTGTGCGTGCTTTGGGGGATAAAATCATCACTCTGCACGTTTCCGACTACGATTTTATGGATGAGCGACATTGGATGCCGTATGAAGGCAAGGTAAATTGGGTGGAATTGGTCACCTTGCTGGAGCAAGCGGAATACACGGGGCCGTTTATGTATGAGCTGGGCTTTCGTGTGCACGACACCATTCTCCGCGACCGTAACTTAACCTTCGCGGATTTCAAGGAGAATTATCTTGCTTGTGTCAACAAGCAAAAATTCCCACCCATCGGCACACCCAACGTCGAAAATTGCCTGAAAAAGGCCTTTTATAATCCGCCGATTATCAAATAAAACTTTTTTCTGCGAATGCTTGACAAAGCATAAATTATCGTGTTATAATAGCGCACGTCGAGTGGAAAACCGCCCGACGTGCCGAATATGCGGGTATGGCGGAATTGGCAGACGCGTTAGATTCAGGTTCTAATGGTCGCAAGGCTGTGCAGGTTCAAGTCCTGTTACCCGCACCAAAAAGAACGGACACCTTTTGGTGTCCGTTCTTTTTCGTTGTGTATGAAGAGACGAGAACCTCGAAAAGGCAACGCCTTTTCACAGGTTTTGCGTGCACACACTTTCGGCAAGCACACATTCTGCGCAAAACCAAGGTTCAAAGTCCTGTTACCCGCACCAACAAAAAAGAGATACCTTCGGGTATCTCTTTTTTGTTTTTCTCACTTCTTCTCCACCGTGTAGCCGAGGGCTATGATAAGCTTTATAGTTTCTAACGCCGTATTGCGGTCGTACGCCTTCTCTTTTTCGGTAAGATCGGCATACGGCACCAGACACGGGGTGGTCATTTTCTCATCATCCCGCACAGCACCGTAGGTCCAGCCGTCCGCAATACGGCCCACCGCCCACACCTCGTGGACATTTTCGGCAATTTTTTCGGTAAGCTCCAGCAAGCCATCATCCAATTTGACGGCGGAAGTATCTACCGGTTTGGGTGTATACATAATCCTTCTCCTAATCCTTAAATTGGTCTTTCCACGACAGTTCCTTGGCGGGAACCAAAGAGGGGTGTACCTGTGCGCGGTCGGCACGGCTTTTGCCGTAGCGGTAACCGTTTACACGCATATAGGCGTTCCACCGCATATGCTCCGTTTTACGCCTGTTGTTGCAGGCATCACACCTACACAGGGGGTTCACAACCTCATTGCCGTCTTTGTCTGTCAGTATTTGGGTGCACTGCATTGCATCCTTAAACAGACCTGTCTCAACCAACTCTTTATGCGCGGCCTTTGAAACAGAGGAATACCGATAATACTCAAACTGCATATATTTTGAGATTTCCGCAAGCAACGATTCACATTGTTGCTCTCTCGTCTGTTCCCATACGTACGTGTCATCCCAATTGATGTTCACAAAAAGCTCCTTAGCAGCCTCTTCGGACAGTGCCGTTGTTTCACCCTGTATACTTTGCGCGGCGTCCGCCAAGTTTTCGCTTTCTTGCCGCAGCCACCGTGCTTCCACGGGAGCAGCCACACTGCTTTGCTTTAACTTTTCGCCTTGCTTAACCCTCACCTTGCCTCTTGCTACGGTGGTTTGACCCTGCTCCTTAAGCCGTTTGAGTAGTATGCGCGCTTCTTTCGCCGTTATAGGCTGTTGTTCGGATATATCTTTTCCTTTTTCATCAAGCTGTTGGATTTCGCGGCGGCCGCTTTGTGTAATCCAAGCCGCTTTTCTTTTCAGGCGCTTGGCTTCTTGACAAAGCTGCTCGCCCTCCGTTTTCATCCGCGTGCCCTCTGCGACCGCTCGATCGCCGTCCTCCTGCAAGGCGGCTTGCATATTGCCTAACTGCTCACTCCGTTTTTGCAAATCCCTGCTTGCACTCTCTAAAACCTGTTTGCACAGTTCCCAATTCTTTGGGTGCCCCAACCAGTGTCGAATGGTCCGTTCCACGCTCACCCACTGCGTATGGTGCAAAAATGCCTTCCATTCGGTTTGCTGGTTTTCAAGCAGCTTGGTGTATGAGTAGTGCGTGGAGAGGTTGCCTATACAGTGTATGTGATACGGGACCCCTTTATAATCCACAAGATACGAATCATCCTCATCGTCGCGATTGATATTCAGATTCTTGGCTTTGCGGTCATCGTATACCACCGCATATATCCGCGGTCTATCCTTTCTTTCCGCCTGTTTGGGATCAAACGCGCGCAGTTCGGACAGCGCCTTATAGTCGCCGTTGGTTTTGCTGTGCAGGCGGTCAAACAATTTGCGCAGCAGGATAGCCGCTTCGATATTCTTATCGTCATCGCCAAGCGCCACAAACGCCATCAGCGTGCGGCGCAGACGCACTTGATTTTTTTCAAAAACATCTTCCAGCGACGAGGAGAAGCAATCAATATCCTTAAAGATTGTTACGTCATACTGCGCCTCGCCGTCCTCCGTTTCCCCTTTATCTAAAAAGATTTCGGGACATTCATGACGCAGCACCTCTTCAATATCGCGCTTGATACCTTTTTTGTCGCGACCGCTGTCTATGACGTTGATTTCCAGACGATAGCCTTCCATCTGGCAATACCACAAAGCGGTTTTGAATACCTGTTTACCGTATTCGCCCATACCGACAATCATCAAAGAGATAATCTTGTCTTTCTCCCCGCAAGCCTCGTTGCACAGACTAAAAACGTCGGATTTGCGAAACGTGTCCAAAACAATATTATACACACTGTCAATACGCGTAACCGAAAAGCCGCCGGAAAGCGGGTACAAACCTTTTGTGTACACACCGCCGCTAAACAAATCTGCTATTTTCTCGGCGGAAACACCGCTGTCCTGTATTTCTCTCTGTGGTCTTGTCGGGCTGTTGTTTTGGATGGCTTCCGCCAATTGTTTTTGTCTTGCGTCTTGCTTTTGTTTGTCTTGCTTTATGACCTTTTTGTTGATACCCATCTCACGTCTCAAACGCCGTTTCAGCGAGGGGGGCACCAAAAGGTCGCCCTTTTCCATCGAATCCATAATGTAACCGCTGCCAACCGAGGTCGCATACACATATATGGCTGTGCGTCTGCGCTTTTTCCATTTTTCGGTCAGTGCCATTGCTTGTGCAAGGTTCTCCGATTCGTCATCGCCGATAACAAGACAGGTGACCTTTTTCCACCACCCGAGACCAAACCACAAATGGGTAATATCCCGCTTCAGACAAATCGCGCGCAAATCCTTCGCTTCGCACAGCAATTCGTAATCGTCATCCCCGTTCTCGTAAAACACATCGGTAAATACGATGGTTGCAGCGTGCGGGCGTTCTTTGCGCACGCTCTTTGCAAAAGCAAGCGACTGCGCATTCAACTTCGAAAACACATATACGGGAGAAATCCATGAGAAGAAGTACCGCAGTCGTGCGGTAACGCCGCTGAAAAAGGTAAGCAAGAAGGTGGCACTGAGGATCGGTGCGCCTACCAATTCGACAAGACACACCGCCTCATATATGTTTTTCACCCACAAATACTCCCCGTTTGTGATAGTGCTTAGCACCAAAACGGTGTTTTCCCATTCACCGTCCACCAGAAACACACGCAATGACCGATATGCCGCTAAAGCAACCGTTTTCAGCGGTGTAATAACGCCGTTTGTTGTGTCATTCTGCAAAATGGGGATATAGTGCAGTGTCATCGCCACAAACAGCCCTACAACTATCAATCGGAACAGCGGAAACGGTCGCGCCGCTCTGGGATATAAAAAGTGATACGCAATTGCCAAAATTACGGTAGCAGCCACCGCTAGAATAGCCCATTGGCCCCAATATATGAGGTCTTTCTCAAGCATATCTGTTTCCTCCCTGTGTCTTATTGACGCAAAACCGCCGCAATTTCGTCACCCGACATATGGTTTTTCGATATCAGCTCTTTGACAAGCAGGTCGATTTTATCCTTGTTTTCCGCAATCAAAGCAATCGCCTTCTCCATCTGCTCGGACAGAATAGCATTTACAGCCGCATGCACGGTTTCTGCCATAACGCCGCTCGGCTCAACAACCGCCAAACCAAAGTCTTTTTCCATACCAAATCCGCACAGCATCGCGCGCGCGACACGCGTGGCGTTTTCCAGGTCACCCGACGCACCCGTAGACACACCGTCTTCTTCACCGTAATACACAATCTCTGCTGCACGGCCGCCCAACGAGGTGCGAATGCGTGCAAGCAGGTCATTTCGGGAATACAACTGCTTTTTCTCGCGGTCGCCGTGCTGCATATACCCGCCGTGGTCGCCGCGCGCCACAACGGTCAGGTAGGACGGCGTTTCACCGTACTGCCAACACAGGAAAGCGTGTCCCGCTTCGTGACGTGCAACCCTCTCAAGGGTGGCAATATCCCATTCTTTGCGTTCACCGCTGTTAAAGGTTTCAAAGGCCTCGTCAAATATGTTATCGGTTACCTTGCCGTCACCGTCGCGAATAGCCATACGCAAGGAGAGCTCCAAAATGGATTCCAACGCCGCAAGACTCATACCCGTAGAACGGATAGCAATACTTTCGTACTTTTCTGCGGTCAACTGATACGCGGGATTTCTCGCCGTGCGTTCCTTCAAGTACCGCACACGCTCGTCGCGGTTGGGCAAATCCACAAAAATACGACGGTCAAAGCGGCGCATCAGCGCATCATCCAGGCTTCTCGCACTGCCGGGCTGCACGTCAAAGTTGGTGGCAGCCAACACGAACACCGGCTTGGTGGTGTCCTTTTTAAAGCCGTCCATCTCGGTGAGCAACGCGGTCAAGGTGGCTTCTACCTCCTCGGAACCTCTTTCGCCGCCCGTACGCTGCTTAGCAATGGCGTCAATTTCGTCGATAAACACAATGCTGGGCGCATACTTACGTGCGACACGGAACAAATCGCGCACCGCTTCGCCGCCCGAGCCGGTATACTGCTTACGGAATTGGCTGCCGACCGCAGAAATAAAGGTCACATCCGACTCGCTTGCCATTGCTTTGGCGAGCATGGTTTTACCGATACCGGGCGGGCCGTACAGAATAACACCTTTAGGCGGCTGCGCACCCGCAAATTTCTTCGGGTTTTTCAGATAGTTGACAAAGAACTGCAATTCTTTTTTCGCATCCTCCGCACCGATAACATCAGCAAAGGCGACGTTCGGTTTGGAGATGTTGCTGAGGATATTTTTGCTGTCCTCGGCATCCACCGCAACCTCTGTACCAAAGTCAAACAAGCGAATACACGCCTCGCCGCTTTGCGGGTCAAAGGTCTGGGACGTGCTGAAGGTTACCACCTTGTTAGCGCGCGCCAAAACGATCATATTTTTCTGCTGATGCACCTGCTCGCAAATATCCGCAACCGTTTTGAGGAAGGTTTCGCGATGACCCACCAGGCTCACCCTATCACGCACGCCGCTGCGTGCGAAGGAAACCCATTCCTCGTGGGTATATTCCCGCTCGCCGCAAGCCAGATACAGCGGCACGGTATTATACCGTTG